>JAYTMT010000060.1:0-2080 GCA_043728315.1 Polaromonas sp. | reverse complement strand
CAAATCAGACGACACGACAAAAATAGCACCTAGCTCAGTATCAAAGGTGTATTCATAAAAACTGCCCAAATACGCCAGCTTGGCAAGCCGCGCTGTCATAACCGGGCCTTGAGCCTGTTCTTTAACGTGGTCTGCAGCATGGATATGCCAAGCCTCGGGGCGCACAGCCACTTTCACGTTACCAGCAGCCACCGCTTGCTTGGGTTGAATTAGCAGAGGCCCCAGCTTGACATGCCCGTCAGTCAAGGAGATGCCAGGAAACAACATGGCTTCGCCCATAAAACCCGCCACAAATTCGCTGGCAGGGTATTCGTACAAATCGCGGGGCGAGCCGCTTTGCGCGATCACGCCGTGGTCCATCACAATAATTTGATCGCTTACCGCCAGCGCCTCGCTTTGGTCGTGCGTAACGTAGGCCACCGTCAGCCCCAGCCGCTGCTGCAAGCTGCGAATCTCTTCGCGCATTTCGCGGCGCAAGCGCGCGTCCAGGTTGCTCAGCGGTTCATCAAACAACAACACTGCAGGCTCCAGCACCAGCGCACGGGCCAACGCCACGCGTTGCTGCTGGCCACCGGATAGCTCGCTGGGCAAGCGGGAATCGTAGTTGACCAAGCCCACGTTTTTGAGCGCGTCTTGCGCACGTTGCAGGGCCAGCGCCTTGGGCACCTTGCTCATTTTCAGGCCGTACATCACGTTGTCGATCACGTCCATATGCGGGAACAGCGCATAGCTTTGAAACATCATGCTGACATTGCGCTGGGCAGGGCCCAGTGTGGTGACATCTTGTCCGTCGATGAAGATTTGGCCACTGGTGGGCGACTCTAGCCCCGCAATCATGCGCAAAGTGGTGGTTTTACCGCAGCCCGATGGGCCCAGAATGGTGGTGAGCGTGCCCTTGGCGGCTTCAAAGCTAATGCCTTTAACAGCCAGCGGGGCTGTTGCATCTGTGCCGTAACGCTTGGTGATATTTTTGAAAAAAATGCCTTGGTTCATGGTCGTATTGGTTTTAAAAAATAGCGTGGTGTTAATGTGCGACCACGGGTGCTTGGGGTGGTGCGCCGTTGCGGCGACCCAGCTTGCGTTCGCCCACCACCCATTGAATCAGCGCTGTGGCGCAGCTCATTAAAATAATCAGCACTGTGCAATACGCCAACGCTACGCCGTAGTCACCATTGCCCACTCGACCAATGATGTAGGTGGTAGCCAGCTCGTTTTCAGCGGTGACTAAAAAAATCACCGCGCTCACCGTAGTGATCGCGCGTACAAAGCTGTACACCAAGGCGGCCACCAGTGCGGGTTTGAGCAATGGCAGCACTACATAGCGCAAGGTTTGCACTGAGCTGGCGCGCAGCATCATCGACGCCTCGTCCAGCGATTTGTCCAGCTGCTTGAACGCTGCAGTGCCCGCACGCACGCCCACCGGCAAGTTGCGGAACATAAAGCACAGCACAATCACCAGCGCCGTGCCCGTCAGCTCGATAGGTGGCACATTAAAGGCCAAGATGTAGCTGACCCCCAGCACGGTTCCGGGGATGGCAAAAGCCAGCAGCGCTGCAAATTCAAACGCGCTTTGGCCTTTAAATTCTGTGCGCGCCAGCAGGTAAGCAATCATCAACCCCACGGTGGCCGTCATGGGCGCAGAGATGGCGGCCAACTTAAGCGTGGTCCACAGCGAGTTCCACGCAGTGCCTGCCCACACCAGGCCAAACTGCCCCATCTCCAAGCCAAACGCATTTTTAAAATGCGATAGCGTGAAGCTGTAGTCGCGACCCCAGGTTTGCACAAAGCCGCCTGCAAAGGCAAACAAATACACCACTACCGTGAACGCCATCCAAGGCAATGCCGTGCTGTACACCATGCGTTTGATGGCGGGTGGCAATGGCATGGCAATACCCGAGTCGCCTTTGCCACTGACGGTAGTGAAGTTTTGCTTACCCAGCAATTTATTTTGAATGACAAACACTGCCAGTGCAAAGCCGGTCAATATCCACGCCAGCGACGCTGCGCGGCCTTGGTCATACTGCGCCCCTACGATGGCAAAAAATATCTCTGTGGACAGCACACTGAATTGGCCACCGAC
>JAYTMT010000059.1:0-26775 GCA_043728315.1 Polaromonas sp. | reverse complement strand
GATGATTTTGGGGCAGGTATTGCTAACCGTGCAGCGGTCTAATATGCCCGCTGCGGGCAAGCCGCGCACGGCATCCGCCTGTGGCAGCCACCACTGCGGGCCCTCGGATCCCGCTTGGTAGAGCTCTAGCACGCCATCGGGCTGTGCCCAACGAAAGTTCAGCGCAATGCGCCGTCCTGCAATGATGGGCCACATGCCTTCGTGCACCACCGCGCCGTTTTCTGCTTGGTTAAAGCCCAAATGCAGCCAGCCGCGCAAGTAATTGCCCGATTGCGAAATGCCGCGCGCGATGCTGTGAGTGACAACTTTTGCCACGGGGTTGGGCGTGCCAGTATCGTCCGCTGCTGCGGTTTTAAAAAATGTGCCCATGTCGCGGTAGGCTGCAAAGCCAATGCCCAGCACATAGGGGTCGGCGGCGGTGAACACCACTTGGTAGAGTTTTTGTGCATCAAAGCCGTTTTTCAGGCAGATATGTGTGGCATCTGGATTGCCCGGAAACGGGTTGGCCGCGTCGCACTTGGCCCACGCCCAGTCGCTGGGGGCGATGGCTTGCTCGCCCGTGACTTCGCCGCGCTGGTTTTCAGCGCTGCGCGAGACCAGCGTGGACTTGCTGGTGTCAAGGCTGACGGGTTTGTAGGGCACAGGGTTGGTTTGCACCATGAGCGGCTGCGAGGCCGCGCCCGAGCGGTTGACAATACGCCCAAACACCTGGCCCGTGATGGCTGCGCCACCCGCACCACGCGCCACAGGCACTTGCAAAAACTGCATGCCCGCCACGCTGGCCGTGGCCCGCACCGTGGTAGCGCCCGAATTGTCGCCCTGCCACGCGCTGGCCAGCATCACATCGCCAGCGGCCCGCTCTTGCGGGGCGAATGGGAACACGCGGCCACGGTTGGGCACGTCGTGCCACATCAGGCCGCTGGCTTTGGCGGCATCCACGGGTTTGTAAATCACAAACGAGGACACATAGCGCACCTTGCCTTCTGCGTCTTTAGCCAGCTCTATGTCTTGGATGATGGCGTTGTGCGGCAGCTTAGGGTCGAGCTCGCCAAACGCCCTGCCCGCAATTTGCTGGTACGCCATGGCGCTGCTGCCCGCAGGCGTGGGCATGCTGGTGGTTTCGTCGATGACGATGCGGGTAACGCGGGCTTGGGCGGGGGCGCAGACGGCGAGTGCTGCTGCCAACGCAATAGCCCAGCTGGCGACAGCTGATCGGAAGGGGTGCATGGTTTGTCTCCGGTGGTTTGGGCTAATTTAACCTATTTTTGTTTGAGAGGGTGACTAGCGAGATGCTGGCATGTGGGTGGGCGCAGGGCGGCGGTGCTACCTCAGCTCCGCGGCTGTCCCCCGTGCCGGCCTAGGGCCGGCTACTCCTCCTTGATGCCGCTGCGCTGAGGTAGCACCACCGCCCTGCGCCTGCAAAGATGGTGGCGCACTATTCCCTCAAGCAGATAACGTCAATCAAGTTTGAAATGTCTTTATCGTGCCCACATGCAATGCTCAATTGCATCGGTGATTGGATTGGACGGCGCAGCGGCATCAAGGAGGAGGCCGCAGGCCGGGGGACAGCCGCGTAGCTGTCCAAGCCAATCACCGGGGTGTACAAAACCCACACTAAAGTGCAGAGGGACTTTAAACCGAGGCAATGAGCGCCAGCATAGCCGCCTCATCCAGCACCGGCACCCCCAGCTCCAGCGCCTTGGCCAGTTTGCTGCCAGCCTCTGCCCCAGCCACCACGTAATCGGTTTTTTTGCTCACACTGCCTGCCACTTTGGCACCCAAGGCTTCCAGCATGTCTTTGGCCTCGTCGCGGCCTAGGCTGGGCAGCGTGCCTGTGATGACAAAAGTTTTACCTGCTAAGGGCTTGAAAGCTTGCGCTGCGGGCTCGCCCTCTGGCCATGTGAGGCCCGAGGCGCGCAGCTGTTCCACCACCTCGCGGTTGTGCGCTTGGTCAAAAAATGTGCGCAGGCTCAGTGCCACGATGGGCCCCACGTCGGCCACCTCTAACAATTGCTCCTGCGTGGCATCCATGATGGCATCGAGTTTGCCAAAATGCCGCGCCAGCTCTTTGGCCGTGGCCTCGCCTACATGGCGTATGCCTAGGCCAAATACAAATCGGGGCAAGGTGGTTTGCTTTGATTTTTCTAGCGCTGCGATTATATTTTGTGCTGATTTTTCAGCCATTCGGTCTAAACTGGCCAAGGCCGTGAGCCCCAGTTTGTACAAATCTGGCAGGGTTTTGATCACGCCTTCGTCTACCAGCTGCTCCACCAGCTTATCGCCCAAGCCCTCTACCTCCACGGCGCGGCGGTGGGCAAAATGCAAAATAGCTTCTTTGCGCTGCGCTGCGCAAAACAGGCCGCCAGTGCAGCGGTAGTCGGCCTCGCCCTCCTCGCGCACGGCCGCGCTGGCACAGACGGGGCAGGTGCGCGGCATGGTGAAAACGTCGCCACGCGGGCTTGGGCTGCTGCCGCTGGCTGGTGCACCCAGAGCGCCCTGAGCGCCAGCCTCCACCTCAGCCACAGGCTCAGCATCGGCCAGACTCTGACCCCCACCCTCACGCAAAACACTGGGCAACACCACCCCCACAATTTCAGGAATCACATCTCCCGCTCTGCGAACAATCACGGTGTCGCCCACCCGCACGTCTTTGCGGCGGGCTTCGTCTTCGTTGTGCAGGGTGGCATTGGTCACCGTGACACCGCCTACGAACACGGGTGCTAGCTTGGCCACGGGTGTGAGTTTGCCAGTGCGGCCCACCTGCACGTCAATGGCCAGCACCGTGGTGAACTGCTCTTGCGCGGGGTATTTGTGCGCCACGGCCCAGCGCGGCTCGCGGGTGACAAAGCCTAGCTGCTTTTGCAGGGCGTAGCTGTTGACCTTGTACACCACGCCGTCGATGTCAAAAGGCAGGGCATCGCGCTGCGCAGCAATTGACGCATGAAACGCTACCAAATCCGCAGCACCATATGACCTTTTGGCGCTGACATTGACTGGAAAACCCCATAATTTGAGCTTTTGGAGCATGTCCCAGTGGCTGGCAAAGACGCCTTGGCTGGTTGTGGCAATCGCCCCTCCCGCGCCCTCACCATCCAACTCCCGCACCCCATCACCCAGCACCTGAGCTTGCACCTCTCCTAAACCATAGGCAAAAAAGCTCAAAGGCCGCTGCGCAGCTATGGCGCTGCTCAGCTGGCGCACCGCGCCTGCGGCTGCGTTGCGCGGGTTCACAAAGGTTTTTTCGCCTTTTTCGCCAGCGGCTATTTTGGCGCGCTGGCGTTCGTTGAGAGCATCAAAATCTGGCCGCGCCATGTAGACCTCGCCGCGCACTTCCAGCACGGGTGGGGCATCGGGCGGTAATTTCAGCGGAATTTGGCCAATGGTGCGGATATTGCCAGTGACTTCTTCGCCAAACTCGCCGTCGCCCCGCGTGGCCGCTTGCACCAACACGCCGTTTTCGTAGCGCAAATTAATCGCCAAGCCGTCAAACTTGAGCTCGGCCACGTATTCCACAGCGGGCGCGTCGGGCAGCAAGCCTAGCTCTTTGCGCACCCGTGTGTCAAAAGCCTGCGCGCCGCTGGCTTGGGTGTCGGTTTCGGTGCGTATGCTGAGCATGGGCACGGCGTGTTTGACCGATGCAAAGCCGTCCAGCACCGTGCCAATGACGCGCTGCGTGGGCGAATCAGGGCTTTGTAACTCGGGGTGCGCGGCTTCTAGGGCTTGCAGTGCTTGAAAGAGTTGGTCGTATTGCGCATCCGAAATCTGAGGGTCATCTAGCACGTAATAGCGGTGCGCGTGGTGGTGCAAGGCGGTGTGCAGCGCGGCGCAGCGCTCTTGCACATTTACTATATTTTCAATAGCGGCATATGACGGTATGACGCTGACATTGCTCTCAAAAAGCTCAAAATTAGCCATTTCAATGTGTCACAACAAGGCCAGACTGGCAGTTTTAGAAAAATCAGCTAAAAAGCCGCCGCGCCTGCGCCGAGCCTGCCGCTAAATCGCGCTCTTCTAAGCTGGCGTAGAGTTTTTCTAAATCAGCGCCAATGGCATCGAGCGCCTCGGCGCGAATCGGCACGCCTTGGTCGTCGGTAACCACTGCGTCCATGCTGGCGCACAGGCCTGCTAGCACTTGGCGCATGCGGGCAAAAGGGGATTCGATTTGCGCCACTTGGGGTACGTCTAGCGCTACCACCACGGCCTGCAAACCTGCTTGGGTGGGGTCGTCGGCCAAAGCGGCTTGGCGGTCAAACGACAGGCTGAGGATGGCGGGCAGATGCGCATCGGTGGCGGCCAGCACCATGCGCCCTGGCATTACCCCTGCTACAAAGCCCATGCGCGCCGCATGCTGGTGCACATAGCCGGGGCTCCACGAAGCAGCGCGGGTGCGCAGGGTAAAGCTCAGCTGCGCGTCGTGGCTGCTGGCAAATTGGTCGAGCTCGCGGGCGCGCGCCACCTGCTCGCGCATGTCGGGGAAATCTGGCGCTGCGCCCACCAAATCGGCATAGGCTTGCACCTTCACCACGTATTCCGAAAACTCAATGTCGTTGAGCGCGCCCGTGCGGTTGGCCAGCTGCACGCCCGCCTGAAAAGCCATGTAGCGCTGGCCACTTTGCGGCGTTTCCCACTCGGAGGTGAATGCGTTGAGCCCTTCTATGGCAAAAGGCTTGCTGCCCGCGCGGCGCGTGGCGGGCAATGCCCCAAAGGCCAGCTCACCGGGCACTTCGTCTTCCACCATCAGGGGGGCAATCACGTCAATCAGCGCGTCGAGCCCGGGTTTTTTGTCGGGCGTGGCCAGCGGAATCAGGTTGGACTCAAAGCTCATGCCGTCAATTGATAGCGGGTCAGGCAGCTTGCCTGCGCGCGATGGCAAAGGCGAACTGGCCGGTGGCAGATCTGCAAAATTGGAGCCCAAGCTGGGCTCTATGCGGTCTTGGTTGGCGGAATTTGGCTTTTGCAAATCCTCGGGTTGCGCCACCAAGGGCGCATTTTTGCGCGCCTGCCACGCGCCATGCGCCACCACCGCTGCCAGCACCACGCCGCCAGCTATTGCCAAGCCAATAGTTAGGTTACTCATAGCTGTGCTCTCAAATCGTCACCATGGCTTTGGCCGCTTCCATGTCCACCGCCACAATGCGCGAGACACCCTGCTCTTGCATGGTCACGCCAATGAGCTGCTCGGCCATTTCCATGGCGATTTTGTTGTGGCTGATGAATAAAAACTGCGTGCCTTGGCTCATTTTGGTGACCAGCTTGGCATAGCGCTCGGTGTTGGCATCGTCCAGCGGCGCGTCCACCTCGTCTAGTAAGCAAAATGGCGCGGGGTTGAGCTGGAATATGGCAAACACCAGTGCAATCGCCGTCAAGGCCTTTTCACCGCCCGAGAGCAGCGCAATCGACTGGTTCTTTTTGCCCGGCGGCTGGGCTATCACCTGCACGCCAGAATCCAGTATTTCATCGCCCGTCATCACCAAGCGCGCCTGCCCGCCGCCAAATAGCTCGGGGAACATTTTGCCGAAGTGCTCGTTAACCGTGTTGAATGTGCCGGACAGCAGCTCGCGGGTTTCGCCGTCGATTTTCTTGATAGCGTCTTCCAGCGTGTTGATAGCCTCCAGCAAATCGGCCATTTGCGCATCCAGAAAAGTCTTGCGCTCGCGCGAGGTGCTCAGCTCTTCCAGCGCGGCCAAATTCACTGCGCCCAGCGCTTGAATCTCGCGGTTAATACGGTCAATCTCGCCCTGCATGCCAGTCAGCTTCACGTTGCCGGTGGCAATGGATTTTTCTAGCGCATCTAAATCAGCTTGCGCGTCAAGCAGCAACTGCTGGTATTGCTCAAAGCCCAAGCGCGCGGCCTGCTCTTTGAGCTGGAAATCGGTGATGCGCTGGCGCAGCGGGTCTAGCTCGCGCTCAAAATTGATGCGGCGCTCATCCGAGGCGCGCAGCTTGTTGGTTAGGTCGTCGTATTCGCTGCGTTTAGCGCCCAGCGCGGTCTCGCGCGTGAGCTTGAGCGCCAGCGCGGTTTGCAAGCCCGCTTGGGCGCTGGCATCCGTCAACTTGCCCATTTCCGCGTGGGCGTTGGCTTCGTCTAGGGCAATGGTTTTGGCCTGCTGCTGCGCAGTGTCTATGGCGCGCGAGAGCTCAGCGCGGCGGCTCTCTAAGCTGCGGCTGGCAAACTGTGCCTCAGACGCTTGGCGCTCTAGCGTGCGCTGCTGCTCACGCGCCTGCGCTAGGCTGCGCTCGGCCTCAATCACGCGCTCATCGAGCTGGGCGTGGCGCTCCTGGGTGTCGGCCAGCTGCATGTCCAGCTCTTCAAACTTGGCCTCGGCCGTGACTTGGCGCTCGGCCAAATCACCCAGCGACGCATCCACCTCGGCCAAATCGCCAGCTATTTGCTCCGTGCGGGCGCGGGTTTGCTCGGCAATTTGGCTAAGGCGCAGGGCTTCGACTTGCAGCTCATGTGCGCGGTTTTGCGCTGCCGTGGCCTCAGCGCGCAGGCTGCCCAAGCGCTGTGCTGATTCGCTGTATTGCGCCTCTGCCCGCACCAGCGCGCTGCGCGCCTCGTCGGCAATCAGGTTTTGCGCCCGCAGTTGTTTGTCGAGGTTTTCGATCTCCTGGGCACGCGCCAACAAGCCTGCTTGTTCAGAGTCTTGGGCATAAAAACCCACGCTGTGCGCGGTCACGCAGTGGCCCGCTTGCACGTAGATCGCTTCGCCAGCTTGCAGCTTGCTTTGCTGCGCCAGCGCTTCTTCTATGCTATTGGCTTGGTAGCAGCCGTGCAGCCAGTCGGTGAGCAAGGCGGTTTGCCCCGCGTCGTTTAAGCGCAGCAGGCTAGCCAGCGTGGGCAGGCTGCTGGCAGCGCCCTGCTTGCTTGCAGCGGGTGGTGCATAAAAAGCCAGCTTAGCAGGCGGCACATCGTTGGCAAAGGCGCGCACCATGTCTAGGCGGCTCACCTCTAGCGCGTTGAGCCGCTCGCGCAGCGCCGCTTCCAGCGCGCGCTCCCAGCCCTGCTCTATGTGGATGCGGCTCCACAGCGGCTGCAAGCCGTCTAGCCCATGCTTGGCCAGCCAAGGCTTGAGCTTACCGTCAGTTTTAACTTTTTCTTGCAAGGCTTTGAGGGCTTCAAGCCGGGCGGAAAATTCGGCTTTTTTGCCGGACTGGGCGTTCACGTCTTGCTGGGCGGCGCGGCGGGCATCGTCGAGCACGGGCACATTGGTTTGCAGCTCGTCTAGGCGAGCGGCTGCCAGCTCGGCGTTTTCACTGGCCTCGCCCAATTGGCTTTGCAAGTACAAGAGGCGCTGCTCGTCGGGTGCAGCCAGCGTCTTTTTGTCGGCTTCTAGGCGTTCGCGGCGCAGGTTCAGGGCACGGCTTTGCTCGCCAATATTGCGCTGGTCAGCGGCCAGCACCCCAATTTGCTGCTGCACTTGGGCTACGCTGGCGCGCTGGGCATTGGCCTTGGTTTGCGCACTGCGCAGGGCATCGTCAAGCTCGGGCAGGCGCTGGGCCTGCTCCTCTAACTGGGCGGCCAGCATGGCGGCGCTGTCTTGGCTTTCTACGGCTTTTTCGCCCAAATGTTCGGTCTCGGCCAATGCGTCGTCCTGCCGGGCGGCCCACTGCGCGGCCTGCTCGCGCAGGGTGAGTAGCCGCTGCTCCACGCGCTGGCGGCCTTCCACCACAAAGCGAATTTCGGCCTCCAGCCTGCCCACTTCGGCACTGGCTTCATACAAGAGGCCTTGCGACTGGTTCACATGGTCACCTGCCGCGTAATGCGCTTGGCGAATGGTTTCTAAATCAGACTCCACGGCCCGCAAATCGGCAATGCGCGATTCCAGCGCATTGGTGGCTTTGTCTGCCTCGGTTTTGATGCGCGCCTGCTCGGCCTGTGCGTCAAAGCGCTTTAAAAACCACAGCTGCTGCTGCTTGAGCGTCACATCAGTTTGCAAGGCGTTGTATTTTTTGGCTACTTCGGCCTGCTTTTCCAGCTTGTCAAGGTTGGCATTGAGCTCGCGCAAAATATCGTCCACGCGGGTCATGTTCTCGCGGGTGTCGCCAAGGCGGTTTTCAGTTTCGCGGCGGCGCTCTTTGTATTTAGACACGCCAGCGGCTTCTTCTAGGAATAAGCGCAGCTCTTCGGGCTTGGATTCAATGATGCGGCTGATGGTGCCTTGGCCAATGATGGCGTAGGCGCGAGGGCCCAAGCCCGTGCCCAAAAACACGTCTTGCACATCGCGCCTGCGCACGGGCAGGTTATTGATGTAGTAGCTGCTGGTGCCGTCGCGGGTGAGCACGCGCTTAACCGCAATCTCGGTAAACTGCGCCCACTGGCCGCCCGCACGGTGGTCCGAGTTGTCAAACACCAGCTCAACCGAGGAGCGCGAAGCGGCTTTGCGGGTGGTCGTGCCATTAAAAATCACGTCTTGCATCGATTCGCCACGCAGCTCGCTGGCACGGCTCTCACCCAACACCCAACGCACTGCATCCATGATGTTGGATTTGCCACACCCATTGGGTCCCACCACGCCCACCAACTTGCCCGGCAGCAAAAAGTTCGTCGGCTCGGCGAATGATTTGAAGCCAGAGAGTTTGATGGAATTGAGACGCAAAATAAACCTGAAAAGCTAGCAAAGGGGACAATAAAAACGGGCTAGGCCTGCGAGCCAGAAAGCCCTTGGGCGAAGTTAGCAAGAAGAGCGCATTTTACCTGAGCCCAGTGGGCTATTTTGCCTCTGAAAGGGCATTGATTTTTACAATAAAACCATGCCGCCCGACTTAGCAGCCGCTTTGTCAAATGTCATGGTGCGATCGCAACCCGCTTGTGCTGACAGGCGTTCGATCAAGTGGTCGGTGAAATCGGTGGTGCTGGTGGCAAAGGCGCGCAATGCGGCCTTGACTGCGCTGGCTTGGTCGATTTTGAAAACATCTACCGTGCAAAGCAAGCCCAAGGCCGCGATGACCTGCGTTTTGCCCAGTGAATAGGCGGTTTCTAAAACCCAGCTGATCTCTACGATGGAAACCAAGCTGATGTAACCCTGCTGTGCAGCGGTTAAACCTTCGATCAGTCGGGTGGCTGCTAATGATTGCTTCGCATCGTCTTGCATGATGTATCGCACCAGCACATTGGTGTCTAGGCCGATCATGGGGCGCTCAGCGGGATGCTGCGCCGCGCTTGGCTATTGCGGCCTTCATGTCACTGATCGATACGGTATTTTTGCTTGCACCAAACATGCCTTTGAGCGCGGTAACGGCCATCTTTTGAACGGGCTGAAAAGTAAAGCTTCCAGGACTGGTTTCGCTGAAAGCAATCCGGTCGCCTACGCCTAAATTAAGCGCTTGGCGAATGTGCGCGGGAATGGTGATTTGGCCTTTAGAGGTGATAGTGGCAGCTAGCATGGCTTTTGAGGAGAATTAAACGATACCCAAGTATACACCTTACATGCAGGTAAGGCGCATTAAGCCACCCAGCCAGCCAACACCAAGGCCTCTTCAAAGCGCTGCATATCAGCCTCGCGCACAAAGGGGTGGCCAAAACGCATGGCTTGTTTGGGGTAGGGGCCCATGGCCATGGCGTGCGCCATGCTCACACGGCCCGCTGGCAAATCGCCCGATACCGCTTGCACTGCGGCCAGTAAAAAATGGTTAAAAAACCAATCTGGCCGCTGCGAAGTGGCCAATGTGGCGTAACGCAGCGCCCTGTCCAAATCACCGAGCGCAAAGCAGGCCAGTGCGCGGGTGCGCACCCACAGGCTCATGTGCGGGTCATGCGGACTGGCGTCGATGGCTTGCAGCACGTATTCTTCGGCTTCGTCTGGGCGGCCAGCAAACACCAAAAGCCGCCCCAGCTCGCCAGCAGCGGCGGCAAATTGCGGGTAAAGCACCAAGGCGCGCTCCAGCTCGGCAATGGCCAAACCCATTTGCCCGGTGCAAGACAATGCAGTGCCTAAGGTGAAGTGGGCAAAAGGGTCGGTGTCGTCCAAGCGCACGGCGGACATGGCCAAACGGTTGGCTTCTTTGATAGAGCCGCGCGGGTCTGCGCTCCAACTGCCCCATACTTGGCCCAAATGCGTGAAGGCCATCAGGGCCAGGCTGGGTGAATCGGTGGGCTTGAGCAGCAGGGCTTGGCCTAGCAAATCCTGCGCCGATTGGGTGTTTTCTTTGGTGGAGCGCCAAAAATGCCAGCGCGCCTGCATCAGCATGTCCCAGTGCTGCATGTCGGCAGCGCCAGTTTGGCGCGACAAATGCTCTTCGCGGCGCAAATACACAGGCTCTATGGCGCTGGCTACTTGGGCTGAAATTTGGTCTTGCACAGCAAACAAATCGGTGATTGGCCTGTCATAGCGGTCAGACCAAAGCGTTTGTGCCGATTGGGTGTCTACCAGCTCAGCCGTCATGCGCAGCGTGTCGCCAGCGCGGCGCACGCTGCCGTGCACCACATAGCGCGCGCCCAGCTCTTGGCCAATGCGCGCCAGCCCGATGCTGCTGCTGCGGTAACTAAACGATGAATTGCGCGCCACCACAAGCAGCCAAGGCGAGCGGCTCAGGTGGCTGATGATGTCTTCGGCCAAACCATCAGAAAAATAGTCTTGGCTGGCATCGCCACCTACATTCACAAAAGGCAGCACGGCCACAGTGCGCCGCTGGGCAAGGGAGGCATCTAGCGCTTGCGTGGGGGCTTGTGCACCTGAAATGTCAGTAGCAGATGTGAAAATTTTGGCCACAAAACGGTAACCCCGCCCCGCCACAGTAGCAATCACATCAGGGCCGAGCACCCTGCGCAGGCTTGAGACGTGGACTTGCAGGTTGTTTTCTTCCACCACAAGGCCGGGCCACACGCGCTCAAACAGCTGGGTTTTGGACACCAGTTCCCCCGCTTTTTCCACCAAAACCATCAGTACATCGAAGGCGCGCGCGCCCACATGCACCGGTTCTTGGTTGGCAAGAAGCCTGCGTTGCTGGGGCTCTAGTACAAAAGTACCGAAATGGATGGTGCTCAAAATAGACTTACTCGTAACTGTATGCAATCTTATCAGCCTTGAGGCCTCGATCAAACGCCAGAATTCAGAACATTTCAGGTTTCCTTCACGACTTTCAGGCCCGTAAAACGCACACTTGCATACATCTGAGAAGTTAACCCTGCGGCCCTGGGCTGCTATTTGAAGGATTCAACCATGTTTATGACACGCGAAGCAGCTCTGCCAAGAGCACTCCAAGAGCCAACAAACGAGGCAACAAGTACCAACCACGAAGCCAGAGAACACGCCCACCCCAGCGTCAGCAGCATGTGGCGCAGCACTGTGGTGGTGCAAAGTGCGCTGGGTCTTGACGAGGTGTTTAGCATCGGGCCCGATGGCATGGTGTGGAACTTTGCGCCGCAAATAGACAAAGCGGGGGCCTACCGCCTGAAAAACATGCACATGGCAGCAGACGAATTGGCCGTGGGGCGCGATGGCTCAGGCCGCTTGGTGGTGTTTGCTGCGGACGGCTTGGTGCTGCGCTACCGCTGCGAAACGGCTGGTGGCCAGCTTGACCGCTGGACGCAACCCAGACGCGTGCTGCTGCCCGCCATTCGGGGTGCACAGCGCATCAAACGCGTGTCTTGCGAATCCATCGCCAAGCTGCTGCTGGTGGGGGTGACTATGTCGGTACAAGCACAGGACGGCTCTAAAGAAACGGCCTTGGCTGTGTCGGTGTGGGAGCAAGACGGCCCTGTGTTTCGCGATGCGGCAGGTTTTTCGGAAACCTCGCCAGACGGGCGGATTAACCGATTCGTTAGCAGCGTGATCACGCCTCGGTAGAGCTTTTTAAGTGCAATTTGTGGCTTGGTGGGAGAGCCATGCAAGGCGATCAGCTTTTGTGGCGGCTTAGGTTTGCAACTTGGTAGGCCCGCCTCAAGCGGCAGCTACCAGTGCCTGCGTGTATGTGTGGCGTGGCGCAAGTAGCACCGCATCGGCCGTTCCCGCTTCTAGCACTTCACCACCCTTCATCACCATCACATGGTGCGCCATGGCACGGACCACGGCCACGTCGTGGGTGATCAGCAAGTAGCTCAGGCCTCTTTGCTTTTGCAATTTTTGCAAAAGCGCGAGCACCTGCTTTTGAATGGTGGCATCCAGCGCGCTGGTGGGTTCGTCAAGCACCAGCAGCTGGGGCTCCACCACCAAGGCGCGTGCTATGGCGATGCGCTGGCGCTGCCCTCCAGAGAATTCATGCGGGTAGCGCATGAGAAGGCGCTGCGTGCTGGCAGCGCTTTGTTCGGCTTGAGTTGCACCATTTGCGGCCTTTGCGGCCTTTGCATCTTGCGCATCCAGCAAACCAACCTCCAAGAGCACCTGCTCGACCCGCGCCCTGCGCTCCTCATGCGTCAAGCCAGGAAAATGGATGCCCAAGCCTTCGCCCACAATCTCTTGCACCGTCATGCGGGGCGACAGCGATGAAAATGGGTCTTGAAAAACCACTTGAATGTCTTTTCGCAGGGCCTTATTTACTACGCTATTTGTAGCACTGAATGACCCTTTGACGCTGACATTGAACAAAATTTCTGTAAATTGCTGGTTTTTAGCCACGCTTGGCGCAAGCAATCCTAAAACAGCCAATGCCAGCGTTGTTTTACCCGAACCAGACTCGCCTATGACGGCCAATGTTTGGCCGCTAAGCAGCGTAAAGCCCAGATTTTTAACCGCCCAAAACGCATCTTGCTTGAACCAACCACGCCAGCCGGGCAGCGGTTTGGGGTAGGCAACGCTGAGGTTTGTAGCGGTAACAATGGCTTGCGCCTGCGCATCTACAGCACGCACGTCGCGCAGCGCCACACTGTCGAGCAGCTTTTGGGTGTAGCTGTGCTGTGGATTTGCAAACACATCGGCCACTGCGCCCTGCTCCACAATATGGCCGCGCTCCATCACCGCCACACGGTCGGCAAAGCGGCGCACCATCTGCAGATCATGCGTTATCAGCAAAACCGCCATGCCAGTTTGCTGCTGCAAATCGGCCAGGAGCTGCAAAATTTGCATGCGCAGGGTCACGTCCAGTGCCGTAGTGGGTTCGTCGGCAATCAGGAGTTTGGGCGAGCAAGCCAGCGCCATGGCTATCATGGCGCGCTGGCGCTGCCCGCCCGAGAGCTGGTGCGGGTAGCTGGCGGCGCGGCGCTGGGGCTCGGCAATGCCGGTTTGCGCCAATAATTCGATGGCACGGGCCCAGGCTTGGCGCTTGGTTAAGCCTTTTTTCAGCTGCACCACCTCGGCTATTTGCTCACCCACGCTGAACAGCGGATTAAGCGCTGTCATAGGTTCTTGAAAAATCATGGCGATGTCATCACCCCGAATCGCCATCAGCTCGCGCTCTGACATTGATAGCGTATTATGACCATTTAACGCTGACATTCCGCTTATTTTTGCATTAAATGCAAGTTTTAAGATGCCCAGCGCTGTAACCGACTTGCCAGAGCCCGACTCGCCCACCAAGGCCAGCTTTTCACCTGCTTTGAGGCTGAAACTGATGCCGTGGACAACCTCGTTACCATCAAAGGCAACCCGCAGGTTTTGCACATCTAGCAAAGGCATGGGATCAAAGGGCGCATCCACAGCCTCCAATCGTGCGCCCTTCTCCCCCGTTCGGGCTTGCTCCTCCTCCGTTCGGGCTGAGCTTGTCGAAGCCTTCGCGAACCCTTCGATAAGCTCTGGGTGAACTAAGGGGGCATTCATTGGTCAGCCTTGCGTGGGTCTAGCGCATCCCGCAGCGCATCACCCATAAAGGTCAGCAGCAGCAAAGTGGTGACGAGCACGCTGAAGGTAGACAGCGAAATCCACCATGCATCGAGGTTGTTTTTGCCCTGCGCCAGCAACTCGCCCAAGCTGGGCGTGCCCGGGGGCACACCCAAACCCAGAAAATCCAGCGAGGTGAGCGCCAAAATAGCCGCGCTCATGCGAAATGGCAAAAACGTGACCACGGGCGTCATGCTGTTGGGCAGCACATGGCGCCACATGATTTGCCATGGGGACAGGCCCAGCGCCCGTGCGGCGCGCACATAGTCCATCTGGCGGTTGCGCAAAAACTCGGCGCGCACGTAGTCTGACAGGCCCATCCAGCCAAAGGCGCTGAGTAATATCAGCAGCAAGGCCACGCTGGGCTGGAACACGGCTGAGAAAATAATCAGTAAATACAGCTCGGGCATGGCGCTCCAAATCTCTATAAAGCGCTGAAAAGCCAAATCAATCTTGCCCGCAAAATAGCCCTGCACCGCGCCTGTGAGCACGCCCAGCAGCACGCCCACCACGGTGAGCGCCAGGCCAAACAACACACTCACCCGAAAGCCATAGAGCAGCTGCGCCAGCAAATCGCGCCCGCGCTCGTCGGTGCCCAAGTAGTTCACGCCAGAGGGCGGCGCGGGGCTGGGCAGCGGGGCAAAATAGTTCAGGGTTTTGGGCCCATAGGGGTTGGGCGCAAACACGGCAAAGTTACCCGGCTTGGCAAACTGGTCTTTAATGAAAGGATCCAAGTAATCGGCTGGCGTGTTGAAATCCCCGCCAAAGGTTGTCTCGGGCAGGTCTTGCAAAGCTGGCGAGTAGAGCTGGCCGTTGTAGCGGGCGATCAAGGGTCGGTCGTTGGACAAGAGCTCTGCGCCTAGGGCTAGCGCTACTAAAAGTATAAACAGGCAGAGGCTGACAAAACCTAAGCGGTTGCGTTTGAAGCGCCGCCATGCCCGCTGGCGGGGGCTTAATGAGGGCTTGATGGTGGTTAAGGTCATTCGAAGCTGATGTTATTCGAAGCTGACATTATTCGAAGCTGACGTTATTCGAAGCTGACGTTATTCGAAGCTGACGCGTGGATCTACCCACACGTACATCAAATCGCTAACCAGCTTGGTGACCAAGCCAATCAAGGTGAACAAAAACAGCGTGCCCAGCACCACAGGGTAATCACGCCGAATCACGCTCTCGTAGCTCAAAAGCCCCAATCCATCAAGCGAAAACAGGGTTTCTATCAGCAGCGAACCCGTGAAAAACGCGCCAATAAAGGCAGCAGGAAAGCCAGTAACCACAGGAATCAGCGCATTGCGAAACACGTGTTTGTAGAGCACACTGCGCTCAGACAAGCCCTTGGCGCGCGCCGTGGTGACATATTGCTTGCGAATTTCTTCTAAAAAAGCGTTCTTAGTGAGCATGGCAATCACCGCAAAGCTGCCCAGCACCATGGCCGTGACTGGCAGCGCAATATGCCACACATAATCAACGATGCGCGCAGGCCACGACAAACTAGCCCAATTGGCCGACACCAGCCCGCGCAGCGGAAACCACTGCAGCTGCCCGCCCAGCACCACAAGCAGTGCCACACCCAACACAAAGCCCGGAATGGCATAACCCGTGAGCACCAGCAGCGAGGTGAGCAGGTCAAAGCGCGAGCCCGCGCGCACCGCCTTGGCAATGCCCAGCGGCACAGCCACCGCGTAGCTGAGCAGCAGAGTCCACAGCCCCAAGCTAATCGACACTGGCAGCTTGGATTTAATCAGCTCCCACACGTCTTTGTGGTGGTAAAAACTCTTGCCCAAATCAAAAGTGGCATAGGATTTAAGCATCAACCAAAAGCGCTCGGCTGGAGGCTTGTCAAAGCCATACAAAGCCTTGATCTGCGCCAACTGCTCGGCGCTCACGCCCTGCCGCCCCCGATAAGTGCTGGCCGTGCTTGAAGCCGCTGCCGCCTCCCCCCCGCTAGAGCGGTCCTGCAACTGCGCCACCATCTGCTCCACTGGCCCACCCGGCACAAACTGCGTCACCGCAAAGGTCACCAGCAGCACCCCAAAGAGGGTGGGCAGCATCAGTAGCAGGCGTTTGGCGATGTAGGCGAGCATTTAAAGCGGATTTATAAAAAATTAGCAGGATGTCAGCGTCATATGGTCATAGTTTGCTATGAATTATGAAGCGCATGGTAGCTTTTCAGGCATTTTAAAACTTGTATGTATCAAGCAATCTTACTTCGATTGCGCTGCATCGGGCATCACCGCCCACCAAGTCGCGTTCGCCCAGCTCTGCGCAGCGTAATACTTGGGCATCACACTGGGCCTGGCCAAAACGCGGGCTTTGTAGGCTACGCGGTAGCTGGGGGAATACCAGTTGGGCACGGCGTAGTAGCCGTGGGCTAGCACGCGGTCTAAGGCGCGCACGGCGGCACTCAGGGCTGCGCGGCTGGGCGCGCGCTCTATGTGCTCTATGAGGCGGTCTACCGCTGGGTCTTGCACGCCCCAGAGGTTTAAATTGCCTTCGCGCTTGGCAGACTCTGAGCCAAACATGTCTTTCAGATCTCCGCCAGGCGTGGCGCTGGTGCCCACGGCGATGCTGGTCATGTCAAAGTCAAATATATCTAGGCGCTTTTTCAGCAATGCATAGTCGACGATGCGAAACGTCATTTTGATGCCCAGTTTGTCCAAGTTTTTTTGGTAGGGCGTGAGCACCCGCTGCAGCGATGGGCTGTCAAACAGCATTTCTATTTGCATGGGCTTGCCAGCTTGGTTGCGTAGCGCGCCATCTTTGTAAACCCAGCCTGCTGCCTGCAAGAGGGCGCGGGCTTCTAGCAAATTGCTGCGCAGGCTACGCGGCTCGGCGGTGTTGCTGGGCTTGGCCGCTTGGCCAAACACCTCGGGCGCAAGCTGCGCGCGCAGAGGCTCTAAAAACACCATTTCATCGGCACTGGGTGTGCCCGCAGCTGCAAACTCTGCCGTGGGAAAAAACGCAGGAATGCGCGCATACGAGTTGTAAAAAAGCTGCCGATTGAGCCACTCATAGTCCATGGCCAAGCCCAGCGCTTGGCGCACCCGCGCGTCTTTGAATATTGGCTTGCGGGTGTTGAACACATAGCCTTGGTACGCGCCCGGGTGCGGGTTGGGGAACTCCACCTTGGTGAGCTCACCGCTGTCAAATTTGCGCCCGGTGTATTGGCGCGCCCAGCGGCGGGCGATGTTTTCTTCTAAAAAGTCAAACTCGCCGGCTTTGAATGCTTCGAGCCGCACCGTGTCGTCGGTGTAGACCTTGTAGGTGATGCGGTCAAAGTTGTAGGTGCCTTTGCGTATGCCCAGATTGGCGGCCCAATAGTCTTTGCGGCGGTCGTAGTGGATGGTTTTGCCGAAATCAACAGCGCCAATGGCGTAGGGGCCGCTCGCAATGGGCAGGTCAGTAATAATTTGGTCAAAGGCTTTGCCAGCGCCCCACTTGTGGCTAAACACCATCAAGCTGCCCGCCACCAGGGGCAGTTGTTTGTCGGCGGTTTTAAACTCAAACTGCACGCTGCGCTCGCCCAGCACACGCACGGCTTTGATGTCGTCAAACAAGACTTTGGTGCGCGGCGAGGCCAGCGGGCCGGTTTGCATGTCAAAGGAGTGCTTCACGTCTTTGGCCAGCACAGCGTCGCCGTTGTTGAACTTGGCCAGTGGGTTGAGCCGAAAGACTGCGGAAAGGCGGTCAGGTGCCACCGCCACGTCGTCAGCCAGCAGGCCATACATGGTGGTGGCCTCGTCGGCCGTGCCTGCCATGAGGGTTTCAAACACCATGCTGGTGTGCTGCCCCTCGTTATGCAGGCCGGGCGGGTGCTCGCCCTTTAGGATAAACGGATTGTATTTGTCAAAATTACTCGCACGCGAATTGGGAACGAGCACCAGCGTGCCACCCTTGGGCGCAAGCGGGTTCACATAGGCCACATGCGCAAAGCCCGGCGGGTATTTGATGTCACCAAATTGCGAATAGGCGTGTTCGGCGTGGGCGCTGCCAACGCAACCTGCAGCCATTAAGAAAATACCAGCTATTCGCAGCAGCATTTACAAGCGCTCCTGTGCTTTGCGGGTCACCGCTGCGTCTTCGCGTTTGCCTACAGCCACCACGGTAACCGTAATGGTTAGTTCGGTCACTTGGTAGACAAGCCGATACCCAGTGGCTTGGAGCTTTATTTTGTAGCAGTCAGGCATGGCGTGCAGTCGTGAGGCGGGCACATGGGGCTGCGCCAATCGCTCTTGGAGTTTGCGCTTGAACTGCTCGCGGATGCTTGCATCGAGTTTGCGCCATTCTTTGAGCGCGGTTGGCTTGAATGCCAGCGCATACATGCCCATTCACAGCTCGTCCAAACGCACAGCTACGCTGGGCTCGGCGCTGCGCTGCTTGACCAACCGCGCCAAGGTGATGTCGTCCATATAGTCCATCATGGCCTCAAATGAACTGGCAGGCACCAGATAGGCAGAGGGCTTGTTGTGGTTAAGCACAGCCACAGGAAAGCCCAAAGCACTGGCAATCACGGCGCTGGGGTTGCGCTTGAGCTCGCTGATACTCACCGACGCACTGGCATAAAGTTGTTGCATAAAAAGACCTGTATATTGGTCTTAATACTAGCATGAAACCGCGTGTGCGACAATTCCAAGCATCTGAAATTTACAAGGAACTGGCATGGGCTTTCTAACTGGCAAAAAATTATTAATCACTGGCGTGTTGTCGAATCGCTCGATTGCATACGGCGTGGCCAAAGCCTGCCATGCGCAGGGCGCTGAGCTGGCGTTTAGCTATGTGGGTGAGCGGTTTAAAGAGCGCATCACCGAGTTTGCGGCCGACTTTGGCAGCAGCTTGATTTTTGACTGCGATGTGGGCGACGATGCGCAAATTGAGGCACTTTTTACCGATTTGTCCAAAACGTGGCCCAAGTTTGACGGCTTTGTGCATGCCATTGGCTACGCGCCGCGTGAGGCAATTGCGGGCGATTTCTTGGAGGGCATCACCCGTGAAGCTTTCAAAATTGCCCACGACATCAGCGCCTACAGCTTTCCGGCCATGGCCAAGGCGGCGCTGCCGTATTTGAACGACAAATCCGCCCTGCTCACCCTCACTTATTTGGGCGCGATTCGCACTGTGCCCAACTACAACACCATGGGCTTGGCCAAAGCGTCGCTAGAAGCCAGTGTGCGGTATTTAGCCGAATCGCTTGGACCCAAAGGCATGCGCGTGAACGGCATCAGTGCCGGGCCCATCAAAACACTGGCAGCCAGCGGCATCAAAGGCTTTGGCAAAATCCTATCTGTGGTGGCCGAAAATTCGCCCATTCGCCGCAACGTGACCATCCACGACGTGGGCAATGTGGCCGCTTTTCTGCTGTCTGACCTTGCAGGCGGCGTGAGCGCAGAGATTACCTATGTGGACGGCGGGTTTAGCCAAGTGGTGGGTGGGATTGCCGAGCCAGCGGCGCAGTAAGCGGCGTAGCCAAATTCGCCGCCAAAAATTCCATTTGACCAAACTCGGCCCACCAACCAAGCATCACAAGCATGCAGTGGGTGGCCTGATTTTTCGCAGCGTTTTTCGCGATGTACAAGAAGCAGCCTCATGTCCAAGTGACTTTCTTGCGCAGTCCGCAGACCTAGCGCCCCTAAGCCAAGAGCGAAATTGAGCGGAGTAAAAATCAGGCCACCCACTGCACGCTTGTTCACAGACCTCGTGTTGGAAGCTTTAAATACGGGGATTTTTTGAACGCAGAGAACGCGAAGGTTTCGCAGAGGACGCAGAAGGAATACAAAAGGAATACCAAATTGAGTGGGTAAGTCGTTTCTTGTATTTTTCTCCCAATGTCACCGTCATATGGTCATAGTGTGCTATGTATTTTATAGTTTCTGAAAATATTCAAGGCGTTGTATAATTCCTAATACATCTAACACATTGAACATGTTAGGAGAATCTTCATGAACTTCAGCATCCACCTTGACAACGCCACCCAAGCCCGGCTCGATGCCGTGGTGCAGTCCACCAAACGCCCGCGCAGCGCCATAGTGCGTGAGGCCGTGCTGGCTTGGCTGGACAAAGGGCAAGCGGCGCAAACAGACAATGGCTGGGGGCCGCTGGTTATGGAGCACTTTAATAATCCAGACCCCGAGGCCAAAGATTTGATGCCGCCGTTTGAGTCCTACCGCTCTGAGCTCAAGCCCTACAAAGAATTCAGCTTTGACGATTAGCACAGCATAGCAAGACCCCAACATGTACCTTCTTGACACGAATGTGGTGAGTGATTTTTTTCGCAGCACTGAGCCTGTGAGCAGCAAACTGCGGGAACTCAACGCCAAAAGTATGGCCATATCGAGCCTCACACGCATGGAAATCGAGTTTGGCTTTGAGCGCAATCCAGCGGCACGCAGGCGCTTTGGCGCGCTATGGATTCAGTTTGCAGGCAATTGCCGCGAAATCCCCTTCGATGCCCCCTGCGCCAACGCCACAGGCCGCATCCGCGCCCAGCTGGCCGCTATTGGCCAGCCCATTGGCCCGTATGACGTGCAGATTGCGGGCACAGCGCTGGCGCATGGTTTGGTCATGGTCACGGCCAATACGGCAGAGTTTGAGCGGGTAGTGCTGATGCGGCTTGAGAATTGGCGTAAACCAGTGAATTTATAATTTTTCAGATCAACGTCAGCGTCGCATGGTCATATAGTGCTATATTTTCGATAGTATTGAAATATATTTGTAACTGCACTTTTCAAAACTTCACAATCGTTTTGTCGGTTACAAACGCCAGCTATGCGTTGTAGGGGTGTCATCACCAAAGGAGCATCCCATGACACGATTGCAACAGGTAACCAAACTCAGCATCATCCTAGCGCTTGCTGGCGCAGCAATAGCCGCGCAGGCCGCCACAGCGTCCAATGTCGACGTGAATGTCGTCGTGGGCGGTGTCATCCAACCGGGCGTATATGGCCGCGTAGAGGTGGGCACACGCCCTCCCCCAGTGGTCAACACGCAACCCGTCATCATCACGCAGCCCGTTATTGTGCAGCAGCCTGTGGTGATAAGCCAGCGCCCCGTGGTCGTTACCCAGTCACCCATTTACATGCATGTGCCGCCGGGCCACTCCAAGCACTGGAACAAGCATTGCAGCAAATACAACGCCTGCAACCAGCCGGTGTATTTTGTGCGCAACGACTACCGCGCCTACCACGAACAGGAGCGCGGCCACGGTGAAGGCCATAGTCACGGCCATGGAAAAGACAAACACAAGTACAAACACAAGGACTAAGCCAGCCTCACAAAGCTAGACTCAGACACCCACGCAGTCCGCGTAATAGCGCTTCACGCCATCATCTCCCACCAGCTCTACCAGCCCGTGGATGTCGGTTTCAAAACCCGGGCATTCCGAGTTAAAAGCGCGTGCAAATTTGAGGTAATCCACAATTTTGCGGTTAAACACCTCTCCGGGCACTAACAGCGGTATGCCCGGCGGATAGGGCGTGACCAAGCCCACGGTGATGCGGCCTTCGAGCTGGTCAATCTCCACCCGCTCGGTTTTGCGCCGCGCAATGTGGGCATAGGCATCCGAGGGGGTCATGGCAGGGTGCAAGTCGCTTTGGTACACATCGGTTGTCAGGCGCGCAATGTCGTATTTCGCGTACAAGCCGTGGATATGCTGGCACAAGTCTTGTAGCCCCATCTTTTCATAGCGCGGGTGCGCTTTGCTGAATTCGGGCAAGATGCGCCACATCGGCTGGTTGCGGTCGTAATCGTCTTTGAACTGCTGCAGCGCGGTCAAAAGCGTGTTCCAGCGGCCTTTGGTGATGCCTATGGTGAACATGATGAAAATACTGTAGAGCCCCGTTTTCTCCACAATCACGCCATGCTCTGCCAAAAATTTGCTCACAATGCTGGCCGGAATGCCGGTTTTGGCAAACTTGCCCTGCAAATCCAAGCCGGGGGTGACGATGGTTGATTTGATCGGGTCGAGCATGTTAAAGCCTTCGGCCAAATTGCCAAAGCCGTGCCAATTGGGCTTGCTTTTCTTGCCATTGGTGTGGGCGCGGGCTTCGCCGTGCAGCATCCACTCTTTGGCCGTGGTCATGCCCTCTTCTGCAAATTTGTCTGGCCCCCAGACCTTGAACCACCAGTCTTTGCCGTATTCATCGTCCACCTTGCGCATGGCGCGTCTGAAATCGAGCGCCTCCAAAATGCTCTCTTCCACCAGCGCCGTGCCGCCGGGCGGCTCCATCATGGCAGCAGCCACGTCGCAGCTGGCAATGATGGCGTATTGCGGGCTGGTGCTGGTGTGCATCAGGTAGGCTTCGTTGAACAAATGCCGATCGAGCTTGCGGTTTTGCGCATCTTGCACCAGCACATGGCTGGCCTGCGAAATACCCGCCAACAGCTTGTGGGTAGATTGCGTGGCAAACACCAGGGCATCCTTCGGCCGCTCACGCTTTTTACCCATGGCATGGAAAGTGCCATAAAAGGAATGAAAGGCCGCGTGCGGCAACCAAGCTTCGTCAAAATGCAGGGTGTCAATGTAGCCGTCTAGCGTGTCTTTGATGGTTTCGGTGTTGTACAGCACGCCGTCGTAGGTGCTTTGCGTGATCGTCATCACGCGCGGCTTCACGGTTTTGGAGTCGATGTGTTTGAGCAGCGGGTTGGCCTTGATCTTGGCCTTAATCGCCGCTGGCGTGAACTCACTTTGCGGAATCGGCCCGATGATGCCAAAGTGATTACGCGTGGGCTTGAGGAATACAGGAATCGCACCCGTCATGATGATGGCATGCAAGATCGATTTGTGGCAATTGCGATCCACTACCACCACATCACCAGGCGCCACCGTGTGATGCCAAACCATTTTGTTCGAAGTGCTGGTGCCATTGGTCACAAAAAAGCAATGGTCTGCGTTGAAAATACGCGCTGCATTTTTCTCAGATTCGCCAATCGCGCCGTCATGGTCTAGCAACTGCCCCAGCTCCTCCACGGCATTGCACACGTCGGCACGCAGCATGTTTTCGCCAAAAAACTGGTGGAACATTTGTCCCACGGGCGTTTTCAAAAACGCCACGCCACCCGAGTGCCCGGGGCAATGCCAGCTGTAAGACCCGTCTTGCGCATACTCCACCAGCTCCTTAAAAAACGGCGGTTGGATACCGTCTAAATAGCTCTTGGCCTCGCGGATGATGTGCTTGGCCACAAACTCTGGCGTGTCCTCAAACATGTGGATGAAGCCATGCAACTCGCGCAAAATATCATTCGGTAAATGCCGCGATGTTTTGGTCTCGCCATACACATACAGTGGCACATCGGCGTTTTTGCGGCGCACCTCGGTGATGAATTGGCGCAAATTGAGCACCGCAGGGTCAAGATCAGGCCCAGGCGTGAATTCATCGTCATCGAGCGACAAAATAAACGCACTGGCGCGCGACTGCTGCTGGGCAAACTGGGACAAATCGCCATAGCCCGTCACCCCCAATATCTCAAAGCCCTCACCCTCTATGGCGGTAGCCAGCGCGCGGATACCAAGGCCAGAGGTGTTCTCGGAGCGAAAATCTTCGTCGATGATGACAATAGGAAAGCGAAATTTCATGCCAATTCCAGCAAATAAAGGGATAAAACGCGAAGTGTAAGGACATTACGTGTCTACTTGCTTGCACAATGCCATTTTTGCCCCAAAATGTCGTACATCGCAGACACAGGACGCTCCAAAGGGCGCAATTGCATGACTGAATCTACTATTTGGTGGCTAATGGCGGGAGTGGCGGTCACCATTGAACTGCTTACGGGCACGTTTTATTTGCTGATGATTTCTATTGGCTTGGTGGCAGCGGCCATCAGTGCCCACATGGGCGCAGGTATATCCGTGCAAATTTTGGTGGCAGCGGTGATAGGCGGTGGCGCTACCGTGGCTTGGCACGTGTACAAGTCCAAAACCGAAACGCGCCTGCCAGCCAATGCCAACCGCGATGTCAATCTTGACATTGGAGGCCATGTGCAAGTGGGCAGCTGGCAGGCCGATGGCCTAGCCCAAGTGCAATACCGAGGTGCGCAATGGACAGTGGTAGCAGCACCTGGCGTGGCCCAGCAAGCTGGTACTTACAAAGTCAAAGAGTTGCTTGGCAACCGCCTAGTAGTTGAGCCCGTTTGAATCAAATTTAACACAAGGAGTTGGTATGGAATTCGCAGTCATATTGTTAGTTATTGCCGTGGTGTTCATCACCCGCGCGGTCAAGGTCGTGCCCCAGCAGCACGCATGGGTGGTTGAGCGCTTGGGCAAATACCACGGCACGCTCACGCCGGGCTTGAATTTTCTAGTGCCCTTTATCGACAAGGTAGCCTACAAACATGTGCTCAAAGAAATCCCGCTAGACATTCCCAGCCAAGTGTGTATCACCCGCGACAACACGCAGCTACAGGTGGACGGCATTTTGTATTTCCAAGTGACCGACCCCATGCGCGCCAGCTACGGGTCATCCAACTACATCACTGCCATCAGCCAACTGGCGCAAACCTCCCTGCGCAGCGTGATTGGCAAGCTGGAGTTGGACAAAACATTCGAGGAGCGCGCCATCATCAACAGCCAAGTGGTGGCCGCCATTGACGAGGCCGCTCTCAACTGGGGCGTGAAGGTCTTGCGCTACGAAATCAAAGACTTGACGCCGCCCAAAGAAATTTTGCACGCCATGCAGTCGCAAATCACCGCTGAGCGCGAAAAGCGCGCCTTGATTGCCGCATCTGAGGGCCGCCGTCAAGAGCAAATCAACATCGCCACGGGCGAGCGCGAGGCCTTCATTGCACGCTCAGAAGGCGAAAAGCAAGCCGTCATCAACAAAGCGCAAGGCGATGCCGCATCGATTACCGCAGTGGCCGACGCTACCGCAGGCGCTATTGAACGCATAGCAGCAGCCATACGCCAGCCCGGCGGCGAGCTGGCCGTGCAACTCAAAGTGGCCGAAAAAGCCGTCGAAGCCTACAGCAAAGTCGCCTCAGATGCCACCACCACACTGATTGTGCCCAGCGACATGACACAGGTTTCCACATTGATCACCTCGGCCATGAAAATGGTGCAATCTCAGCAAAAATAACGCTGCAGCTCAACGCCTTTGTGTCAACGCTAAAACTACGCAATCACAAGCTGTTCACTAAGTAATGCATGACAAAAAACGTATTGGGCACAGCCCTGGTTCCCTGCTCATTTGACCCACTCACCGGCTACTTCAGAGATGGCTGCTGCAACACGGACGAAACGGACGGTGGCTCGCACCTGATTTGCGCACGCGTAACGCGGGAGTTTTTGGAGTTCTCGCTGCAATGCGGCAATGATTTGTCAACCCCACGCCCGCAGTACCGATTCGCCGGACTCAAACCCGGCGACCGGTGGTGCTTGTGTGCCTCGCGTTGGGGGCAAGCTCTGGCAGCAGGTGTTGCACCGCCAGTTGTTTTAGAAAGTTGCCACGAAAAAGCGTTACAGTTCGTCAGCTTGGCCGACCTGACTTACCATGCCTACAGCCCACAGTCGCTTCCAAAATAAATCCCACCCCATAAATCTCGCCACTTCAATCTCGCTTCACGCATTTGCTTTCATGAAAAAAACTTACCCTCTCACCGCCGAAGGCAAAAACTCCGACCGCATTTTGGAAGCCACCAAACACGACATCCGCAAATACGTCAAACGCTGCCGTAGGGCAGCCCTGCCACAAGGAGCCGATTATTGGGATTTTGATTGCAAAATTGGCGCAAACAAAGACAATGCTGCAAGTGCACACCTAAGCGAACTGATCAGCTTGCTAGACACAGCAGCCAAAGAAGGCCATACAGAGATTTTTGTAGAAATAAGCCCCAAGAGCGGCCACCGAGTGCATGATGGACGCACCCCAATCGCGCAGCCAGAGCTGCAAGCAGAATAAGTAAGCTTGTAAGCACACGTGCAATGCTATAATTTAAAGCTCCGGAGAGGTGGATGAGCGGTTTAAGTCATACGCCTGGAAAGCGTACGAAGGGTAAAACTTTCCGCGGGTTCGAATCCCGCCCTCTCCGCCACACACATCTGCATTACCTGTGCCGCACACGTCTTACTTTTCAGTAATTGACAGGTAAAAACCCTCTGACTTCTTTTCGCATTTGGCGCTATGCTAGCGGTTTGCTAACCATTGTTTTTTTAAGAGGATCTCACTATGTTGCATAAGCATTCACAAATCGGCCTTTCGGCCTTGGCTTTGGCCGCGTCTTTTATCTCCACTGCCGCTGTCGCTGGCGAAATCCGCGTCATGTGCTACCAAGATGGCATTGAATGCGACGTGACTGCTGAGCAGATCAAGCGCTTTGAAGCGGCCAATCCTGGCACCAAGGTGATCCTTGATGTGGTGCCCTACAAAACTATTGTTGAGCAACTGCCCGTGCAGTTGGCTGCTGGCCAAGGCCCAGACATCGCCCGCGTGACCGACTTGGGTGGTTTGTCTAAGTACTACCTTGACATTGCCCCGCACATCAAAGACCCAAAGTATTTTGAAACCAACTTTGGCGCGACCCTTCCTTGGCTGCGCCCTAGCGCAACCGACAAAGGCATTTACGGCTACATGTCGCAGCTGACCATGACTGGGCCCTACATCAACAAAACCCTGTTTGACCAAGCCAAAGTAGCCGTGCCAGGCCCTAAAGCCACTTGGGACGAGTGGGCTGAAGCCGCTCGCAAAGTTGCCAAGGCCAACAAGCTGCCGGCGGCCATGGCTTGGGATCGCTCAGGCCACCGCTTTGCAGGCCCTGCAATCAGCTACGGCGCTAAAATTTTGGACAAAGACGGTAATTTGGTGCTCGATGATGGCTACAAATTAGCGGTGAATAAATTCGTTGCCTGGCACAAAGACGGCACCATGCTGCGCGATGTGTGGGCTGGCTCGGGCGGTTCTAGCTATGCCGACTCGATTGGCGAATTCAAAAACGGCCGTGTCGCTATGGTGCTCTCTGGCTCGTGGCAAATCAACCGCCTGCAAAAAGAAGTTGGCAATTCCTTTGACTGGACTGCTGTGTCTAACCCCTGCGGCAC
>JAYTMT010000058.1:0-9274 GCA_043728315.1 Polaromonas sp. | reverse complement strand
GCCAAAAAAGTCAAACAATCGGCCAAGCTGGAACTGTTGATGGAGCTGCTGCCCGAGCTGCTGGCACAGGGCCGCAAAGTGCTGCTGTTCTCGCAGTTCACCAGCATGCTCGAACTCATCGAAGAAGAGCTGCAAAAGCAAAGCATCCCCTGGGTCAAACTCACTGGCCAAAGCCAAAACAGAGATGCCTTGATCACCCGCTTTACCAGCGGCGAAGTGCCCTTGTTTCTGATCAGCCTCAAAGCCGGTGGCGTGGGCCTGAACCTGACCCAGGCCGATACCGTCATCCACTACGACCCGTGGTGGAACCCCGCCGTAGAAAATCAGGCCACCGACCGCGCCCACCGCATCGGCCAGACCCAACAAGTCATGGTGTACAAGCTGGTCGCCCAAGGCACCATCGAAGAGCGCATGCTGCAACTACAAGAGCGCAAGGCCCAGCTCGCCGACAGCCTGTACAGCGCCGCCGCAGCGCGCAAACAGCCCTTATTTACTGAAAATGATTTGGCCGAGCTGCTCAAACCGCTAAACAGCATTCACTGATAGATTTATTGCCATATCTATCAGTGAATCTATCAGATTTTTGACAAAAACTGTTTATTGATAGATACTTACTGAAAAGTATCTATCAATGATTGCCTTCTCAATTCCGCTTGCAGAGATTGTGCACCGCCTGCTCGCGCAAGCCCCATCCATGTCAGCGGCTGCCTTGCAGACGGCCACTGGCATGAGCCAAGCCAGCGTGTCGATGGCGCTGGGCCAGCTTGGCACAGCGGTGCACAAGCTGGGCGCAGCGCGCAGCACCCGCTACGCACTGACCCAACCCATCTTGGGCCTGGCAGCGCAACAATCTTTGCATTGGAGTGACCCACAGACCCACACCACCCTGTTTGGCCAGCTTACCCTGCTGCACAGCGGTGACGTGTACGTTAGCGGCCCCAGCGGCAGCCAGTGGCTGGCAACGCGCACTTTGCCCTGGTTTTTAGCGGGTCTGCGCCCACAGGGGTTTTTAGGCCAGCACTACACCCATTTGCGACCTGACTTTCCGCCCGACCCAGATGCGTGGAGCGTGCCGCAGGTGCTCTACATGGCCACCAACCACATCACTGATCCGCCCGGCGCTTTTGTCTTGGGCAATATGCTCTCCGAGGGCCGCACAGGCGCCGCGATAGCTGCGGGCGACCCCACTGCACTGGCCGCCCATTACGATCAGTTGGCCACCTACAGCGGCCAAAACCTGCCCGCCGGATCATCCGCCGGGGGCGAGCAGCCCAAATTCGTCACACGCATCGTTGGCCCTGCACCCGCCCATGTGATCGTCAAGTTTTCTCCGCCACGCGGCACACCCTTCGGTGAGCGCTGGCATAGTTTGCTACAGCTGGAGCATCTGGCCAACGAAGTGCTGCGTGGCTACGGCGTGGGGACGGCGCGCACAGACATCGTCCACAGCGCCCAGCGGACCTATCTTCAGTCCCACCGGTTTGACCGCATAGGCCCACGCGGTAAACGCCACGTCGTTTCCGTCAGCGCTGTCCACGACGAGTTCGTTAAAACACAGCGCCAGCATTGGTTAGCCACTTGCGAGGTTTTGGTTAGAAAAAAATTGCTCTCAATCAATGATGCGCGCACCGTCGCACTGAGTTTTTTGTTTGGTAAGTTCATTGGTAATACAGACATGCATTTTGGCAATCTTTCATTTTTTGTAGATGATGTTGCGAAGCCTGTGTTTGTACCCACACCTGTTTACGACATGCTGCCAATGATGTGGCGGCCTGACATTCACCATGGTAATCTTGATCCATCACCGCTGCGTGAACCTGTGATTCCAGCAGGCTACGCGGCTGAGGCTGCATTAGCGCGCGAATGGGCTGTCGGATATTGGCAGCGCGCCAGCGCAAATACCGAACTTAGCGCCGAGCTGCGCGAGCCGTGCTTAGAAAACGCACGCCGCTTAACGCTCGGGTTTCACTAGATGTATCAAATCGCATGTTCTCGTGCAAAATAGCACTATGAAGACTCTGCTTCGCAAAATCCTCTCCAGCGCAGTCATTGTTGCACTGCTGACGCCAACATTGCCGGCGCATGCCCGTGTGGCCTTGGTTATCGGCAATAGCAGCTACACACAAAGTCCGCTAGACAATCCGGCCAACGATGCCACGGCGGTCGCGCAGGCGCTGCGGGATGCTGGCTTTGAGGTAGAGCTTTTGATCGATCAAAAGCGCTCAGCTATGCGGAGTGCGATTGAACAATTTGGCGCCAGACTAGCTGCAAAAAAACAACCCAGCGTTTTTTATTTTGCAGGTCACGCGATGCAGTTGGATTGGCGCAATTATTTGTTGCCCACGGATATCAACATTCGCTCGGCAGAAGACGTCAACCTGCAGGCGGTGGACTTAAACGATCTGTTGCAACAACTCACCAAAGCCTCTGGTGTCACTGGAGGCAGTAGCAACGTGGTAATTTTGGACGCCTGCAGAGACAACCCCTTCGGTAGGACTGCTAATGCCGCAAAAGGCTTAAGCCAGATAGACGCGCCCACAGGCACGCTACTAGCCTACGCCACTGCACCAGGCAACGTAGCGCAAGATGCTGGCACTGGTAACAACGGCCTGTACACCGAGAATTTACTCAAAGAAATGAAAGTGGATGGCGCAAAAATTGAAGACATCCTTAAACGCGTCCGCCTGTCTGTGCGCTTGCAGTCCAAAGGCCAGCAGGTTCCTTGGGAAAGTACTTCTCTAGAAGAAGACTTTTACTTTAAGCCACCAGCGGTGGTGCAAAAGCTAACTCGTGAAGCTGCAGCAAAAGCATTTGAGGCGGAATTAGCCGCTTGGGAGTACGCTAAAAGTACTGAAAAACTAAATGACTTAGAACAGTTCATTCGCACTTTTCCAAGCGGTAAATTTTCTGAGCTGGCACAGTACCGACTAGATATCGCCCTAGGTGCGCAACAAGAAAAAGATGTTCAGGTAATTGCTAACGCATCATCCCCAACAAAGTCTGCCAACGACCTTTTACCCAACACACTCGCTCTTGCAGCGGCCCCATCTATTGCCGATCTACTGGCAGCCGCAGCTAAAATTTACAACCCCAACATTCAAACAAGCAGTGTTATTGAGCCGGTGAACCCCGGAGAAATTCGCGGTAAATGGCGAATCGGCGATTTGATGGTTTTTAAGGAAACTCCACAGACGGGCTTGTTTAAATTCGCCCGCGAGCTGCGGTACCGAATTATGTCAGCTGGCACGTATGTTATGAACACGAGGACTATCGACAAGTTTGATAGCTTTTTCAATCAAACGCGCAGCGTTGACTACAGGAATGACAATGATGCACAGATCCTGTCGCACGACTACGCACTAGGAAAATCATGGAGTACGCGCTTTAATCGTACCTATGGACGCTGGGGGCAAATGACTGTGGACGGCAACAGCAAAGTAGTTGCAAGAGAAACTTTGGATGTGCCAGCAGGTAAGTTCAATGTCTTCAAAGTCTTAGCACGTGGCACCATTAACAACGCCAGCCAGTTATTTCGGTACGAAGAAATTTATTGGATCGATATCGTTTCACAAAAACCAATTGCTTGGGATAAAAAAATATTTGATGGCGCTAATCGTCTTGATGATCACAAAGTAGCTCAGCTAACAGCATTTGAAAACGATGGTCGGCCAGACCGCGACTAGTTAGTAAAAATGGATGCCTTAGAAAAATCTATTTCGCCTCCGAGGATAACTTCAACTTCATTTCCCTGCACCAGCTGCAAACAACCTTTGAAAGCGGTGGCTTTAGAGGGCCGCTACACCGCCAAAGTGCATGCCGATCTCTGCACGCATTGCCATCTGGTGTGGTTTGACCCGCTGGAATCGGTGCGCTTGTCTGGTCTGGGCTGGGTGCAACTGATTCGCCAGATGATCGCCAGCCCGGCTTTGAACGCCCCGCTGGCCGCGCGTTTGGGCTGTGTGCGCTGCCAGTCACCACTCAAAGCCGTCCGCAACCTCACGCGTTTTGGGCGCAGCGCGGCACAAGAATGCCCAAACGGCCATGGCCAGTACCAAGGCTACAGCTTGCTGCTGGCCGAGCGCGGGCTGGTACGGCCTATCTACCCGCATGATCGGCAGGCCTTGCGCACGCAAGGCCGCAGCTTGGACTGCCTGAACTGCGGTGCACCCATGGACAACGCCGCGCAAGACTGCGGCTACTGCAATAGCCCGCTGGTGATGGTGGACTTACCGCGCCTCACCGCCGCATTGTTGCTGCGCTTTGGCGATGCGGTGCCCATCGATACTGCGGCGCAAGCATGGGCTTTCGACTGCATTGGATGCGGACAGGCGCTCGACCCCACGACCGACATTCGCTGCCCTCAGCGCGACCAAAGCGTAGCCCTGCCGCAGCTAAGCTTGCTCACGCCCTTGTTCAACCATGTGGAGCCTATTTTGCATGGCCGCTTGCCCAGGCAAGCCCGCCCCTGGGGGGAGCGCCTGCGACGCATGCGCGGCGATGCGCGCGAGACCCAGCTGCACCGCTTGCTGCACCATCTGCGCGGGCCACGCCATTTGCCGGGTGAGTTTGATCCGGTCAATCTCTTGGCGTGGGGACTGGTGGCCTGCTTTTTCATTTGGCTTTTGTGGTTGCGCTGACGGCCGTTCACGCCAAGCTTCATCTCGACCCCCCACATGCACAAAATCCCTCCCGCCGTACTGGCTCTCTGTGCCATTGCCTTATGGGCCTCCTTGGCCGTTCTGGGCAATTCGCTCAAACACATCCCGCCATTTTTGCTCACCGGCATTGCCCTGCTGATTGGCAGCGTGCCCGCCTGGCCGTTCTTTAGGCAATGGAAGGTGTCCAAAGGCGCATTGGCCTTGGGCATCTACGGCTTGTTTGGTTTTCACTTTTTGCTCTTCATTGCGCTGCGCCATGCCCCGCCGGTAGAAGCTAACTTGGTCAACTACCTGTGGCCACTCGGGATTGTGGTCATGGCACCGTTGTTTTTGCCAGGCACCAAGCTGTCTGCTACGCATGTCGTAGCTGCTTGCGCAGGTTTTACAGGCGCTTGCATCGCCATTTTGGGCGACAGCTTGTTCAAGAGCGGATTGCAAGGGCTGGCCCATACAGGCTTTGCCTGGGGCTACATTCCCGCCGCTGGCTCGGCCTTCATCTGGGCCAGCTATTCGCTGATGAGTAAGCGCCTGGCCAGCACCGGGCGCGGTTTTCCCACTGCCGCGATTGGTTTGTTTGGCCTGGTCTCAGGCCTGCTGTCATTGCTGTGCCATGCACTGATGGAACCCGCCGTAGCGCTGAGCAGCAAAGACTGGGCTCTCATGGCCGTAATGGGCCTGGGCCCGCTCGGTGCCGCATTTTTCTTATGGGACGCTGCACTGAAAAAGGGCGACGCACGGCAGATCGGCATCTTGAGTTACATCACCCCGCTGGCCTCTACAGCGCTATTGATCGTGGTGACCGAACGGCCGTTAACCTGGAGCGTTGGTTTGGCAACCGCGTTGATTATTGGGGCAGCGGTGTTGGGGACACGCAAAAAAACTAATTAACCCGATATTTTTTGGCAAGAATTTTTCGTACTGCCTGCGTCATTTTTTCAACTGTGTGGGCTTTGGCTGGTTGAGGCAGCACACCAACCAAATCACCGAACGATACTGCCTGGGTTTTTCGCGTAACAACATCGTTCACCACCAAAGTCCGCTTTAAGTTTCCCTCGTTCATAGCGTTCTTACTTGCTGCTGAAAAATAACGCTTCGACTATGCATCCGCCAAATCAGCCGTCAGCTCGCTGGCCGGGTAGCACAGCTGGGCACCACCCCATTGCGGCAAACACAGCAAAAACTCCACCCGCGTTTGGTCGCATAGCTTCGCCGCCTGCCCCGTGCTCAGCCTGCCAGACTCAAACAAATTGACCGCCATGGCCTGTTTGGCCAGTGCGGCAAACTGCCCACTGGAGACTTGCAGGACATCGGGCAAGGTATCTGGTACGGTCGCAGTAAAGTTCATGTTTGCATTCTAGCGACGGGTTTTCGAGGGCAACTAAACCTCAGCCATATCCGACCCCGCCTTAGCCAGAATATCCAATGCGCGTTTAGCCGAGCCACCTTGTGCGCGCGCATCTAAAAACTGCTGCGCGGTTCTGCGGCAGGCCAGCTTTTCGGCAACGGCTACGTTAATGTATTGGTTGATGGCCACGCCATCGTCTGCCGCTGCTTTACGCACCGCGTCGTACATCGAGTGAGGGAGCCTCAAGGCGAAGTTATTGGCTTGCATGGTTAACTCCTAATGCAGCCGCTTGGGCTGCTTGCTTGCATAGTAATCTGCGGGGGTGACGCATTGCAAGTTAAAACGCGGCACTGCTTGCGCAAAATCGCGCACATTCCAAGTCACGATGTGGCTGCACTGTCCGTTCACTGCGGCCTCAAGCACCATCTCATCTGCCGGGTCTTTGAGTTGCGGCCGCCACAGAAACGAAATATCAATCGGTCGCAGCACACCTGCTAAACCTGTCAAAAACTCGTTCACCTCAGCACTGGTCAAGCCAAAGGCTACCAACTGTTCACTGCGCTGCAACACCGCTTCGTATTCCATAAACAGTGGCACCGATACGCCTGCAACCACCTCGGATTGCAACACCTGCACCAGCAGTCGCCGCGACATGCCGCAACGCGACCTGAGCGCGGCTACCAGTACATTGGTGTCCAATATGATCATTGTTTAATATTATATGCAATATTGATTTTTTGTGCGGTTTAGTCGATATTTCATAGCTGGTCGCGCAATAGCTATAAGGAAAAGAGCTAAGCCACACCCTAGCGCCACCGCACCACATCAAACCCCGACAACGCAGCCGGGTAGGGCTGCTGGGCGCGACCATAGACTTGCTCGGCCAGTTGGTCGGCGCGCTTCATCACGTATTCTTGCAGCTCAAAGGTAGACACCAAACCGTCTTTGTTGGAGTCTGCCGCTTCTGCCTTGCCTTCCAGCGCTTCAAGCAGCGTGTACGTAAATGTGCCGTGGCCTCAACTGCGCTGCTGATCGCGGTCACCGGGCGGCCACTGACCTGGAGAATTGGTTTGGCAACGGCACTGATTATTGGCGCAGCGGTGTTGGGGACACGCGCAAGATAATCAGCATCATCCGTCGTAAGCTGTCTACCTACCAACTAGGCTGATAGGTAGATAGTTTAGTAATGGTTTGCTCCACCATTTTTCCGCCGTGGTGCACTGTGGACTCTCGCGCTATGTCGAACGGTACGTTGGGTGCAACCCAAATTTTCCATTCCCGCCGCTGTTGGTAGTTGCCTATCTTGCGCCAACCTTGCGCTTTGATGAGATAAGTCTCAAACTTACCTGCGGTTACTTCGATAGTTTCGCGACCAGCAACGCGTACATCTATATCCCAAAGATCCTCAACGCCATCTATGCGCTCGCGTGATATGCGGGTGTTCCAGCGTTTGCCTACTTGAAATTCGGCAGGATAGAACTGGCGTGGCGACGAGTATTTCCCGTTGCGATTAGACAATACGTTACCCATTAAGTCCCATACAACGCGGCCTTGGTTTAGCTCGACTGTAGCCTCGTTGATTTTGTCCACACGGTAGCGTAATTGCTCTTCTTTTTTGTTTGACCAACTGGTCTCTGAATAAGTTGCTCGCATGCCCACTTTAAAGTTACGTTCTAGACTGATGACATCCGAATCGCGCGGTGCGTCGTTTTGCCGCTTTGCTACTGTTAGTTGCTGGGCATTGATAATTCTTTGTGTTTCCTGTGCGAGTTTTTGCTCACGCGCGGCTTGCGCTTTGGCTACGGCTTGTTGCGCTTGCAGCTCCAGTTGTTGCGCATGCTTGGCTAAAAGCTCCTGCCTTTCTTGCTCTTCTCGGGCGCGTTTGCTTTGCTCGGCGGCGACGGCTCGCAGCTTATCCTGCGCCTCGTTGCGCTCTAGTGCTGCCAAACGTTCGGTTTCGCGTCGGGCCAAGTCTGCTTGGTTTTGGGCGGCTTTGGCCAGAGCAGCCTGTTTAATTTGCTCTTGAAGCGCAGCTTCGGCTGCTTGCTTTTCTGCAGTAATCCGCGCTAAGGCCTGTTGCTCAGCCTGCTTGCGTTGCTGTTCTTTGAGCAATCGGTCGTACCTAAACTGCGCCAGCTCACTGAACGAGCCACTGGGGTAATCCAGCAAAAAAGCTTGCAGTACTTGAATGTCTTTGCTGTTTTCAATGCTGACCCAGCGCTCTAGCTGCAGTTTAAAAAGTGACTCCACTTGCTCGGGGTTTTGCGCGGGCGCTTTAGATGCCTGGAAGTAAAAATCTTCTTCCAAACTGGTGGATTCCCAAGGAATTTGTCTGCCCGACGATGCCGTGCGCACATTGAGCCGGGTACGCTTAAATACATCTTCAATTTTTGAAACCGGTTTTTTTAACTCCCGCAATAGAAAGCTGGTGTACAGACCATTGGCACTTTTAACATCACCGTCCTCTGCAACGTTGCCCGGCGCAGTGGCATAGGCCAGAAAAGTGCCTGTGGGGGCATCTAGCTGGGCCAAACCTTTACCTGTGGAGGCGCCCGCAAACGGGTTGTCGCGGCAAGCATCCAGAACAACGATATTCATGCGGTTGCCTGCGGCTTTGAAGGCATCTATCACTTGGCTCAGCTCAACGGTTTGCTCGGGTACTTCGCTGGCCTTGCTCATCTTGGCATCGATTGGCACCATATAGTTGCGCCAATCTACCTGCAAACCATGGCCAGCGTAGTACAGCATGCCAATGGCCTGCTTGCCTTGCAAGGTGTTCTTGACTTTGCTGATGGCCTCCAGCATTTGCGCTTTGGAGCCATCGCGTACCTCGATCACGCTAAACCCCAGGCCGCGCAGTGTCTCGCCCATGTCCTTGGCATCGTTAGTGGGATTTAGCAATGCAGCAGCGCCTGCGTAGGCGGCATTGCCAATCACCAGTGCCACGCGCAGGTCGCCGGGAGCTTGCGCATGCGTTGGCAGCAGGCTAGCCCCACATAGTACATACGCAGCCAGCGCCCCCCGCGACATTCTCGCGGTTTGCCTCCAATCGATGGTCAAAGATGCCGACTTCATTGCAATCCTCTTACTCCAAATCGCTACAAATAAAATAGCTGTTTACGCGATATTTTATTGGACTACAGCCTTTATCGCTTAAAACTAGCGCACCTCATCTACCGCCACCATCGCCGCGCCATACGCATCCGAGCACAACGGGTTGTTGCGCCGGGCGCTGGCGCTGGTGCACTCTTGGGAGGTGACGGTTTTGCCG
>JAYTMT010000057.1:0-16649 GCA_043728315.1 Polaromonas sp. | reverse complement strand
GCGAGCATAGCCCGATCAGCGTTTTGGCTATCCCGACCGACCGATTTCGGGTACTCCCGCATGAGGGCGCGTCGGGATAGCCAAAACGCTGATCGGGCGCGTTTATCGAAGAAAAAATGCTGCGCAAAACCGCTGCTCAGCCGTGTCAGAGCAAAGCAACAACAGCACGAAGAAGCGTCAGATTAAGCCACAGGCTAACGGTTTAAACACAGCTTACGCACCGACGAATTGATGATGCGAATCTCGGCCAGCGTGGCCTCAATATGGGCGCGCTTTTCTTCCAGCTCGGCAATGGCAGCGTCGGTGCGCTCCAATACAAATTTGAGCTGCTGGGCGCGGCCTTCGCCGTGTGCGCCATACATATCTAGGTATTGTTTGATATCCGACAGCGACGAGCCCAGCACCTTGGCGCGCAGAATCAGCGACAAGCGGGCGCGGTCGCGGCGGTTGTATACGCGGGCACCATTGATGCGCTTGGGCTCTAATAGGCCCTTGTCTTCATACAAACGCAGAGCGCGCGCGGTGATGCCAAATTCATCGCACAACTGCGCAATACCCAGTAAATCACTGGTGTCGTCGCTGCGGTGGGCATCGACGGCTTCTTGCGCGGTCATAGTGGCCATAAACATGGGGCTGCTTAAACCACGCGCTGCAGTTTCATGGCCACGCTCATGTCGCCACTGACTTTGAATTTACCGCTCATAAAACCAGTGACGGGGTCAAGATCGCCGCTGAGCATGGCTGAGAGGTTGTCGGTGGTGATGGCTACGGTGCAATCGGCCTCGCGGTCGTTGTTGTCCACGGTGTTGGGGGTGGATTTGCCGTCGATATAAGCCACGCCGTCTGCGCCGCAGTCAAACTTCAGGGTGGCGTTAAGGCCGCAATCGTCGCCAACTTTGGTGCGCAGGGCGGTGGTGCAAGCAGAAATATCCATGGGGTAACCTTTAAAAAATGGGATGCAACGATGGTATCGCGTGGCGATGCCGCTTAAGCTAGGTGTTTTACCTAGGTGTTAAATAGTTGACGTTAAGGTGAGGCAATGCTCTAATGCACAAACTTCCTTGAAAACACGGTGCAACTTAGCGCCATTCACTGACCCCAAACATTGCGACCCCAAACATTGACCACTAGCGATACCCAGCCCATGAACGAGTCCACCACATCCTCCCGTTACCGCAGCGTATTCAAGCCTGATTTGTTTGCTAACCAACTCATTTGGGTCACAGGCGGGGGTAGTGGCATTGGCCGCTGCGTGGCGCATGAGTTGGCATCGCTGGGCGCTACCGTGCTGGTGAGCGGCCGCACGCAGGCCAAGCTCGAAGCGGTGGCCGCAGAAATTGCAGATGATGGTGGCCGCTGCTACTGGCGCGCTTTTGACATCCGCGATGAAGAGGCAGTCAAAGCCAACATCGCCAGTGTGGTGGCCGAGCATGGCCCAATTGCGGGGCTAGTAAACAACGCAGGCGGCCAGTTTCCTGCACCCATGATGGCGATTTCTAAGCGCGGCTTTGAAGCGGTGGTGGCCAATAATTTGACTGGCGGCTTTTTGATGGCGCGTGAGGTTTTTAACCAATCGATGCAAGCGCACGGCGGCGCAATCGTCAACATGACGGCTGATTTTCGCAATGGCATGCCCGGCATGGCGCACTCTGGCGCAGCGCGTGCGGGCATGAGTAACCTGACCATGAGTGCTGCTTACGAATGGGCGCATGCAGGCGTGCGCATTAACGCGGTTGCTCCCGGATGGATAGCATCATCTGGTATGGACACCTATGCAGGCGCTGTGAAGGGCATGATTCCTAAGCTGAAAAACCATGTGCCGCTGCGCCGCATGGGGCTAGAGGCTGAGGTAAGTGGAGCGATTGTTTTCTTGCTCAGCCCTGCGGCGGCATTCATCTCGGGCATTACCGTGCAAATCGATGGTGCAGCATCCTTGGGTAACCCGATGTTCCCAAGCTTGGACCACAACAAGTCGGTGGCTTTCAATGGCTTTCACCGCGCCGTGACCCCCGAGGTGCTTAAATAATGCCCGCCCTCACATCTAGCATCGAGCCGCGCAGCGCGGGATTTGCCGTCAATGTGGCGCGCATGGCCGAGCGCTTGGAGCAGGTGCGTGCGCTTGAGCAAAAAGTCATTGCCGAATCAGAATCCAAGCGTGACAAGTTTGAAAAACGCAAACAGCTTTTGCCCCGTGAGCGCGTGGCACGCTTGATTGACCGTGGCAGCGATTTTTTAGAGCTCAGTTCGCTGGCAGGCTTGGGTATGCACGACGACGACGGCAAAAAAAGCGTGATGGGCGGCGGCGCTATTGTGGGCATAGGCGTGGTCTCGGGTAAGCGTGTGTTGATCTCGGCCAACGACAGCGCGGTGAAGGGTGGAACTGTTGCGCCCATGGGGCTCAAAAAAGGCCTGCGCGCACAGGCCATCGCGCTAGAAAATAAGCTTCCGCTGATTTCGCTGGTAGAAAGCGGTGGCGCGAATTTGATGTACCAAGCGGAGATTTTCATTGAAGGCGGGCGCAGCTTTGCCAACCAAGCGCGCATGTCGGCTGCGGGTATTCCGCAAATTGCGGTGGTGCATGGGGCATCCACGGCGGGCGGTGCGTATTTGCCCGGTTTGTCTGACTATGTGGTTTTGGTGCGCGGGCGCTCCAGCATTGCGCTGGCCGGGCCGCCCTTGGTGAAAGCCGCCATTGGCGAAGAGATTGACGAAGAAAGCTTAGGTGGCGCGCAGATGCATGCCACCGTGACGGGGCTGGGTGAGTATTTGGCCCAGGACGATGCCCACGCCATAGCGCTGGTGCGCGAGGTGCTAGACAAATTGCAGTGGGACACGCACCAGCAGCAAGCGTCGGCTGCGCCGCCCTTGTTTGATGCAGAAGAGCTCATGGGCATTGTGCCCGCCGATGACCGCGAACCCTATGACGTGCGCGAGGTGATTGCGCGTTTGGTGGATGCATCGGATTTTTTAGAATTCAAGTCGCTGTATGCACCCGAAATCATCTGTGGCCACGCCCGTATTGAAGGCGCTTTGGTGGGCATTTTGGGCAACAACGGGCCGATTAACCCCACGGGTTCAACCAAGGCAGCGCAGTTTATTCAGCTGTGTGACCAAAGCAACACGCCCTTGGTATTTTTGCAAAACACCACCGGCTACATGGTGGGCAGCGCCGCCGAGCGCGGCGGCGCTATCAAGCATGGCAGCAAGATGATTCAGGCGGTGGCCAATGCAAGGGTGCCTAAATTCACCATGGTGCTGGGTGGCTCGTTTGGCGCGGGTAACTACGGCATGTGTGGCCGTGGCTTTGACCCGCGCTTTATTTTCAGCTGGCCCAGCGCCCGCACTGCGGTGATGGGCGGGGCGCAGGCCGCCATGGTGATGGACATAGTGGCGCGCACCAAGCTAGAGCGCTCTGGCGTAGCCATGAACGAGCAAACATTGGCAGGCTTGCAAGCCATGAGCGACCAACTCAAACGCCGCTTAGATGCTGAATCTACCGTGCTTTTTGGCACGGCACGCCTGTGGGACGACGGCATCATTGACCCGCGCGATACCCGCCGCGTGCTGGCGCTGGGATTGTCGCTGGCCAGCGATGCACAGGCTCGCAAGCTTCACGCCAATACCTTTGGTGTGGCACGTTTTTAAAACTTTTTTCAATACGGAGTACCACTATGCTATTTACCGAAGAACACCGCAAACTTGCCGACACAGTAGCCAAGTTTGTAGACAAAGAAATCAACCCCCATGTGGACGCATGGGAAGCGGCAGAGCAGTTCCCCGCGCACGAGGTGTTTAAAAAGCTGGGCAACCTAGGCCTCTTGGGCGTGAAATACGAAGAAAAATACGGCGGCCTTGGCCTAGACTTTAGTTACTCGATGGTGATGGCCGAGGAGCTAGGCGCTATCCACTGCGGCGGCGTGCCCATGGCCATTGGCGTACACACCGACATGTGTACCCCCGCACTGGCGCGCTTTGGCTCTGACGATTTGAAAGCGCAATTCTTAGCGCCATCGATTGCTGGCGACATGGTGGGCTGCCTTGGTGTGAGCGAGCCCGGCGGTGGCTCCGATGTAGCAGCGGTCAAAACTACGGCCAAACTCGACGGCGACGATTACGTCATCAACGGCACCAAAATGTGGATCACCAATGGCATGCAGGCCGATTGGTGCTGCCTGCTGGCCAACACCAGCGACGGCCCTGCGCACAAAAACAAAAGCCTGATTGTGGTGCCGATGGACGCGGTGGGCATCAGCCGCCAAAAGATCAAAAAAATTGGTATGAACAGCTCAGACACAGCGCAGCTATTTTTTGACAATGTGCGCGTGCCCAAGCGCAATTTGATTGGGCAAGAAGGCCTGGGCTTCACTTTTCAAATGCTGCAATTCCAAGAGGAGCGTTTGTGGGGCGCAGCGGGTTCGCTCATGAGCCTAGACCGTTTGATTGACCTCACGATTGACTACACCCGTGAGCGTAAAACATTTGGCACGAGCGTGCTCAATAACCAAGTGGTGCACTTTAGACTGGCCGAGCTGCGCACCGAAGTCGAAGCGCTGCGCTCGATGACCTACCGCGCAGTAGAAGCCTATGCAGGTGGCAAAGACGTGACCAAGCTGGCATCTATGGCCAAGCTCAAGTGCGGCCGCCTCTCCCGCGAGGTGACGGACGCTTGTTTGCAGTTTTGGGGGGGCATGGGCTTTACTTGGGACAACCCGATCTCCCGCGCTTACCGCGACTCGCGTTTGGTGTCGATTGGTGGCGGTGCAGATGAGATCATGCTGGGCATCATTTGCAAGCTCGAAGGCACGCTACCGGGCAAGAAAGCATGAGCGAGTTTGACACCCTGCTAGTAGAGCGCGCAGGCGGTGTGGTGTATGCCACCCTGAACCGCCCGCAGGCACGCAACGCCATGTCGCTGGCGATGGTACGCGAGCTGCGCCAAGTATTGGCAGAGGCTGCCGCTGCGCCCGATACACGCGCTTTGGTGCTGCGCGGGGCAGGTGGGCATTTTTGTGCGGGAGGTGACCTCAAAGACATGGCCGCTGCGCGCATGGGTGATGCGGCGCAGCTGCAAAATTCCTTGGTATCGCTCAACGCAGCGTTTGGTGAACTTTGCGTGGCGTATGCCGCTGCACCGATGGCTGTGGTGGTGGTAGCAGAGGGCACAGTGATGGGCGGTGGTTTTGGCTTGGCCTGCGTGGCCGATGTGGTGATAGCCGCCGACACAGCGGTGTTCAGACTGCCAGAAACCTCGCTGGGTGTGGTGCCCGCGCAAATTGCACCGTTTTTAGTGGAGCGGCTGGGCTACAGCGAGGCCAAGCGATTGGCCGTCACAGGCGGGCGGCTGGACGCGCAAGAGGCGCTGGCGCTGCGCTTGGTACACAGCGCATGCCGCACTGAAGACGTGCCCCAAGCCTTGGCCGCCGTGCTGCACGGCATTTTGCAATGCGCGCCGCAAGCCATTGCGGCGACCAAAGCCTTGATCAGCAAAGCGCGCTATGCAAGCGCAGCCAGTTTGGTACAAGAGGCTGCGGCTGTGTTTTCCCACGCCGTGCTGGGCGCAGAAGGCATTGAGGGCACGACCGCATTCATTCAAAAACGCAAACCAAGCTGGGCACCCGCATGAGTTTCAAAACAATCCTGATTGCCAATCGCGGCGAGATTGCATGCCGCATCATGCGCACTGCGCGTGCGCTGGGCTACCGCAGCGTAGCGGTTTACAGCGATGCCGATGCGCAATCGCCGCATGTGCGCTTGGCCGATAGCGCCGTGCACATAGGCGCCTCAGTGGCTGTGCAAAGTTATTTGAGCATAGACGCAGTCATTAAAGCGGCGAAGGATTCAGGCGCTGATGCGGTGCATCCGGGCTATGGGTTTTTGTCAGAGCGGGCGGATTTTGCGCAGGCCTGTGCTGATGCGGGCTTGGTTTTCATCGGCCCGCCCGCCAGCGCCATCACTGCCATGGGCGACAAAGCGGGTGCAAAGCGGCGCATGATTGCCGCAGGCGTGCCCTGCGCGCCGGGCTATTTGGATGCTGACCAGAGCGATGCACGCTTGACGCAAGAGGCGGCCAAGCTGGGCGTGCCATTTTTGGTCAAAGCGGTCTCTGGCGGTGGCGGACGCGGCATGCGCTTGGTGCGTGCGCTGGCTGATTTGCCGGAGGCGCTCGCTGGCGCACGGCGCGAGGCGCTCAGCGCTTTTGGTGACGACACCTTGATGCTGGAGCGCTTGATAGAGGGCGGGCGGCATATTGAAATTCAAATATTTGCCGATGCGCATGGTAACGCCGTGCATTTGGGCGAACGCGACTGCACGGCGCAGCGGCGCAGACAAAAAGTGATTGAAGAAGCGCCTTCTCCCGTGGTGAATGCTGCCATGCGTGCGCGCATGGGCGCCGATGCGGTGGCCGCTGCGCTGGCGGTGGGCTACTGCGGTGCGGGCACGGTCGAGTTCATTGTGGATGCGCAGAAGAACCACTACTTTTTAGAGATGAACACCCGCCTGCAAGTGGAGCACCCCGTTACCGAGTGCATCACGGGCTTGGATTTGGTGGAATGGCAACTGCGTGTGGCCTCGGGCGAGCATTTGCCTTTGACCCAAGAGCAAGTGCAGTTCAGTGGACACGCCATAGAGGTGCGTCTGTATGCCGAAGACCCCTACGCAGGCTTCACACCGCAAACAGGCAAAGTGCTGCACTGGCGGCCCAGCGATGCATTGCAAGGCCGCGATCGCAGTGCCAACAGCGATGGCTATGTGCGCATTGACGCTGGCATAGAGGAGGGCGGCGCAGTGTCGCCTTTTTATGACCCCATGGTGGCCAAAGTGATAGCTAAAGGCCGAGATAGGGATGATGCGATTGCCCGCCTCATGGCCGCGCTAGAAGACGCGCCGCTCTTGGGCTTTCGCAACAACGGGCGCTTCTTGCGCGATTTGCTGGACCACCCCACTTTTCGCAGCGCCAGCATGCACACCAGCTTGCTTGACCAGTGGGCAGAGCAGGGCGAGCCCCTGCTGCAGCGCCCAGTGCCGCCCGAGCCCATGTGGGCGGTGGCTACAGCGGCATTTGCCATGCGCCACGGGCAGGGCACGCGGCCAGTCAGTGTGGCTGGTTTCGATATAACGCTAAGTTGCGATAGCCAAGAGGGCGCTGCGCGCACGCTGCGTGTCCAGCCACAAGCTGGCGGTGTGCGCGTATTGGCCAACGGTGCAGACATCTTGGTGGGCAATGTCAGCCTGCACAACCATAGCTTGCACTACCGCTTAGGTGCAGTGCAAAGCAGCTGCGTGTGCTTGTTTGATGGCGATGCATTGCATTTGGTGCAGGGCGCTGCAGTGTATATCTTCCAAGAAAAATCCGCGTTCCCAGCATTAGACAAAACCGTAGACGCAAGCCGCGCCCGCGCGCCAGTCGCTGGCACAGTGGCCGCAGTGAGCGTGGCCGTGGGCGATATGGTGGTGGCAGGCCAAGCCTTGGTCTGCGTGGAAGCCATGAAAATGGAAATGTGGCAAAACGCCAAAGCCGCTGGCCGCATATCTGCTGTGCATGTGAAGGCCAAAGACAGCGTAGAAGCAGGCACTGTATTGATTGAAATCCAACTTGAGGAGACACCCGCATGAGCAATCTAGACAAAGCGATTCTTACCTGTGCCTTAACCGGCGTTCTGACCAATCCCAAGCAACATCCCGTGCCCGTGACACCCGCGCAAATGGCCGCGCAGGCGCGAGAGGCATTTGATGCGGGCGCAAGCATCATGCATGTGCATTTGCGCTCCCAAGAAGAAGGCTATGGCCACATGCCCAGCTGGGATCCCGATGTGGCTGAAGTCATTGTGAACGCCATTCGCGCCGCCTGCCCCGGTGTCATCATCAACCTCACCACGGGCGTGATTGGCAAAGACATCAGCGGCCCGCTGGCTTGCATCAAGCGCGTGAAACCCGAGATTGCCGCTTGCAATGCGGGCACGCTCAATTACCTCAAAATCAAAGACAACGGCGAGTGGGCATGGCCGCCTATGGTGTTTGACAACCCGGTGGCCAAAGTACAGCAGTTTTTAGACGTGATGGGCGAGTGCGGCACGCACCCAGAGTTTGAATGTTTTGACGTGGGCATTGTGCGCTCGGTGGGCATGTTTATCAAGGCAGGCATGCTTACTCCTGCAATGGGCAAGCCTGAGTACAACCTGGTGATGGGCGTGGCCTCGGGCATGCCCTGCGATGCCGATTTGCTCAGCCTGTTACCGCGCTACATGGCCGCTAACAGCACATGGCAGGCGACATTGATTGGCCGTGAAGAGATTTGGCCTGTGCACCAAAAAGTGGCTGAGCTGGGTGGCATGCTGCGCACGGGTTTAGAAGACACTTTTTATCTGCCCAACGGAGAACGCGCCACTGGCAATGGCATGCTGATAGAGGCGCTGACCCAGTGCGCAGCGCGCGCTGGCCGTGCAGTGGCTAGCCCTGATGAGGCCAGAGCCATGCTCGGCCTGCATGCCAAGCAATCAGCCTAAGCGAGGTAACAAGCCATGCACAGCATACCTTTCATCAGCACGCCCGCAAGGTTTATAGCCACTGCGCAGCGCTTGGGTGACAAACCGGGCTATTTTGTGCGCGGCGTGAGCCAGTGGGAGTCCACCAGTTGGAATGACTACGCCGCTGAGGTGAACACCCTCGCACGCGCCTTGGTGGCCTCGGGTGTGCAGGCGGGGCAGGTGGTGTGCATTTTGGGATTCAACCGCCCTGAATGGGTGATGATGGACATAGCGGCCATGATGGTGGGTGCAGTGCCCACAGGCATTTACTGGACCAGTGCCACGCTAGAGATTGAATACATACTGGGCCACAGCCAAGCGCCCCTGCTCTTGGTGGACACGCTGGAGCGATACCAAAAAGTAGCCGCCAAAGTCATCGATATGCCACAACTCAAGCAGGTGGTGTTGATGAAAGGTGTAGCTGCTGATGATGGGCAAGCCAGCACCTGGGATGCCTTTCTTGCCAAAGGCAATGGCGCAGGCAGTGCTGCGCTGCAAACGCAGGTCGATGCGCGCATGGCGGCTATTCGCGCCGAGCAAACAGGCACTTTGATTTACACCTCGGGCACCACGGGGCCGGCCAAGGCGGTGGTGCTGTCGCACGACAATTTGTCATGGACTACCGACACGCTCACCCGCGAATTTGCAGTCACTCCCGATGACCGCATCATTTCGTATCTGCCGCTGGCGCACATAGCCGAGCAGCTGGGCGCGGTGCACAACCACGCCAATGTGGGCTACCCGCTGTATTTTGCGCGCGACATGGAATCCTTGGGCGAGCACCTCAAAGAAGTACATCCTACGGTGTTTTTTGGTGTGCCACGTGTCTGGGAAAAAATGCAATCTGCCATAGAGATCAAGCTCGCTGGCGCTACAGGTTTCAAAGCAAAGCTCGCCGCGTGGGCACTGCGTGTGGGGCAGGCATGGCATGAAGTGGTGATTGCTGGTGGCACGCCAGATGTATGGTTAAACCTGCAAATGAAGCTGGCCAACAAGCTGATTCACCACAAGGTTAAAACGGCGCTGGGCTTTGACCAAGCGCGCTTGCTGATATCGGGCGCAGCGCCGATAGCGCCCGAGAGTTTGAAGTTTTTCACGGGCTTAGACATTGTGGTGCGCGAGGTGTATGGACAAAGCGAAGACTGCGGGCCTACCAGCATGGCACTGGGCATGAATTTGCGCAGTGGCACGGTGGGCAAGCCCTTTGCTGGTATTGATGTGCGCATTGCAGACGACGGCGAGATCATGGTGCGCGGCCCTAATGTATTCCAAGGCTATGCCCAAGACTTGGAGGCCACCAAGAACACCCTCACGTCCGACGGCTGGCTGCACAGCGGCGACTTGGGGCGCTTCGACAATGACGGGTATTTGTACGTCACGGGCCGCAAAAAAGACCTGCTGATTACCAGCGGCGGCAAGAACATCAGCCCCAGCAATATCGAAGCCGATTTGATGAACATTGCACTGGTGGAGCATGCCGTGGTGGTGGGTGATGGCAGGCATTTTTTAGCCGCCTTGCTCACGCTCAAGCCCGATGTATTGGCGCAGTTTGCCGCAGCGCATGGATTGGGCGCAGCCAATGGCCAGCATGCACTGGTGCAGACCAGTTTGCAAAGCGCGATTGATACCGTCAACGAGCGCCACGCCCGCGTGGCTAACATCCGTAAATTTGCTGTGCTCAACGCGCCGCTGGCTATCGACACAGGTGAGCTCACCCCCACCATGAAAATCAAGCGCCAAGTGGTGATAGCGCGCAACCAAGCGGCTATGGACGCGATTTACGGTTGATGCTCTGTTTCGCTACTTTCGCTTTGAACGCTTTACGTTCGACCTGAGCTTTTTTGAAGGGTTCTTGCCCAGCTTGGTCACTTTTTCTTCGTTCGCCCTGAGCTTGTCGAAGGGTTCATACACGGCTTGGTCACTACTTTCCCGTTCGCCCTGAGCTTGTCGAAGGGTTCATGCCATGCTTGGTCACTACTGCGGCCAAGCGAGCGCTGTGCCAACGCGCAAACGGTCGCTGGCCCGCTACGCGGGTAGCTTGTTTTTTCGAACAAATGGGGGGAGTGTTCATAACTCGCCCTGCGGGCTCAAACAGATGAACACTCTAATCCCCCATTTGTTCAAAAAAACCAGCCCAGCGCCCTGATTGTTTGCGCATTGGCACAGCACTCGCTTAGCCGCAGGGCGAGGTGGTTGCTCGGAACGGTTGAAAACTGCTCAGCTTCAGAGGTACGAGTACGCGGGAGCTCTATCTCACACGCGGATTTCCAATTTTCATGAAAAATAGTGACAATGTCAGCGTCAAATGGTCATAGTACGCTGCGTTTTTTATAGTAACTGGCACTCTACGAGTAGCGTGTCTGCGGTATTAAAAACCTAAAAGCGAGCATAGCCCGAGCAGCGTTTTGGCTATCCCGACCGACCGATTTCGGTGTACCCACCGCATGAGGGCGCGTTGGGATAGCCAAAACGCTGCTCGGGCGCGCAAATCAGCGGGATAGCCAAAACGCTGATCGGGCGCGTAAGATCAGGCGTGTAAACCAGTAGCAACAGAAGCTCAAAGTTGAGTGGCATTCTCTGCACGTGGAAGTAGTGCGCCACCAACTGACCGGCTCACAGAGGTGGTGCTACTTCAGCACAGCACCGAGTGCAGCGCTTAAAACCGCTGAACCTTCTAGCTAAAGAAGTTCTTGAGCTTATCGGTCCAGCCTTCTTCATTGGGCGAATGCTTAGCGCCACCCTTGCGCAAAGACTCGTCAAACTCCTTGAGCAACTTGCGCTGGTGTTCGGTGAGTTTCACCGGCGTTTCTATGGCGATATGGCAATACAAATCGCCCGGGTAGCTGCTGCGCACGCCCTTGATGCCTTTGCCGCGCAGGCGGAAGGTTTTGCCGTGCTGCGTGCCATCAGGTATGTCGATGCTGGCCTTGCCGCCAAGGGTGGGCACATCTATCTCGCCGCCCAGTGCAGCCGTGGTAAAGCTCACGGGCATTTGGCAGTGCAAATCATCGCCTTCGCGCTCAAAAATGTCATGCTTTTTGAGGCGAATTTCTATGAACAAATCACCCGCTGGCCCGCCATTGGTGCCCGGCTCGCCATTGCCTGCGCTGCGAATGCGCATGTTGTCGTCAATACCCGCAGGGATTTTCACCTCAAGGGTTTTGTTGTTCTTGATCTTGCCCACGCCGTGGCATGACACGCAGGGCTCGGGAATCAGCTTGCCCGTGCCTTTGCACTGCGGGCAGGCCTGCTGCACGCTGAAAAATCCTTGGCGCATTTGCACCTGGCCGTGGCCCGCACAGGTGGTACAGGTAATCGCTTTGGTACCCGGCTTGGCACCCGCGCCGCCGCAGGTGCCGCAATTGTCCCAGCTGGGGATGCGGATCTCGGTGGCCTTGCCATTGGCCGCGTCTTCGAGGCTGATCTCCATGGCATAGCTCAGATCGTTGCCACGGTAAACCTGTCGTCCACCGCCGCCTTGTTGTCTGCGCCCACCAAACACATCGCCAAAAATATCACCAAAAGCCTCGGCAAATCCGCCAAAACCTTCAGCGCCTGCGCCCCCGCGCATATTCGGGTCTACACCTGCAAAACCATGCTGGTCGTAGGCGGCACGCTTGTTAGCGTCAGATAGCATCTCGTAGGCTTCTTTGCCTTCTTTGAATTTCTCCTCCGCGCCCTTGGCCGCCTCCCCTTGGTTGCGGTCAGGGTGGTATTTCATCGCCAGCTTGCGGTAAGCTTTTTTGATGTCTTCGTCCGAGGCGTTTTTGGGGACACCCAGAGTTTCGTAATAATCGCGTTTGGCCATGTTGTGATTTGTAAGAAGCGGCTAGAAAATTTTAAAAAGGAAAAGGCAACTCAAGGTCTTTGCAGATTTTTTGGCCAAGAAATCATTGATTTCTCTGTGCCGAGGCAGGGTAGACGATTTTTGGTTAGCGCGATGCACCATGATGGTATGCGATCCACCTTCGCGCAGGATTTGCGCACCGTGCTGCTCTAGCCAGCGCAATAAATCGATGCGTTTCATGGCTCATGCGAAAGCGAAAGATTCGCGCACAAAGTCGTGGCGCCCAACCAGCGCTTCTTCAGCCAAAAACCGATTGGCCTCCAAAGTCATTTCCACGGCCTCGCGCAAGTTGCTGCGCGCCTCATCCAAGGTATCGCCTTGGGTGTTGGCACCCGGCAATTCTTCTATATAGCCGATATAGCCCTCCGGCACTTTTTGAAAAATCGCAGTTAAGTTTTTCATCGGACTATTCCTTGGTGGTGGGAAAGAAGAAAGTCGTATTATCCCTTCTTCACTTCCTTGACTTCGGCGTCCACCACATTGTCGTCCTGCGCTTTGGGCTTGTCGCCCTCCGCAGCTGAGCCAGCTGCTCCGGCTGCACCAGCTGCGGCCTGCGCGGCGGCTTGGCCTGCTTGCATGTCGGCGTACATTTTCTCGCCCAGCTTTTGCGCAGAAATCTCTAGCGCAGCTTGCGATTTTTCGATGGCGGCTTTGTCTTCGCCTTTGAGGGCTTCTTCCAAATCTTTCAGGCCCGCTTCGATTTTCTCTTTGTCGGCTGCGTCGAGCTTTTCGCCGTATTCGGTCATGGATTTTTTGGTGCTGTGCACCAGCGCATCGGCTTGGTTGCGCGCCTGCACCAATTCCACTTTTTTCTTGTCATCCGCTGCGTTGAGCTCGGCGTCTTTCACCATTTGCTGAATTTCAGCTTCTGTGAGACCTGAATTGGCCTTGATGGTGATTTTGTTTTCTTTGCCAGTGCCTTTGTCTTTGGCGCCCACATGCAAGATGCCGTTGGCGTCGATGTCAAAGCTGACCTCAATTTGCGGCGTGCCGCGCGATGCGGGTGGGATGCCTTCGAGGTTGAATTCGCCCAAGCCTTTGTTGTAGGCGGCCACTTCGCGCTCGCCTTGGAACACTTTGATGGTGACCGCTGGCTGGTTGTCTTCAGCGGTGGAGAAAGTTTGCGCAAATTTGGTGGGGATGGTGGTGTTCTTGGTGATCATTTTGGTCATGACACCGCCCATGGTTTCAATGCCCAGCGACAGCGGGGTTACGTCTAGCAGCAACACGTCTTTGCGGTCGCCCGAGAGCACTTGGCCTTGGATGGCCGCGCCCACAGCCACTGCTTCGTCAGGGTTGACGTCTTTGCGTGGCTCTTTGCCAAAGAACTCTTTGACCTTGTCTTGCACCTTGGGCATGCGCGTCATGCCGCCCACCATGATCACGTCATGGATGTCAGCCGCGCTCACGCCCGCGTCTTTCATGGCCGTGCGGCATGGCGCAATCGTGCGCTCAATGAGTTCGTCGACCAAGCTCTCGAGCTTGGCGCGGTTCATTTTGATGTTCAGGTGCTTCGGACCCGTGGCATCAGCTGTGATGTAGGGCAGATTGATGTCGGTTGAGGCACTGCTGGATAGTTCGATTTTGGCTTTTTCAGCGGCTTCTTTGAGGCGCTGCAAGGCCAGCACGTCTTTGGACAAATCCACGCCTTGCTCTTTTTTGAACTCAGAGATGATGAAGTCGATGATGCGTTGGTCAAAGTCTTCGCCGCCCAAGAAGGTATCGCCGTTTGTTGAGAGCACTTCAAACTGCTTTTCGCCATCGACATCGGCAATTTCGATGATGGAGACGTCAAACGTGCCGCCGCCCAAGTCATAGACTGCGATTTTGCGGTCACCTTTTTCGTGTTTGTCTAGGCCAAAAGCCAGCGCCGCTGCGGTTGGCTCGTTGATGATGCGCTTGACATCCAAGCCCGCGATACGGCCAGCGTCTTTGGTGGCTTGGCGCTGCGCGTCATTGAAATAGGCCGGCACGGTGATTACCGCCTCGGTCACGGTTTCGCCAAGGTAGTCTTCGGCGGTTTTCTTCATTTTGCGCAGAATGTCGGCCGAGACCTGCTGGGCCGAGATTTTGTTGCCACGCACTTCCACCCAAGCGTCGCCGTTGTCGGCTGCCACAATGGTGTAGGGCATCAAATCGATGTCTTTTTGGACTTCTTTTTCGGTGAATTTGCGGCCAATCAAGCGTTTGATGGCGTACAGGGTGTTGCGTGGGTTGGTCACCGCTTGGCGCTTGGCGGATGCGCCCACCAGCACTTCGCCGTCTTCTTGGTAAGCCACAATGGAAGGCGTGGTGCGCGCGCCCTCGGCGTTTTCAATCACCTTGGTGGTGTTGCCCTCCATGATAGAAACGCAAGAATTGGTGGTGCCCAAGTCGATGCCGATGATTTTGCCCATGATTTAACTCCTAAAAATTGCTGAATGGTTTTTAAATGTGGATGCTTGGTGGTTTTTCAAGCGGATTTTTAATGCTTAGTTTCGATCAGTTTCCGGCCGCGAAGGGCGCGAAAGTTACGCGAAGGACGCGAAAGGAATACGAAAAAATAACGAACAGTAATTAGTATCAATTTAATAGCAAACTATGACCATATGTCGGTGACATTGCATGTAAATTTTAAAAACATGGTGTTTTTCGGTATTCTTTAGCGTTCTTCGCGCAGTTTTCGCGCCCTTCGCGGCCAGAAGTTCGGTATTTGTTATTTCGGTGCCGACACCGTTACCAAAGCTGGCCGCAGCACGCGGTCGGCGATGGTGTAGCCTTTTTGCAGCACGGCCACTACCGTGTTGGCCTCTTGCTCGCTGGGCACCATGCTGATGGCTTGGTGTTTGTGGGGGTCAAATTTGTCGCCTGTTGGGGGCTCAATGGCGATGACTTTGTTGCGCTCAAGGGCGGCGGTGAGCTGGCGCAGGGTGGCCTCTGCACCTTCGCGGATTTGCTCGGGGCTGGCGTTTTCTATGGCTAAACCAGCGCTCAGGCTGTCGGCCACGGGCAGCAGGCTTTCAGCAAATGCTTCTACGGCGAATTTGCGCGCTTTGCTGACATCGTCTTCGGCGCGGCGGCGGGCGTTTTGCACATCGGCTTGGGCGCGCAGGGTGTTGTCTTGTAGCTCGGCTACTTTGGCTTTTAAGAGAGCTGCCTCGGCCAAAGCGGCTGACAACGGGTCGAGCTCTTCGGCTTTTTCAGCTTCGGCTGCGGCGGCAGCGGCTTCCATTTCTTCGGGGGATGCGTCTGCTGGCACGCCCAGCGCGGCGGCTTGTTCGGCCAATTTGGCCGCATCTTCAGGGCTAAGTGCCTGATTTTCTTCGGTTTTTTTCTGCTCGGTCATGTCTAAAGTGCCCATTAAATGGTCAAAAAAATCACAAAAAGTGTTGCTTAGCGCTAGGTGAGGCGCATGCAGCGGTATTTCAAGGGGGGTGCGCAGGGCGCAAAGCGTCTGGTTGGCTCGGTGAGCGGCAGCGCAAGGGAAGTATTGTAAGTGAGGCGCGCGGCTTGGCGCCTCGTTTGGTGTTGATTTCAGGACGGGTCAAAGTTACAAAACGTACAGGTATAGGCAATGCTCTTTGCTTTGATCCTTTGTAGCGGTTTATTTTGCGCGTTATCTTAAAGTTATAGCGCGCCCGAACAGCGTTTGGGCTATCCCGACGCGCCCTCATGCGGTGGGTACACCGAAATCGGTCGATCGGGATAGCCCAAACGCTGTTCGGCCTATGCTCGCTTTGAGGTTTTAATACCGCAGACACGCTATTCTGTGTTTGCAGCATACTATATAAATAATAGCTAACTATGACCATATGACGATGACATTGCCACTATTTTTCATGAAAAATGTAAATCTAAGCGTGAAACAAGGCGCTCGCATTCTGTAGACGATGAAGCTAAGCAGTTTTCAAACCCCCAAACAAACCACCACCTCGCCCTGCGGCTAAGCGAGTGCTGTGCCAACGCGCAAACAATCAGGGAGCTGGGCTGGTTTTTTTGAGCAAATGGGGGACAAGAAGCGGGCTCTGTCTGAGGGCTTTAGCCCGAGTTAGGCCGCTTCCCCCCATTTGCTTGAAAAAACCAGCTCCCCGCGACGCGGGCCAGCGATCCGTTTGCGCGTTGGCACAGCACTCGCTTGGCCGCAGAAGTGACAAAGCTAGGTATGAACCCTTCGACAAGCTCAGGGCGAACGGAACGGTGGTGAACCCTTCGACAAGCTCAGGGCGAACGGGATGGTGGTGAAGCCTTCGACAGGCTCAGGGCGAACGAGAAAATAGGGCCAATCGAGTCGCTCAGGT
>JAYTMT010000056.1:0-11164 GCA_043728315.1 Polaromonas sp. | reverse complement strand
CTGCGGCTAAGCGAGTGCTGTGCCAATGCGCAAACAATCAGGGCGCTGGGCTTGTTTTTTTGAGCAAATGGGGGATCAGAGTGTTCATCTGTTTGAGGGCGAAGCCCGAGTTATGAACACTCCCCCCATTTGTTCAAAAAAACAAGCTACCCGCGTAGCGGGCCAGCGATCCGTTTGCGCGTTGGCACAGCGCTCGCTTGGCCGCAGGTGTGACCATCTGAGACCGAAACAGGCAGTAGCACAGCGCGCGTTTAGCCGCAGCTGTGACCGCCTAAGACCGAAATATCCATTTGCAAAGCTCCCTAAAGCCGCAGCAGTGACAAACCTTGAACTAAACGCACAGTCGCAACGCTACAAAAGCAAGCACCAAAACAACAAACCAGCTGGACAGCGCAAATTGCGTGTAGAGTTGCGTCTATGACACCAAAACCCAAAAGCCCCAAACGAAGCCCCAGCAAGCAACCCAGAGTCGCCATCATCGGCGCGGGAATCGCTGGTATCACCGCCGCCCGCACCCTTGCGCAGGCGGGACACCATGTGACGGTGTTTGACAAAAGCGCTGGGCTTGGCGGGCGCATGGCCACGCGCCGCACTGAGTTTGGCAGCTTTGACCACGGCGCGCAGTATTTCACGGTGCGCGATGCGCGTTTTCGCACACTCATGCAGTGGGCGCTGGCGTGCGATGCCACCGTGGCGCGGCCATGGGCTGCCAACGCCGTGCGCGTGCTGGACGCCACTGGCCGCAAAGCCGCTGCCGCCCTGCCCACGCAAGAGCCGCATTGGGTAGGCCAGCCCGGCATGAACGCACTGGTGGCGCACTGCGCCGCGCCCCTGCTAGCTGCAGGCCAGCTGCACAACCTCACCCGCGTGCACCGCGTCAGCCGCGCCAAAGACGGCCTGTGGACGCTCAACGCCGTGCAGGGCGATGTAGATGCGGTGTTCACCGGTTTTGACAAAGTAGTGCTCGCCATACCCAGCTTCCAAGCACGTGAGCTGCTCATCAATTCAGAGCACCATGCCCCCTGGGCTCGGGCACTCGATGCCGTCACAGTAGCGCCGTGCTGGACATTGATGCTGGCTTTTCCCAATGCGCAGCCCATATCACCCAATGTGCCTGCTGTGCCGCTGGGCCCGCAGTGGAATGCCGCGCGCAGCACCCACCACCGCATTGCGTGGCTGGCACGTGAATCATCCAAACCCGCGCGCGACCAACTTGAGCGCTGGACCGTGCAAGCCAGTGCCGACTGGAGCCGCGAGCACTTAGAAGACGATGCCGAGCGCGTCAAAGCCAAGCTGCTCAAAGCATTTGCCGAAGTCACGGGCATCCGATTTGAACCCGCCCACGCACAGGTGCACCGCTGGCGCTTTGCCAAAACCGAAACGCCGCTGGGCAAAAAATACCTGTTTGATGCGAAAACGGGGCTGGGCTTGTGTGGCGACTGGTGCATTGGGCATCGGGTGGAAGATGGGTTTGTTAGCGGGCTGGAGTTGGCGCTGAAGATGCTCAAGCCTTAACCGCTGACACTCTTTCTAGCTTCGCCAAAATGGCTCGAGCCCTATACCGCCACTCCCTCATACGGGAGTACCCTTGCATCGGTCGGACGGCATAGGGCTCGCGCCATTTTGGCTAGTTGGCGTTCATAGATTTAGCGCTCTCTAGCCATGCCCTACATCGGCCGCTTCGCCCCCTCCCCCACCGGCCCGCTGCACACGGGCTCACTCGTGGCGGCGCTGGCCAGTTGGCTCGATGCACGCGCCCACAGCGGCACATGGCTGGTGCGCATGGAAGACGTGGACACCACCCGCGCTGTGCCAGGCGCAGCGGCACTTATTTTGCGCCAGTTGGCTAGTCTGGGCTTGGTAAGCGATGCACCCGTGCTGGTGCAGTCCGAGCGCAGCGCCGCCTACGCCGCTGGCTTGGCACAACTGATCGCGCGTGGCTTGGCCTACCCCTGCACCTGCAGCCGATCCGAGATCGCCGCAGCCTACGCTCTGCGCGGCCTAGAGCGCGCACGGGGGACGGACTGGGTCTATCCTGGCACTTGCAAGGAGCACCCACCCGCAGCGGGTGCACCCGCCACAGCGTGGCGCTTCAATTATGCCAATTTTATAAAAATAACTGGCAATGTCAGCGTCAATAGGTCATATGCCGCTACACTATGCATAGCAAATGGCATCACCCACTGGCACGACAGAGCGGTGGGCGCGCAGCAGCAAAATGTAGCCCAAACAGTCGGTGATTTCGTCTTGCAGCGCGCCGACGGCATCTTCAGCTACCAACTGGCCGTGGTGCTCGACGATGCTTTGCAGGGCATCACCCACGTGGTGCGCGGCGTCGATTTAGTCGACAACACCGCCCGCCAAATCGCCCTGCAAATGGCGCTGGGGTTGCCGCAGCTGCAGTATTTGCACACGCCCTTGGTTTTAGGCGCAGACGGCGAAAAATTATCTAAGCAAAATGGCGCACTGGCATTGGACACGAACCAGCCAGCCGCTGCACTGCGCCAAGCGGCGCAGCTGCTGGGTTTGCAGGTGTCCTGCGGTGAAAAGGCAGCTATAGCCGAGTTATTTGAGGCGTTCACACACTGCTGGCGCGAAAAACACGGCTTGCACTGCGCACAATTTTTTATTTAAACCGCAGCAGCAAGCAGCCTGTGCTGTTAGTTAGGCGATGTTTAGAAACCCGTAGCACTGACTGCGCACTGCACCACAAAAGTGACCGATGAGGCAGGTGTTCCTGGAAATGTGGGTATCAACACTCCAGTCGAAAAGAATGTTGTGGCACCCGCTGCCACAGGCGTGCCCAGGGGCAAGCCAGCAGGACATGCAGAGCCGCCTGCAGTGACTGCACAGGTAACCGTGGTGCACACCAATCCGGCAGATACGCCATCCAACACAGTGCTGTTATCAGCCGCCGCAGGGCCGCTATTGCTGAAGGTGATGGTGTACGAGCTGGTAGCACCAGCGGCCAAGCTTGTGACCGCATTGGTCTTGGTGACGCTCAAATTGGCGCTCACGCAGCTGGGTGTGGTGATGGCGGTGGCGGTGTTGTTGCCCGAAATGGTCTCACCCGCAGCGGCCGTAATGGCTACCGAGTTGGTTTGTGGGCTTGGCACAGGGCTGCAAGCCACGGTCATGGTTACAACAGCACTGAGCGTTGCAAAGTTCGTGGCTCCTGCTATTGGGTATGCAGTTGCATTGGCCAGTGTGCAAACCGTTGTGCCGGTGCCTGCGCATGTCCAACCGGTGCCAGCAAAAGCGGCGCCCAGAGCCACGCCGGCTGGCAGCGTATCGGTAATGCCTACAGGATTGGCACTAAGCAGTGTGGGAATATTGGCCGTGCTGACATCGCTGGCTTGGGTGATGGCAAAGCTGTAGCTGCCAATGGGGCGGCCATTGTTGCGCGGCGTGATGGTGTAGGAAAACGTGGTGCCCGGCGTGGCCGTCAGAGGTGCGGTTTTGCTGATGCTCAGGTCGGGCAGCAGGCGCACATCGTCGTTGCTCAGCCCAGCCACCAAACCGCTGTAGTTGCTGCCCGCTATGGTGCTTGTGCCACCCGATTGGTAGGTGTTGTTGGTGCTGTAGCTCAGCGCGTTACGGTTGCTGTTAACGTCAGTGGGTGGGCTCAGCATTCGCGCCGTGGTTACCGTGCGTGTGGGGTCTAAAAATACAAAGCCTGCCCCATTGTGGTAAGTGCCCACCGTGGCGGTGTCGGGAATACTCACCGCAAATGTCACACTGATACTGCCATTTTGAGGAATGAAAAAACTGCCAAAAGTCAGGCTGCCTTGCCCCGCAGTGGCCACCACACCGGGTGCAGCGCCATTGGCGCGCAGGCTTACCGCCGTCACGGAATTGGCCGTGGTGGCGCTAATTACCGGCAACACGGGCGGCGATGCCACGCCAGTGGCAGCTGTCGTTTCTGCTCCACTTGCAAAATTACCTGTCGCAAAGGGCGGTGCGGGTGAGTAAGCATAGACAGGCGCAGGGCTAGCTAAAAAAGTCCAGCCCGGTGGTAAACCCGTGTCAAATAAAAACACATTGCTTGCCGCTCCGCCCGTGTTGAGTAAATTGATGGTGTAGGTGGTGGTTGCACCGATTGCGGTAGTCACAATGGGTGTGGAAGTGCTTTTGCGCACAGTCAAGTTGGGCAGGCACTGGGCGCCTCGGGGTGTACCCGACGGGCTTATAACCACTGGCAGCAACGCCAGCGCGCCCGCACCAGCCGTGGCACCCCAATTTTTGGGGCTGCCGTTGCCTGCGGTACCGCCACAGCAGGCATCTGTGCCCGCTGCACCGCCAGTTAACGTGCTGTTCACACCTGTCATGCTGGCCACCAGCAAACCACCGCCGCCGCCGCCAGCGGGCCCGTGGTTGTAATAATTAGAACTTCCGCCCGCACCACCACTGATGTCAACATTGAGCAAAGTCACTGCTGCTGTCCCCGCATCAATCACCACCGTGCCGCCCGCACCGCCGCCGCCGGCCGCGTCGGTGTCACCCGTGCCGTTTTTGTTGTAGGCACGCAGCCCGTTGGCGTTGATGCTGCTGGCAGCGCTAACGGCCATGCTGCCAGCCCGAATCATCACAATGCCTCCGCCCGATGCCCCCGATGAAGTTACAGCGCCGGACGCGCCGTTGGCTATGGTTGCGGTGTTTGTGGGCGGGAAGGTGGTAATGACATTCGCACTGCCATTATTCGCCCCACCACTACCACCACCGCCGCCCAGATAAATTTTGCTAGCCACATCTGGCGTAAGCCCAGCTGCGCCAAAGCCGCCACTGGGCAAACCACCCAAAGCGCCCACAACTGTTGTTGTTGGGTTGTTAAGGCTTGGATCAGTGGAGTTACCACCAATGCTGCCATTATTCCAGTTGCGCCCACCCGTTCCTCCGGCGCCTTGATTCGAGCCACCGCCACCGCCAGAGTTACGCTGGTTACCCGTTGTGGGAGCACCATCGTTACCGCCGCCCCCGCCATTGCCTAAAGCGGCTTGACCGCATGAGCCAGATGGGTAGCCATTGGTTGTGACAAAAATTTGCCCTGCTGCATCATAGGTTGTGATTGTGCCCACAGCACCCGAAGCACTGAAACCCATCACCTTTTGCGGCGTGGCAAAGCTACCTTCGCCTTTGTAGCCGCCGTTGTGCAGAGCAGCGGTACAGGTGTAGTTGGCTTGGGTTGACGTAATTGCAGTATTTAATGAGCCAGATGTCAAGCCTGCGCCACCCCTAAAACCTCGGCCATTGGCATTGATCGTAGCGGCGTTCATGGTGGCAGCACCGGCAATATCCACCACAAAAACACCCCCAGTTCCAGCGCCAGAAACAGGGTCTGTGTACCAAGGCAACACATCAATCGTGCCCGAGAGTGTGGCTGCCGAATACTGCGGAACACGGATGACTTGGAATGTGCGCACAGCACCACCGGTCACACTTTGCGCATAGCTTTTGAGCAAAGGGCTGGCAAGATTGATAGTTGCACCAACGCCGCCGCCGGTAGTTACCACGGCGTATTCAAAATTACCCGCCAATGCGCCAGAGGAGTCTTGCATTTGCATCACCAAAACCAAGTCGCCCGCAATCAAGTTGGTGGCAACGCCTCGGCTTGCATTGGCGCCGCTGTTTAAGGTGATGGCTGTGGCGCCAGCGGCTGGCGTACCACTGCCCGCGAAATAGGTGTTTACAGCCGCTGAAATCGTGGCTGGCCCTTGCAGGCCAGGTACTGCGCAGCTCTGCGCTAGGCTTTGGGCAAAAAATGCATGCAAAAACACTACTGTGATCACGCAGGTTATTTGGAATAACACATGTTTTAGATCGAATTTTTTCAATGTTTGCTTCATAATTTAAGTTGTTACATTTTAGCTTTTACATGTTGAAATGTCCGTGTAAGAATGCACTAAAACGAAACTTATAAATCGCAGATTCAAAACGTCAGCAATGTATTGATGATCGATTACGGCGGCGCAGCACTGAGATCGTTCAGAAAATAATACGTAAGTATCAACCCAGCGGTTTGCAAAGAATTTCAGGCGCACTGCACGCATGCGAAAATAGCCCCATGCAAGAACCTCTTTCCGACACCGAAACCATCCGCCGCCCCATCCGCAGCTATGTCACCCGAACGGGCCGCACCACGGTGGGGCAGACCAAGGCTTTGGCAGATTTGGGGCCGCAGTATTTTCTGCCTTACCATGCGGAAACTATCAAAAATGAAGCATTATGTGACCTTTTCACGCTGACATTGGGCAAAAAACCTGAAAAAATCGTGTTAGAAATTGGTTTTGGCATGGGCGAGGCCACGGCGCATATTGCCAGCGTGTTGCCCCACACCGGATTCATTGCCTGCGAGGTGCACACCCCCGGCGTGGGCGCTCTGCTGATGCGCATTGAAGAGCAAAAGCTGGGCAATATCCGCATCATCCAGCACGATGCTGTGGAGGTGCTCAAGCACATGCTGCCCGAGCAGGGCTTGGACGGTGTGCACATATTTTTCCCTGATCCGTGGCATAAAAAGCGGCATAACAAGCGCCGCCTCATCCAAGCGCCCTTGGTCACTCTGCTGGCTTCGCGGCTGAGTAGCGGCGGCTACATCCACTGCGCCTCCGACTGGCAGCCCTATGCCGAGCAGATTTTAGAAGTCATGCAAGCCGCGCCAGAGCTGGCCAACGCCAGCAGCCAAGCGGACGGCTATGCCGACAAACCCAGCTACCGACCGCTCACCAAATTTGAAAATCGAGGCATCAAGCTGGGGCACGGGGTCTGGGATACCGTGTTTGTAAAGAAAACCTAGGCATGCGCAAAGCTTGCGCAAAGTCAAGCACCAGCGCGCTTTTTGGGTAAACACAGTGCTACAGTCGAGCGCAAACACCCCCCCACCTGCACCATGGAATCTCTACCCCGCGAATTCATTTGGATACCCGTGATCGTTTTGCTCTGCTCGCTGGCAGAAGCCGTGGTATTGAGCATGCGTGGCCACTACGACTGGCGCGCGGCAGCGGTGTCAGTGCTCGACATGCTGGGGCGCAATGCGCTGCGCTACTTGCTGCCGCTGGGGCTGGGCGCCGTGGTGCTAGGCTGGGTGTGGCAGCACCGTATTGCCACTGTGCCATTGAACAATATCTGGGCTTTTGTGCTGCTGTTTTTTGGCCAAGAGCTGTGCTACTACGGCTACCACCGCGCCGCGCACCGCGTGCGCTTTTTTTGGGCCACGCATTCGGTGCACCATTCGCCCAATGACTTAACGCTGGCCGCGGCTTACCGCTTGAGTTGGACAGGTGCATTGTCTGGCAGCGCGCTGTTTTTTGCGCCTCTGGTGTGGCTGGGTTTTAAGCCAGTCACGGTGCTGTCGGTGGTGGCGCTCAATTTGCTTTACCAGTTTTGGATTCACGCCACATGGATTCCAAAGCTAGGCTTTTTAGAGCATGTGCTCAATACGCCATCAGCCCACCGCGTGCACCACGCGTCGAACCTTGAATATCTCGATGGCAACTATGGCGGTGTGCTGATCATTTTTGACAAGCTCTTTGGCACTTATATTCCTGAGCGCGATGACATTGCCATTGCCTATGGCTGGGTCAAGCCCGTGCAGGGCTATAACTTGTTGAAAATTGAATTTACCCAGTGGCTAGAGCTCGCCCGTGATGTTTGGCATGCGCCGTCTTTGGCGCAAAAGATCAAGCACTTGGTCAAACCCCCGGGCTGGCAACCGATAAACGGCGAAACCACCGAAGACTTGCGCGCCAGAGCGCTCTAAGAGGCAACGCACCAGTCAGGTGGCCTCAATGGCCCGAACCTTAGCTTATTCCTTAGGGCTATCTGCCAGCACATCCGCCACTTTGCCTGCCACCTTAGCACCAACACGCGCTGTGCCAATGGCCGTGTCGGCCGCTGCGCCTGCCACCCCAATGCCCACCGTGGCTGCTGTAGCACCCACACCCACTGCAGTGCCAACAGCATTGGCTCCCACGCTCACCACAGTGCTGGCAGCGCTTACTACTGAGCCAGCGGCGCTCACCACCGCGCAGCCAGAGGCACAAGTCACCGCGCCAAGCAGCAACAGCAAAGCCCCGTTTTTTCTCGCATTTTTTAAAACCACAGCCATTACAGTCTCCTCATCAATATACTCTAATTACTATTAAATAAATAGCATGCTATGACCATATGACGCTGACATTGGCCAAATTATTTGCAAAAACTAGAGTTTAGCCTGCACCCAAACCTGCACACTGGCCAAGGCCGCATCCAACTTGCTGGCATCGGTGCCGCCGGCCATAGCCATGTCGGGTTTGCCGCCGCCCTTGCCGCCTACTTGGCTGGCCACAAAATTCACCAGCTCGCCCGCTTTCACTCGCGCCATGGTGTCCGCCGTCACGCCCGCTGCAATTTGCACTTTGTCGCCATCCACCGCGGCTAGCACGATGACTGCCGTTTTGAGCTTGTCTTTGAGCTTGTTCATGGTATCGCGCAGGGTTTTCACATCACCTGCGCCCAGCTTCACCGCAATTAATTTCACGCCACTGATATCCAAAGCGGCACCCACCAATTCATCGCCCTGTGCCGAGGCCAGCTTTCCATTGGCAACTGCCAGCTCTTTTTCAAGCGCTTTCACATGCTCTTGCACCTGCGCTATGCGCGAGGCCAGCTCCTGCGGCTGGGTTTTGAGCGCGGCTGCGGCTTGGGCTAGCGTGGCTTCTAGGCTTTGCACATAGGCCACGGCGTTGTGGCCCGTGATCGCCTCAATGCGGCGCACGCCAGCGGCCACGCCAGACTCTGCTACGATTTTAAAAAGTCCAATATCCCCCGTGCGGCCCACATGGGTGCCGCCGCACAGTTCTTTGGAGCTGCCAATTTCTAACACGCGCACTTCTTCGCCGTATTTCTCGCCAAAGAGCATCATCGCACCTGTGGCTTTGGCCGATTCGATGTCCATCACACGGGCACTGGCAGCGGCATTGGTCAAAATTTCGGCATTCACCTTGGCTTCAATTTCTACAATTTGCGAGTCTGTCACGGGCGCGTTATGCGCAAAGTCAAAGCGTGTGCGCTCGGCGTTCACCAAACTGCCCTTTTGCTGCACATGTGCGCCTAGCACCTCACGCAGCGCCTTGTGCATGAGGTGGGTGGCGCTGTGGTTGCGCACGGTGTGGCTGCGCTTTGCAATGTCAAGTTGGGCAATCACCTCATCGCCAACTTTAAGACTACCTTTGAATAAACGGCCGTGGTGGCCAAAGACATCCGTCTTGATCTTTTGTGTATCGTTCACTTCAAATACCACTTTGGCAGTGCTCATTGCGCCATCAGTGCCAGGCACGGGCGTAGGAACTAGCAACCACCCTTCGTCGCCTACCTGCCCGCCGCTCTCCGCGTAAAACGGCGTGCTGTCCAGTACCACAATCCCGTTTTGACCTTCATTTAGCTCTGATGTCAGCGCCCCCTCGTGGTAGAGCGCTAGCACTTTCGCAGCAGATTCGATGCTGTCGTAGCCCACAAAGGCGTTGCCAGCGCCGCTGTATTCCAGCGCTTTGTCCATTTTGAATTTACCTGCCGCGCGGGCTAGGGATTTTTGCCTGTCCATGGCCACATGAAAGCCCGCTTCGTCTACCGCCAAATCGCGTTCGCGGCACACATCGGCGCTCAAATCCAGTGGGAAACCATAGGTGTCGTGCAGCTTGAAGGCCACTTCGCCGGGCAGCGTGGTGATGGTGGCCACTCCAGTGGCCGCATCAAAGCCCAGCGCAGCATCCAAAATTTGCATACCAGTGGCCAGCGTTTCAAAAAACCGCTCTTCCTCTACCCGCAAAATGTCCATGATGCGATCAGCTTGGTTGGCCAAATTGGGGTAAGCCGCGCCCATCATGCGCACCAAGTCTGGCACCAGCTTGTGAAAAAACGGGGTCTTTTTGCCCAGTTTGTAGCCATGGCGAATCGCGCGGCGGATGATGCGCCGTTGCACATAGCCTCGGCCTTCGTTGCTGGGCAAAACGCCGTCGCTCACCAAAAAGGAGCAGGCGCGGATATGGTCGGCAATCACGCGCAGCGATTTGTTGTCTAAATCGGCCACGCCAGTCTCGCGGGCGGCAGCTTTGATGAGGGCGTCGAAAATGTCGATTTCATAATTGCTGTGCACGTGCTGCAAAATAGCGGCTAAGCGCTCTAGCCCCATGCCGGTATCGACGCAGGGCGCGGGCAGCTTGACCAAACTGCCATCGGTTTGCATGTCAAACTGCATGAACACATGGTTCCAAATTTCGATGAAACGGTCACCGTCTTCGTCCGGGCTGCCCGGCGGGCCGCCCGGAATATGCGGGCCGTGGTCATAAAAAATCTCGCTGCACGGGCCGCAGGGTCCTGTGTCGGCCATCATCCAAAAATTGTCTGAGGCGTATTTTTTGCCTTTGTTGTCGCCAATGCGGATCACGCGCTCGGGCGGCAGGCCGATCTCCTTGGTCCAAATATCGTAGGCCTCGTCGTCGTCAATATAAACCGTGGCGGTAAGCTTGTCGGCTGGTAATTTGTACACCTGCGTGAGCAGCTCCCAGCCCCACAGCAATGATTCGCGCTTGAAATAGTCGCCAAAGCTCCAATTGCCCAGCATCTCAAAAAAGGTGTGGTGGCGCGCGGTGTAGCCCACATTCTCTAAGTCGTTGTGTTTGCCACCCGCCCGCAAACAGGCCTGCACGCTGGCCGCCCGCACATAAGAGCGTTTGTCAGCGCCCAAAAACACGTCTTTGAACTGCACCATGCCCGAATTGGTGAACATGAGCGTAGGGTCGTTGCCCGGCACGAGCGGGCTAGAAGCTACTACGGTGTGGCCTTTAGTGGCAAAAAAGTCTAGGAAGCTTTTGCGGATGTCGGCAACGGTGAAAGTTGGGGTGGGGTTTGCAATGGTCATAGAACGCTATTTTACGGGTATCGTGGGCAACTGGACTTTGGCGGCCGCGCCTTTACGTTCTTGTTGTTTTGCGTTTTTCAGCGTAATTTTGTATTTCTTAGACTGACGCGCCCGATCAGCGCTTGGGCGCTCCCGCCGCTCCCTCATACGGGCATACCCCAATGCTGTTCGCTTAAGCGCCTGTATAGCTGCTTGTTTTACACGCTCTTCGAGTTTTAGCGCGCCCGAGCAGCGTTTTGGCTATTCCGACGCGCCCTCATGCGGTGGGTA
>JAYTMT010000055.1:0-4509 GCA_043728315.1 Polaromonas sp. | reverse complement strand
TGCCGCTTGCGGAAAAACCGCGTGCGGTCTTATTCGCCGCACTTAATGCGGCGAATAAGCCCCATAATCACCGCATGCAAGCCCATCGCCCACCGCGTCGCGTCCGCTACATCTGGCAATTGCCCGACTGGCCGCACCTGACTTATGACACAGCCGGCCTGGCCGCGCCGCTGGCGGAGGTACACCGCGCGCAGGGCCTGCTGATGGGGCGCATGGCTGAGCTGGGCTTGGCCCAGCGTGAACAGGCCACCTTGCAGGTGCTGACGCAAGAGGTCATCAAAACAAGTGAAATTGAAGGCGAACAGCTCAACCGGGACACTGTTCGCTCGTCGGTGGCGCGCAAGCTGGGCATGGACATCGGCGCCCTGGCGCCGAGCGACCGCTATGTAGACGGAGTGGTTGACGTCGTGCTGGACGCCACACGCAATTTTGACCAACCCCTGACCCAAGACCGCTTGGTTGGCTGGCATGCTGCGCTGTTTCCTACCGGCTACAGCGGCAGACTACGCATATCAGTAGGCGCATGGCGGACTGACGCCAGTGGCCAGATGCAGGTGGTGTCAGGCGCCGTGGGGCGGGAAAAGGTGCACTTCACCGCCCCACCCGCCAACGAGCTGCCCACGCAAACCGACGCCTTTTTGCAATGGTTCAACGCAGCCCCGGTGGGCGACGCGCTCATCAAAGCAGGCCTGGCGCACCTGTGGCTGGTCACGCTGCACCCGTTTGACGACGGCAACGGCCGCATCAGTCGCGCCGTGGGCGACATGGCGCTGGCACGGGCCGAGGCCGCCACCGACAGGTTCTACAGCTTCAGCGCCCAAATACAGCGTGAACGCAAACACTATTACGACCAGCTGGAGGCCACACAAAAAGGCCAGCTCGACGTCACGCCCTGGCTCAGCTGGTTTTTAGGCTGCCTGCTGCGCGCCGTGCAGGGCGCAGACGAAACGCTTGCAGGCGTACTTGGCAAAGCCCAGTTCTGGCAACGCTGGGCAGGCACCCCCATGAACCAGCGCCAAACCCAGGTGCTGAACCGAGTGCTCGACGGCATGGAGGGCAAGCTGACCAACGCCAAGTGGGCCAGCATCGGCAAATGCTCAGCCGACACCGCCCTGCGCGACATCAACGACCTGCTGGCGCGCGGCGTGCTGCGCAGGCTGGAGGGCGGGGGGCGGAGTACGGGGTATGAGCTGCTTGCAAAATAGGCAGGGGCGCTGGAGCAGTGGTCTGGCCAGCACGCAGACATCGTGGCAAGGTTTGAGAAGGCTGCGTTTCAGGATCGGTGAGTCGTGCTGCGCCGCATATTTAGGAGCAGCTCGCTTAGGTATCCATTGGGCTACAGGCACTTTTGCTGGATGAAAATGTCCTGAAAAGGCTCAAAAAGCGGGCTTGGAACTGTGAATTTGACGAAAACCTTGCTCAACACCGTTTTTTAGGTCGTCTTAGCAGATCAAATCGACCTTCAGGCGGTACGCGCAGCATCAGCTTGCCGCTGGCAGGCTTTTGCGGGTTGCGCCCTGCTTTTTCGCAGGTGGCCAGGTAATCGGTCACGGCTTCTTCAAAAACCGCACGAAGCTCAGCCACGTTGTCGGCATGAAAACCCACAATATCAGTGATGCCAGCAATATGGCCAACGTATCTCGCCCCTTAAAACGCTGGTCATGCTGCTGCATCTACAGCCAAGCCCACATCGGCCGAGGCTTGTTCTTCATCTACATCCAGCAACGCACATTGATCCGATAAGCGCGTGCGCTCCAGGCGCTGCAGCTGCGCTTCAACAGCTTTCTCAATCGCCTCGCTGCGGCTGGCGAAGTGCTCGGACGGTGGTTTATTGTGATCACATGCACGATTAAAAGACCCGACCCAATACTGCTCGTTCGCGCTGTGAAAAGGCTTCGACAAGCTCAGCCCGAACAGGTTTGTTGCCTAACCGAACAGTATTGAGACTTGACCCCATTGCATTTTTGTGGCCGAGCTGGGCGAGCAGCAACAAAAGCTCTGAAACGACTACTTGCACCGGCTGAAAGCGGCCACCGCGCACACAGGCTGCTTAGCCTATGCGGCAAACGACAAATACCAGCACGTAATAGGCAAGTAATAAAAGTTACAAATGGTCTATTTTTGCAAAAATGTCATCCTCACCGAATACAAAATGTATAGACTCGATTGGATAAATAAACAGTTGTATTCAAGGAAATGTATGAATTTTGCGGCTCAAGTTAATAGCAATGTATTCATTACCAAATTGTCAGGTCTTGCAATAATTTCAAGTCTCTTACTCGCATGTGGCGGTGGCGGCTCAGGTGCAACCGAGCCTATTGCTGTTACTGCAGATACTGCCATTACACCTATACCGGCTCTAGTACCAGCACACGCACCAGCGCCAAGTCCTGCACCAGAGCCAAGTCCTGCACCAGCGCCAAGTCCTGCACCAATGCCAAGTCCTGCACCAGTGCCATGTCCTGCACCAGTGCCAAGTCCTGCACCAGCGCCGAGTCCTGCACCAGCGCCGAGTCCTGCACCAGCGCCAAGTCCTACATCAGCGCCAAGACCAGTACCAGTACCAAGTCCAGCGCCTGCACCAAGTCCAGCCCCTGCGCCTGCGCCTGCCCCTGCCCCTGCGCCTGCCCCTGCCCCTGCGCCTGCACCAGCGCCAAGACCTGCACCTGCTCCTGCTCCTGCTCCTGCACCTGCTCCTGCTCCTGCTCCTGCACTAGCTAGCTGCTCCGCAGCACCTGTGCGCTGGGTTGTTGCTGGAAATACCTGTACTGCTAATACAGTTGCGGCAGTATCAGGGGCCAACGCGACAGTCAATGATCTAACTGGCTTGACCACGGGATCAGCGGCATTTTCGTGTACCAACGGCAAACTGGCTACTGCCCCAGCGTCTACAGCCAAGTGCGACACACCGGTCTACAAAGATGCTGACTTCGGCTTGATTGGGTTTGCTCCGTGCACCAATCCCGGCAGCACCACTCAACTGCAAGAAAATGACACTTTGAAATTAGGAGGGGTTAAGACTGACATTGCATTTGGAAACGGTAGACAAACCCACAGGTTTGTTTATTTGTTTAACCAGAGGGCTGATTTGGCATTGAAACGCGAAGCGTTCACCAGAGACACACTCGACAGTTACGCGTTTGGCGGTGTACGACTGGCCTACTGCAAAAAAAGCCCTGTAGATGGCGACAACACCACTGTGTTTTTAACAGCACTCACCAAACTAACTAACCATCTCAACGGGACTGGATTTTTATCACCATTTGTTATCCGCGAACAACACAGTTTGATGGCAACTACCATGGCCGAGTTAGCCGGTAGCGAAACAGCGTTGAATGAAGCTTTGAAACTCATTGACCTTTATGACACGAAGCGCGGCGCACTGTTTACTGAAAGCTCTAAAACAAAGGATGGGTTCCAAAACGTGCCTGTTCGCGACTCTGCCACTAGCGACGCTGACATTGACAATTATTCAATAGATCGCGCCATATTTGCGCTGGTACAAGCTATTTTTGAAGATGTTTATTCCAAACCAGCTGTTTATGAAAGTTATAAAAACTTCCTCAAGGGCAAAAAGTTTTTAACTTCTCATGCTTTTCCAGGCAAGGTTAAAACCAATGCGCCTCCAGTCAATGGCAGCGTGAAAATTAACGCGTCAGTGCCGAGGCTGGCGGGTGTGGCCCCCAGATATGCCAACGAAAATGCGAGAAGGCCAACAGGTTACTTTCTTGCGCCTGGTGATGTGGGGCAAGTCACGGTGCCCGCCAGTTTGGTAAACAGTGGCGCGAAGATATTGGTAGGCGCTCATACCAGCGATAAGTCAGCAGTGAACCACGTTTACAGGCCCTATCTCATGCACACAGAGTTTCCCATCAAGAGCGCCACCACCGAAATTTACAATCCTTTTGGCGGAAGCATTTACATCATTGTGCCGATTAGCAGTAATTTTGGTATTGTTGATGTAAGTTTTAAAAACGTCGTCGCGTCGCCCTTTTTCTCCAATACCAGCCACCGTAAAACGACTGCAGCCGAGTGGGAAATTCAGCGTAAAAATCCGGGGCCAATGGCAGATTTTGAGACCGACAAATTCATGTTGCAGGTACCCACCAGTTTTATTTTTAATTACAAGAACCCTGGCGAATTGATGGCTGTGTGGGATAAGCGAATGGACGCTATTCACAGCGTGCATGGTCAGCCACTTGTCAATGGCAACGTCAAAATGTTCAAACAAATTGATGCCTATCCGCAGCACGATGGTTTTGCTGCACCTGGCTACCCGATCAGCACCGACTTCTACAGACATACCTATGACAGCGGTAGACAGGGTAATGAAGACGTCTGGTATCTCAGAACGGGTCCAAATTTCATGCATTCCGGCGGCGACCCCAACCAAGACATTGATCAGTTTTCTTTCATCGATTTTCATGAACTCGGGCATTCACTCTACGCCAGTATGTGGAGCGAATACACAGAGCCAGAATCTATCGTTAATCTACTTTCTGTGGCCGT
>JAYTMT010000054.1:0-8904 GCA_043728315.1 Polaromonas sp. | reverse complement strand
CCATGCTGCTGGCATGAAACACCACAGCGCCCGTGTGCGGCAGTGCCCACACATAGGCGTTTTGCGGGGTGGTGAGCACGCTCACCAGCACCTCGCCTGTGCGCAGCGCAGCACGTGCTTGCTCTATGGTGGGCGGCTTGGGGTCTATCAAATTGGCGTATTTGGGAAAGCGCTTTTCAATGTCGCCAAACAATGCGCCATGCTCGCGGGTGATGGCCTCAATGCGTGCGCGCAGGGCGGCAGGGTTTTCGTTTTGCTCTTTGAGCTGCTCAGGGCTCAGCGTAGACAAGCGCTGCAGCGCCCGAAAATTGTTCACCAGTTCAGAGCGCAAATCTTGCTCTTTGCGCACTGCGGTAGACAGCGCAGGATCGCTCACGCTGGCGCGCGCCGCACTGGCAGCCACCGCTTGCTGGGTGCTGCCACCGCGCAGCAGGTCGGCCACAATAAAGCTTTGCGCTGCTGCACCGGTATCACTGCTGGCAGTGTTGGCCAAGTGCTGCAAATACGCCTCCAGTATCCATTGGCGGGTTTTCACGCGCAGCGCTTCTTCAGATTCGCCCACTTGGCGGCGCGCCAGCAATATGCCGGGCATGGCTGCTTTGAACTCAGCGCCTGCCAACAACTGATTACCCGTGGCGGCCAGAGCCATGGCATACAGGCCGCGCGCCTCGCCCGTGAGCGGGTTGTCTGCGCCCACATTGGCCGCTACGCGCTCGGCATTGAGTTTGAGCTCTGGCAGGGCTGCTGCTGCGCGGCCATTGAGCACCGCCGCCACGCCAGCCAAGCCACGCATGGGCGACTTGGTTTGCACATAAACCGCATCAGCTTGGGCGATTTGACCTTGACCTAAAAGTGCCCGGGCTAGCGCAGCTTGCGCGCGCCCCATGTAAAGCGAGCCATCGCCCGCACCAATGCCGTCAGCTATATTGACTGACGTGCGGGCAAGTTTTTCGGCCTCGGTGAAGCGGCCTTGGCCCGACAAAATATTGGCATAGGCCGATGCTGCGCTGCTCGAGTGGTGGGAAAATTTGCCATAGCGCTCCAGCGACCACAGCAGAGGCTGGCGCGCAATGCGCTCTGCTTCGGTGATTTTGCCCAAATCGAGCAGCAAAGAAGCATAGTCAATGCGTGTGTTGAGGTACGCGCCATACCCTGCGTTACTGGGCAAAGCGTGTTTGGCCGAGCTAGATATGCCGCTGATACTGTTCACCCAGCGCTGGGTTTCTTTCATCGACAGTTCAAAGTTGGCCTGCGCTTCCAGATATTTGCCTTCGGCGCGCTTGAGGCTAGCGGTGGTGTAATAAAAACCATTGGCAGTATTGGGCGTGCTTATGTAGCCATTGAGCCGCCTAAACTCTGTGGCGGCTGCGCTGTAGTGGTTTTGCGCTGCTTCCAAGTTGCCCGAGGCAGCGTTTTGAATAGTTCGGCGGTTGTTGTAGGTCATCAGCCAGTGCGCATAGGTTTTGGGGTCTTTGGCCACCTCTTCTTCTATCGCATGGGCGTTGGCAGTTTGGCCTGCTTGGCGCAAAATATTGGCATAACTCATGCCAAACTCCATCTCGCGGGTGCGGTCGCCGCGCTCCCTGAATATCGCCATGATGGCATCCGCAGCCGCTAAGCGGGCGGGAATATCACCCAAACTCTCGGCTGCATCCATGCGCACCAAAAGCGCGTCACGCTTGGTAAACCAAAACGCATCAGCGGGCGGCATGGGTTTGTTGAGCGCCTCTTTGTAGGCGGCCACGCGTTCAGGCTCGGGCTTGATCTGGTCAATCAGCACCAAAATATCAGCCACGGTGCGGTATTGCGCATTGGCTTCCAATTTCACCTGCGCGCTGGCGCACAAACACACGCCCCAAATGCCGACGGTGATTGCCACACTGCGTATGTTGAAAATGGTGTTCATCGAGACTGCTCCATGGGTTGGTTGCTAATTTTGATACAAATCGCATCAAAAGTGCTAATTTCGTGAATTTTGCACATATTTATCAAGGGTAAACCCTAAATTTGGCATCCAAAGAAGCGCACACTGCGTTGTATTGATGTGAACACCAGTGTGTGTAAATTTTGTAACCCTTCATAAGAGGAGATTGCGATGTTCAATTTAAGCCAAGTGATGGAGCGTGTGCCCGCTGCGGTGGACACATTTGAACCCATAGACTTTAGGGGCGTGCCAGCCCACATGGAGGCCACCGCGCTGGGCTTTGCATCCGCGCTGGCCGTGCTTTCGCGGTTTAAAGAGTTGATGGCGGCCGAGGGTGTGGCCGTGGACACGCACCGCATGGTGGGCGACAGTGCGTATGCCTTTGAGCAGCTTGCACTGGGCCACACCAGCGATTCAGAGCGCATGCGCCACTGCGCGATGCGTTTGTTTGCGCTGTTCCATGCTTGAAATCGCCATTCCATAAGACCACGTTGCCCCCCCAAAAGGCGAATATTCCAAGTATCCCAAGCGTGCAGTGGGTGGCCTGATTTTTCGCAGCGTTTTTCGCGATGTACAAAAGGCAACCTATTGGCCAAGGTACTTTCTTGCGCAGTCCACAGACCTACTACCCCTTAGCCAAGAGCGAAAAAGAGCGGAGTAAAAAGCAGGCCACCCACTGCATGCGCCACCTCAAGCCTCGGATTGGAAGCATTGGGAGGCCAAATACCGAACTTCCGGCCGCGAAGGGCGCGAAAGTTACGCTAAAGACGCGAAAGGGATACCAAAGCAGCCTAAGGAGTGGTGTTTGTAAAAAATAGTGGTAACGTCAACGTCATATAGCCATAGTGCGCTATGAATTATCTAGCGAAAAACTACCGTCTTGTATCCATTGATGAGCACTCGGTGTTCGCTGTGCCACTTCACGGCGCGGGCTAATACTTGGCTTTCGGTGTCGCGGCCGCGGGCCGTGAGGTGCTCTACGGTTTCGCTGTGGTCCACGCGGGCTACATCTTGCTCAATGATTGGGCCTTCGTCTAAATCAGCCGTCACGTAGTGCGCTGTGGCTCCAATGAGTTTGACGCCTCGGTCATGCGCTTGGTAATAGGGCTTTGCGCCTTTGAAGCTGGGCAAAAAACTGTGGTGGATATTGATGGCGCGGCCTGCCAAGGCTTGGCACATGCTGTCAGACAAAATTTGCATGTAACGTGCCAACACTACCAATTCTGCCCCTTCGGCATTGATGATTTCTATTTGGCGGCTTTGCGCCTGCTCCTTGGTGGCTGCGCTCACAGGTATGTGGTGAAACGGCACGTTGTAGCTGGCCGCCAGCTGGTAAAAATCGCGGTGGTTGCTCACTATGGCGCGTATGTCCAGCGGCAGCAGGCCACTTTTGCAGCGAAACAGCAGGTCGTTCAAGCAATGGCCTTCTTTGCTCACCATCAGCACGGTGCGCATGGGCGTAGCGGCGTTGTGCAGCTTGATTTGCATAGAAAAGCCTGCGCCAAAAGCCTCTAATTGGCTGCGCAACGCCTCTTCATGGCTTACTTCGCAAGCAAAGCGCACGCGCATGAAAAACAGGCCTGTATCGGGGTCGTTGTATTGGGCGGCTTCTTCGATATTGCCACCGCGTTGCAGTAAAAAACCCGACACGGCATGGACAATGCCTGTGCGGTCTGGGCAAGATAGGGTAAGGATAAAAGCGGTTTGCATAGGCCTATTGTCCCAGAATTTCAAGGTTTTTGAGCGCAATGTCACTGTCAAAACGCCATATGTAGCTATTAAATATATAGCAAAAGAATTTTCTTAACTTATCGCTTATTCGCCGCAGTTCTCTAGATGTTTGGCGACAAATCCAGTTGCGCAGCGTTTATAGTCTGGGCATGGTCAAGCAATTCAATCTGGCGCGGCAATGGGCTGCCAAGCATGCACCCGGCGCGTTGGTGTGCACGGTGATTGCCTTGTCTGCTACTTTTTTGTCCGAGCACTATGGCGGCCCGCAGCTTTTGTATGCCTTGTTGATTGGTCTGTCCTTCCATTTCTTGATGAAAAACCCGCAGGTCAAGCCGGGCATTGATTTTTGCGGCCGTACTGTGCTGCGCTTGGGCGTGGCGCTATTGGGCGCACGCATCACCTTGGGGCAGGTGGCGCAGCTGGGGGTGGAGTCGGCGGTGCTGATTGTCAGCGCGGTGGCGCTCACCATTGGCAGTGGTTTATTGTTGGCTAAATTTTTAGGCCGAAGCCGCGATGAAGGTTTTTTAAGCGGCGGCGCAGTGGCCATTTGCGGCGCATCGGCCGCACTGGCCGTGTCTTCGGTATTGCCGCAAACCAAGGCTAATGAGCGCTTCACCTTACTCACCGTGGTGGGCGTGACGGTGATGTCCACCTTGGCCATGATTTTGTACCCCTTTGCGCTCAAGCTCATGCCGCTGTCGGCCCAGCAGTCGGGCTTGTTTTTGGGCGGCACCATCCACGACGTGGCCCAAGTAGTGGCCGCAGGCATGATCTTGGGCCCGCAGGTGGGCGATACCGCCACGGTAGTCAAGCTGTTTCGTGTGATGCTGCTGATGCCCGTGGTGGTGCTGATTGCCTTGGCTTACCGTGGTAACCCAGAGGCCCGTGCTGCCGATGAGTCTGTGCCGCTGGTGCCCGGATTTTTGCTGGGATTTATTGTGCTGGTGCTTTTGGCTAGCTCTGGCGTAGTGCCCAAGCCCTTGGTAGTTGCCGCCACCGACGCCTCACGCTGGATGCTGGTGGCCGCCATAGCCGCAGCAGGCGTGAAAACCAGTTTTGAGGAGCTGCTCAAACTAGGCTGGAAGCCCGTGGCCATGCTGGTGGGCGAGACGGTGTTTATTGCGCTGTGGGTGCTGCTGGGGATTTGGGTGTTGGGCTGAGGTTCACCGCCTGTTGTTCATGGCGGTTTGGGGCATTCCCTCTGGTTGATCGAAGTATTCAGAGCTTCTTCTCCGGTTGGGCGAAGTACCGAGGTCAGAGCCAAATTTCGTTCGAAACGAAGCGCTCCGCAGAAATTACTTTCCTGAATTTGGATCTGACCCCGTTACTTCTTTGGGTAGCGCTACCGGTAACGCGCCAGCCAAGTATTGGCGGAGAGCGTTGTGTGTGGGATGGAGAAATTATACGCAATCCGCGTGGTAGCCAAGGCAGCCTGATACTTCGGAACTTCGCGCGCATTGCGTAGAATTTATCCAGCACACACACAAGGCTAGGCCGCAGCCAGCCAAGGCAGAGCGGCATTGGCGCATCAAAGTCAAGAACTAGGCCGCAGCCAGCCAACGCAGAATGAAACGGGGCGCGTCACAGCTACAAAAGTAGGCCGCAGCCAGCCAACGCAGAGCGAAGACTCGGCAAACTAAATCAAACGCTTGCGCAACTGCGTAGCCACAATCTCAGCGGCCAGCACCACGACAAAAATCACCACCAAAACCAGTGCCACACGGTCCCACTCAAACACGTCGATGGCAGAGTTCAGTGCCATGCCAATGCCGCCTGCGCCCACCAGCCCCAGCACCGCCGATTCGCGCACATTGATGTCCCAGCGAAACAGCGCAATCGAGGCAAAGGCAGGCTGCACCTGCGGCCAATAGCCATACACAATGCGGCTGTACCACGGCGCACCAGCGGCAGTAAGCGCTTCAATGCTGCCAGCGTTGGATTCTTCCAAGGCCTCGCTGAGCATTTTGCCAATAAAGCCAATGCTGTGAAAGGCAATAGCGCAGGTGCCCGCCAGTGCGCCTGGGCCAAACATGGCCACAAAAAACAGCGCCCACAACAGCGTACTGATGCTGCGCGTGGTGACCAAAATGAAGCGAGCGATGGCATTGAGCCACATGATTTTGTTGATGTTGCGCGCAGCCAAAAAGCCGATGGGCGTAGCCAAAATCAAGCCCAAAGCGGTCGACAAAAACGCAATGGCCAGCGTGTCCATCAAGGCGTGGTGAACAGTTTGCGCTCCGGTGTTTTGTGGGGTGTAATAAAACCGCCATTCAATAGGCCACATGCGCACCAAAAGGTCTTTGATTTGCAGGTGCGCATCGGCCAAAAACTCAGGAATGATGTTGACCGCCTTGAACGACACCGCAATAGCCAGCAACAAACCCAGATACACCACAAAGCGCTGCATGCGCTCGGCAGACGTGAAACGCTCCCACTCCTTGGGCGCCGCCGCCGCCGTGTTCATTGCTTAAACACCCGCTTGACCGCAATTTGCAGCAGCTCGCCAATGGCAATCAAGGCAATGATGCACAGCACAATGCCCAGTACAAAATCGTAGTCGTAGCGCTGAAACGCGGCAAACAGCGTGCCACCAATACCGCCCGCGCCCACAATGCCCACCATGGTGGAGTTGCGTAAATTGCTGTCCACTTCGTAGGCAATAAAGCCAATAAAACGAAAAATCACCTGTGGTACCACGGCAAAAGTCAACACATTGGCAAAGCCCGCTCCCGTGGCGCGCACTGCTTCAATTTGCTTCATGGAAATCTCTTCTATGGCCTCGGCAAAGAGCTTGCCCAAAAACCCAACCGAGGCCACCGTGAGCGCCAAAATGCCAGCCAGCGCACCAAAGCCCACCGCTTTGACAAACACAATGGCCACAATCACCGGGTGAAAGGTACGGCAAAGTGTAATCAGCAGGCGCGCAGGCCACGTGACCCAGCCGGGCATCAAATTGCGCGCGGCCAAAAGTGCGATGGGCAGCGACAAGATCAGGCCCGCAGCGGATGCAAGAATAGCGATTTGCACGGTTTCCACCATGCCTTTGACCAACTCTTCACGCGGGTTAAATACTGGGGGAAACATGCGGGTGACGAACTTGTTCGCCCCTTCTAGCCCTAAAACAAAGCGCGCCCAAGTCAGGTCGATGCGCGAGAGCGCCCATATGAAAATAAGCATCAGCACCAAAGCGCCCCAGCGCTGCGCTGTGCCCATTTGAAACGGGCGAATGTGCGCTGGCGGCGCAGCAAAGGTGGCGCTCATGCCAGCCACGACTGCCCGCCATAAATAGACTTCAATACATCGTCGCTCAGGCCCTCGCCAGCGCCGTCATACACCACATGGCCGCCGCTCATGCCCACAATGCGGCTGGCAAAGCGCTTGGCCAGCTCCACATCGTGCATGTTCACAATCACCGGAATACCCGCATCCACGCCCACGCGCTTGAGCAGCTCCATGATTTCTACCGAGGTTTTGGGGTCCAGCGAGCTGGTGGGTTCGTCGGCCAACAAGAGAGATGGCCGCTGCATCACAGCGCGCGAGATGCCCACGCGCTGGCGCTGCCCGCCCGAGAGCGAATCGGCCCGCGCATTGGCAAAGTCTTGCAAGCCCACAATGCCCAGCGTGTCCCACGCGCGGGAAATGTCGTCGGCTTCAAATTTGCGCAGCCATGCTTTCCAAGCGGGCGTTTTGCCCAGCACGCCAGTGAGCAGGTTTTCCATCACCGAGAGGCGCTCTACCAAGTTGTACTCTTGAAACACCATGCCGATGCGCGCACGCGCTTGGCGCAGCGCATCACCGCGCAGGCTCAGCAAGTTCACGCCGTCTAGCTCAATGCTGCCCGAGGTGGGTTCCACCAAGCGGTTCACACAGCGAATCAAGGTGCTTTTGCCGGTGCCGCTGGGCCCTATGATGGCGGTGAGTGCCGCGCCCTCAAAAGTCAAATCAATGCCTTTGAGGACGGGCTTGCCACTGACGTATTCCTTAACCAGCCCTTTGAGTTCGAGTTTGGCGGCCATGCGCAGTGCTTACTTTTTGGCCAAATCGGCAGCGGCTTTGTCCACGGTGCGCACCACGTCCCAGTCTTTGGCGTAGGTGATGCCCACAAAGCGGTCAGCGCCGTCAAAGTTTTTTTGCATGTCGGCAGGAAAGCGGTAGTCGGCAAAGCACTTGACCATTTTGGCCGCCAGCGTGGGTTCCAGGTCGTGCGCATAGGCGAAGCTGGAGGTGGGAAAGCGCTGGCTGCGGTAGATTACGCGAAAATCAGCTTCTTTGATTTGGCCACGGTCACCCATGCGCTCAAACACATCGCTGGCCACATGCGCCGCGTCGTAATCTCCCGTGTTCACGCCCAATACCGATTGGTCATGTTTGCCAGAGAATTTGATCTCGTAGTCTTTGCCCGGAGCCAAGCCCTGTGTGGGCAAGAGTGCCAGCGGTGCAAGGTGGCCGGAGTTAGATGAAGGTGAGGTGTGGGCTACTTTCTTGCCTTTGAGGTCGGCCACGGTTTTGAAGGCGCTGGAGGTTTTCACAATGGTGATGAGGTTGTAACCTTGGTAGCCCTTGGCATCGCCCTTCACAGCAAAGGGAATAGCGCCTGCTTTGTTCACTGCAAACACGGTCGGTCCGGTAGAAAAACCGCCCACATGCAAGCGACCCGAGCGCATGGCTTCGATTTGCGCAGCATTGTTTTGTACTTGGTAAAACACCACTTTTTTAGCGGTGCATTGGCCTAGGTAGTCGGTAAAGGGCTTGAAAATGTTCTCGTATTTGGCAGGGTCTTCTACCGGGGTGTAGGTGAAGATCAGGGTGCTGGGGTTTTTCCACTTGGATTTGTCGGTGGGGGCATCGGCCATCAGGTCTTTGTTGGCATCGCAATACAGCGCGTCCAAGTCACCACGGTTGGCACAGGCCTCTTGGGCTGAAGCAGTGAAAGCGCTGGCGCACAAAGCCAGCGCGAGTAGGGGTTTGACAATCATGGGAATAGCTCCGGTAATGGGGTTAAATTAAAGTATAGATTTTTGCACCGCAATATGCCAGTTATATGACTCAAACCAAGGGTAAGTCTGGGGTAGTGGCATGGGTTTGCATTGGGCTCGCTTTGAGCCTTGGTAGCTACAGGTTTGTGCGCCTGATCTCACGCGCCCGATCTTGCGCGCCCGATCAGCGTTTTGGCTATCCCGACGCGCCCTCATGCGGGAGTACCCGAAATCGGTCGGTCGGGATAGCCAAAACGCTGCTCGGGCTATGCT
>JAYTMT010000053.1:0-5073 GCA_043728315.1 Polaromonas sp. | reverse complement strand
AGCATAGCCCGAGCAGCGTTTTGGCTATCCCGACCGACCGATTTCGGGTACTCCCGCATGAGGGCGCGTCGGGATAGCCAAAACGCTGATCGGGCGCGCTAACCAGAGAGGTAGCCAAAACGCTAATCGGGTGCGCTAAAACTCGAAGAGCGTGCAAAATAAGCAGCTACATCGGTGCTTAAGCGAACAGTATTGGGCTTGCAGAACGTGGTTTGAGTTGCGTGGCTTGCGAATAGGTGTTCGCACCGGCTTGCCTGATGCGGCGAAACAGCAAGCTACTGCTGTTGCCAATCAATGCCCGCTCAATGCCCGTTCAATGGCTGATCTGCTGCCATACCTTGTCTAGCCGCTTGATGCTCACGGGCTGGGGGGTGCGCAGCTCTTGGGCAAAAAAGCTCACGCGCAGCTCTTCCAAGAGCCAGCGCAGCTCCAAAAGACGCGCGTCCATTTGGCCTTTGCGCTCGGCCAGCAGCCTTAAAAAGCGCTGCTCTTGGGGCCGGAGCTCGGCCATGCGCTGCGCGTCGCGGGCGGGGTCGGCGCGGATTTTGTCAAATCTGGCCGTGATGGCTTTGAGGTAGCGGGCAAAGTGCGCCAGCTGCAGCCACGGCGTGTTGGCCAAAAACTGCTTGGGCATCAGGCGCGCCAGCTGGGCGGCGGCATCTTGCGCGGCTTCGGGCTGGGCCTTGGCATCTTTGATTTTGCGGGCGGCGGCTGCGTATTCCAGCAGTATGCCTGCTGCCAAGCGTGCAATTTCGTTGGCAATCAGGGTCAAACGCCCCCTGCCCTCTTCGATGCGGCGCTTGAAAGCATCGGCATCGCTGGGCAGTGTGTCGGCCAAAAAGGCGCGGTCAATCGCCACATCAATGATTTGTTTGCGCAGCTCCTCGTTGCTGCCCAGTGGCATGTAGGCCACAGCCATTTTTTGCAAATCAGGAATGTTTTTTTCAAGGTATTTCAGCGCGTCTTTGATCTGCAAAGCGCACAGGCGGCGCAGGCCAGCGCGGTGCTTGGCGGCGGCCACGTCGGGTTCGTCAAACACCTCAATAGACACTGCATCGCCATGGTCGATCAAGGCGGGAAAACCGATCAAGGTTTGCTTTTGTCCGCCCGCGCCGCGTGTGATTTCCAGCAGCTCGGGCAGTTCGCCAAAAGTCCAGCTGGTGTAGCGGGCATCGGCTCGCCAAGTATTTGCTTCTGTTTTTGTAGCGGTATATGAGGCTGCGACGCTGACATTGCCATTTTTTTCTGTAAATTGCTGGTTTATACCTGCTTTGGCGGCAGCCATTGCACCTTGCTGGGCAACTGCACGGGTGGTATTGGCCGCTGCGTGTGCGCTGTGTGGGCTTAGCGCAGCGCTGGTTGAGTGGCTGGCGGCGCTGGGAGCGTTGGAAGGGTTGGAAGCGTGGGAGTTGGCCACGCTAGCGGGCAATTTAAGCGCCGCCAGCGCCTGAAACGCACCGCGTGCTTGCTTGCCCAGCTCGGCTTTGAGCGCGCCTATGTCACGGCCTGCGCCCAGTTGGCGGCCGTGCTCGTCCACCACGCGCAGCGCCATAAACATGTGGGGGGCTAGCATTTCTAGTTTGAAATCGGTGCGCTTGATTTCCACGCCCGTGGCATCGCGGCACAGCTTGAGCAGCGCGTCCACCAAGGGGCCGCCGCCAAAAGCAGCAGGCTCTAGCAGCACGGCAGCCAGCTTGGCCGCTGACTCTGGCAGCGGCACTAGGCGCGAGCGGGGGCGCTGGGGCAGGCTTTTCAAGAGCGCCTGAATTTTGGCTTGCAGCATGCCTGGCACCAGCCATTCGCAGCGCTCGTCTTGCACTTGGTTCAGGGCAAAAAGCGGCACTTCTACTGTGAGGCCGTCTTTGGCATCGCCCGGCTCGTGCAGGTAGGTGGCTCGGCAGTCCACCCCGCCCAAGCGCACCACTTTAGGGAAAGCTTCGGTGGTGATGCCTGCGGCCTCGTGGCGCATGAGCTCCTCGCGCGTGAGCAAGAGCAGTTTGGGATTGAGCGCCTTGGCGGTTTTAAACCAATACTCAAAACTGATGGCATTGCACACATCGGCAGGTATCTGCTGGTCATAAAACGCGAATATGAGTTCATCGTCCACCAACACGTCTTGGCGGCGGGCTTTATGCTCCAGGTCTTCCACCTGCTTGCGCATTTTTTCGTTTTGCAGCAGAAATGGCAGGCGCGTGTCCCAGCCCAGCGGCCACTGGGCACTTACCAAAGCTTCGCGTATAAAAATCTCGCGTGCTGCGTGTAAATCGACCTTGCTATAGGCGGTTTTTTTGCCGCTGTAAATGACGATTCCGTATAGCGTGGCGCGCTCCAGTGCAATCACTTCGCCGCTTTTTTTCTCCCAATGCGGGTCGAGCAACTGCTTCTTTAAAAGGTGGTCGGCAATTTGCGGAATCCACTGTGGCTCTATGGCGGCAATGCCGCGGCCATACAGGCGCGTGGTTTCTACCAGCTCTGCCGCCACAATCCATTTGCCCGGCTTTTTGGAGAGCTTAGCGCCCGGGTGGCGGTGAAACTTGATGCTGCGCGCACCCAAATACACCTCTTCGTCGTCCATCTTGCAGCCAATATTGCCCAAGAGGCCTGACAGCATCGTCAAATGCAATTGCTCATAGCTGGCGGGCTGGGTGTTGATTGGCCATTTGTGCTCAGCCACCACGGTGTGCAGCTGCGAATAAATGTCGCGCCACTCGCGCACGCGGCGCATGCTGACAAAATTTTGCCTGAGCAATTGCTCGTATTGGCGGTTGGACAGCTTGTGGCTTGAGAACCCTTCGACAAGCTCAGGGCGAACGGAATGGGAGGGTCGGACTGAGCCTGTCGAAGTCCCGCCACGCGCATCGTTGATCCATTTCCACAGCTTGAGATAGCCCGTGAACTCGCTTTTTTCGTCTTCAAACTTCTGATGCGCGGCATCGGCCTGCTGCTGGGCTTCTAGCGGGCGGTCGCGCACGTCTTGCACGCTCAGAGCGCTGGCTATCACCAGCACTTCGTCGAGCGCGCCACGCGCTCTGGCCTCCAAAATCATGCGACCCACGCGCGGGTCAAGCGGCAGGCGCGAGAGCTCTACGCCCATTGGCGTGAGCGCGTTGGCATCGTTCACCGCGCCCAGCTCGTGCAAGAGCTGGTAGCCATCCGCTATGGCGCGGCGCTGGGGCGGCTCTATGAAGGGGAAATCATGCACATCACCCAGCCGCAAGGACTCCATGCGCAAAATCACGCCCGCCAGCGAGCTGCGCAAAATCTCGGGGTCGGTAAAGCGCGGGCGTGCCGCAAAATCCTTCTCGTCGTACAGCCGTATGCAAATGCCATTGGCCACGCGCCCGCAGCGGCCCGCACGCTGGTTGGCTGCTGCCGCGCTGATGGGTTCAACCATCAGCATTTCCACTTTGTTCCTGAAACTATAGCGCTTAACCCTTGCTGTGCCTGCGTCAATCACATAGCGTATACCGGGCACGGTGAGCGAGGTTTCGGCCACATTGGTGGACAGCACGATGCGCTTGGCACCTCCGGTTTCAAACACGCGGTCTTGCTCGGCCTGGCTCAGGCGGGCAAACAGCGGAATCACCTGGGCACCGCGGTGCAGCGGCTGGTGCGACAGATGCTTGCGCAAATGGTCTGCTGCCTCGCGTATTTCGCGCTCACCGGGCAAAAAGACCAGAATGTCACCGCCCCCTGCGCCCATCCAGAGCTCATCGGTCGCATCTGCTATGGCTTCGTTAAGCCCATAATCGCGGCTTTCCTCAAAGGGGCGGTAGCGCTGCTCTACAGGGAAGGTGCGGCCGCTCACCATAATCACTGGCGCGGGTACCAGCGTCCAAGCCGCCTCGCCACTGCCCTGCGCAGGATCGCGCCGCATCGACGCAAAATGCTGCGCAAAGCGGTCTGCATCAATGGTGGCCGAGGTCACGATGATTTTTAAATCGGGTCTGCGCGGCAACAATTGCTTGAGGTAACCGAGTAAAAAATCGATATTGAGCGAGCGCTCGTGCGCCTCGTCAATGATGATGGTGTCATAGGCTTTCAGGTCAGGGTCGCCCTGCGTTTCGGCCAGCAAAATACCATCGGTCATGAGCTTGACGGACGCGTCTTTAGACAGCCTGTCTTGGAAGCGAATTTTGTAGCCCACCACATCGCCCAGCGTGGTTTTAAGCTCCTCAGCAATGCGTTTTGCTACTGAAGACGCAGCAATTCGCCTAGGCTGGGTGTGCCCAATGAGCTTACCTTTGCCTGTGGGGTAGTTGCACTTGCCGCGCCCCAAGGCCAAGGCAATTTTGGGCAACTGGGTGGTTTTGCCGGAGCCTGTTTCACCGCACACAATGACCACTTGGTGGGCCGCAATGGCAGCGGCTATTTCGTCGCGGCGCGCTGATACGGGCAGCGATTCGGGGAAGGTAATGTCGAACATCAAATGGGGAAAACGCTAAGGTAACTCAATATGGAAAATCGGCGGGAAAGCGCGGCAGAGAAACTCGGCCAACTGGGGCAAAATGAAGCAAAAAAACGCCTCTTTAAGCGTATGATTTTGCCATGCCCCGCAGAACCGTGAAAACCACCCCTCCCCCAGCCCCCAACGTACTGGTATTACCGCCAGCCGCCATGCGCAACCCGGTGCAGCGCGCACTGGCCAAGCGCGCCAGCAGCGGCGCAGCGGGCAAACACGAAAAATCGGCCAGTGCCCAGCGCAGTGCGGACAAACGGGCATTAGACAAGTCGCTGCTTGCGCTTAAACGGGTGTGATATTTTCGTGCTGTTCGTTTAAATACCATCTCTGTCCAAGGCTCTGCCGAATACTTCTCATTTTGTCCGTTCGCCCTGCGCTTGTCGAAGGGTTCATGCGCCTTCCGCTCGCTCTGAGCTTGTCAAAGGGCTCATGCCTTGCTTGGTCACTGCTGCGGCTAAGCGAGCGCTATGCCAACGCGCAAACGGATCGCTGGCCCGCTACGCGGGAAGCTGGTTTTTTTGAACAAATGGGGGGAAGCGGCCTAACTCGGGCTAAAGCCCTCAAACAGAGCCCGCTTCTTGTATCTTCAATCTCATGGACATTTCCACCAA
>JAYTMT010000052.1:0-12340 GCA_043728315.1 Polaromonas sp. | reverse complement strand
AGCATAGCCCGATCAGCGTTTTGGCTATCCCGACCGACCGATGCAAGGGTACTCCCGCATGAGGGCGCGTCGGGATAGCCAAAACGCTGATCGGGCGCGACAGAGCAATGGCGAGCAAGACGCGCAGAGCACAGCTAATACAGCACAAGGCTGAGCAAGCAAAGCCAAACCCTTGACCAATCGAGCAAAACAAGCGCTTCCAAACCTTTCAAACCATCTGTCTTGGATTACAAATGGGCATTAATTTAAATTGTACACAATTTAATATGGTACAATTTAACCTATGCCCAGCCTCCCGCTAAACCAACACACCTGTTTCGCGCTGTATTCCGCGTCTTTGGCCATGACCAAGGTATACAGGCCGCTTTTGGCCAAGCTGGGGCTCACTTACCCGCAATACATCGTGATGCTGGTGCTTTGGGAAAGCGCAGCGCCGCAGGGCGTGATGGTCTCTGCCATTGGGCAAGCCGTGTTTTTAGACAGCGGCACGCTCACACCGCTGCTTAAAAAACTGGAGCTGCTTGGCTTGGTGCAGCGCAAGCGCAGCGCCGAGGATGAGCGTTGTGTGCTCGTTTGCCTCACTGCCAAAGGCCGCGCACTGCAAGCCAAGGCCAGCCAGATTCCTGCTTGCGTGGCGCAGGCCTCGGCTTGTAGCGTGGCTGATTTGTCCGATTTAAATGTTCGCCTGCAGGGTCTGCGCACCGCGCTGCTTGCCAGCGCATAGTTTTTTTAAACCGTTTCTCAACCCACCTTAAAAAAGGAAAATACCATGTCTTTACAAAAAGTTGTTTACACCGCCCACGCCACGGCTACTGGTGGCCGTGATGGCCATGCCCGCAGCGACAGCGGGTTTTTAGATGTCAAGCTGGGCACCCCCAAAGAAATGGGCGGCGCAGGAGGCGAAGTCACCAATCCTGAGCAACTGTTTGCCGCAGGCTACAGTGCATGCTTCATGGGTGCTATGAAATTTGTGGCATCGCAAAGCAAAATGGCCCTGCCAGCCGATGCTAGCATTGCTGGCGCTGTGGGTATTGGCCCTATTCCCAACGGCTTTGGCATTGAAGTGGCGCTCAACATCAGCCTGCCCGGCATGGACAGAGCTGCCGCCCAAGACCTGATCAACAAAGCCCACGTGGTATGCCCGTATTCGAATGCCACACGCGGCAACATTGATGTCACCTTGACCTTGGTGTAATCGCCCCGCACCCCGCGCTGCCCGAGCGCAGCGCTATTGCACAAAGCCCCATGCGCCAAGCGCTGGGGCTTTATTTTTGGACGCCTAGTTTGCGGTACACCGTGGCCCGGCTCAAGCCCAGCGCCCGCGCCGCTGCGGCCACATTGCCTTTGTGCTGCTCCACGGTGCGCCGGATCAGCAGGGTTTCTTGGGTTTTCAGTGGGGCGCTGCTAGCTGTCATGCCGCCGCCTCTGGGAGGCAACTTGCCAGTGGCGCTGGTGCGCACGCCCACGGCCAAGCCCGACCACAGATTGACCTGCAAGCTGGTGCTGTGGTGCAGGGGGTCAAACAATCGCTCCCATTGCATGGCAAACAAATCACTGGCATGCAGGGCGGCGGTATTGGCGGTGCTTTGCCCCAAGATGCTGCGCGCCAGCGGGTTCATCGCCACCACTGCACCATCGCTGTCCAAGCACAGCAGGCCTTCATTGTCTTTGCCGCTGTGGCCTAGCCAATGCAGGTGCACCACCAAGCTGTGGCGCTGTGCCAATACCAAGGCGTTTTCAATCGCGCGGGCAGAGGTGGCCACCAGGCTCACCAGCTCAGGCCGCTCGGGCACGTCGATACCCGTTACATCCAGCATGCCCACACATTGCCCGTTGATGCCCGTGATCGGCGCGCCTGCGCAAGAGTAGGCCTGCGTGTCTTGAAAAAAATGCTCACCGCGGTGCAGCCATGTGTGGCGCTGCTCCACTAATGTGGTGCCAATGGCCGTGGTGCCCACCGCCGATTCGGACAAATCCACGCCGCGCCGGGTGATCAGGTTGGCGCGGCGGTCGCTGTGGTCAATTTGCCCGGCAGCATCCACCACAATGCCATTGGCATTGGTCAAGATAGCGAAATAACGGGTTTGTGCTATGGCCTGACCCAGCTGCACCAGTGTGGGCTGCGCGGCGCAGGCTAGCTGGTGGTTGGCTTCAAAGCTGCGCCGCTGAGAATGCGCGGTCACCACATCAAAGCCCAGCGTGCGCTGCGGCTGGTGGCCCAGCGCCAAGCAGCGCTGCCAAGACTGTGCAATCCACGGCGCTACGCCAGTTGCTGCTTGCAGGCCAGCGCCGCTGAGCACGGCATGGCGTGCAGCATCGATTAGCGCGAGGCGGTCAGCTTGGGCAATCATGGAGGTGTCTCTGAATTTGCTCTATTGTGCATCGCGCAGTCTGCGCAAGCTGTCGCCAAGTGTCACATTCTGAGAATTTGCAGGCGCAGCGCACCAAACCCTAGGGTTTTCCATAGCGCCCTCTGGCGCGTATTGTTCAACAATGCATAGGCAAATTATTTCATAGGCAATGCCGAACACAGGTCTACAAACCCACGGCAACTACCCATAAAGGAGCTCAGTATGCAGAAAGTCTTGCACATCAATCCGGACAAATGCACCGGATGCTTGCAATGCGAAATGGCCTGTAGTTTTGAAAACTACGGCACCTACGCCACCAGCAAATCCCGCATCAAGGTATTTGACTTTCACCATACGGGCAAAAAAGTGCCCTACACCTGCACCCAGTGCGACGAAGCGTGGTGCTTGCATGCATGCCCAGTAGAGGCCATCACGATTGACAAAGCCACTGGTGCCAAAGTGGTCAACGATTCCACCTGTGTGGGCTGCAAGGTATGCACCATTGCTTGCCCATTTGGCACGGTTAATTACGTGCAAGAAACTGGCAAAGTCCAAAAATGTGACCTGTGCGGCGGCGAGCCTGCCTGCGCAGACGCATGCCCCACAGGCGCTATCACCTATGTGGACGCCAACTGGACGGGCATGGACAAAATGAAGGCCTGGGCAGATCGCCTTGGCAATCAACCGTCGGCCGCCTGAGTTGATATAGGCAACCAATTAATTAGGAGCACACATCATGTCATGGGCTGGAAAAATCCTTCGCATCAACCTCACTGCTGGCACGGTCAAGTCCGAGCCACTGAACACCCAATGGGCGCAGGCCTACATTGGCTCGCGCGGCTTGGCCGCCAAATACCTCACCACCGAGGTGTCTCCCACCGTCGATCCGCTGTCAGCAGACAACAAAATCTATTTCACCACTGGGCCATTGACTGGCACCATGGCCTCCACTGGCGGACGCTACACAGTGTCTACCAAAGGACCACTCACAGGCGCAATAGCCTGCTCCAATTCTGGCGGCTACTGGGGCGCTGAGCTCAAAATGGCGGGCTGGGACATGGTGGTGGTAGAGGGCAAATCGGCCAAGCCGGTTTATCTGTACATCAACGACGACACCGTGGAAATCCGCGACGCGGCCCACCTGTGGGGCAAGAGCGTGTGGCAAACCGAAGAGACTTTGAAAAAGGGCCTGCAAGACCCACTCACCCGCGTGTGCAGTGTGGGCAAAGCAGGTGAGAACATGGTGCTGTATGCCTCGGTGGTCAACGATCTGCACCGCGCGGCTGGCCGCTCTGGCGTAGGCGCAGTGATGGGTAGCAAAATGCTCAAGGCCATAGCGGTGCGCGGCACCAAGGGCGTGGGCAATATCCACAACCCCAAAGCCTTCATGAAAGTGATTGCCGAGAAGAAAAAAATCTTGGCCGACAACCCTGTGACTGGTTCGGGCTTGCCCACCTATGGCACACAAGTGCTCATGAGTGTGATCAACGAAGTGGGCGCGCTGCCCACCCGCAACCACCAAGACAGCCAGTTTGAAGGCGCAAAAGACATTGGCGCAGAAGCCATGGCCACACCACGCAAGGGCGATGGCAAAAAGCCGCTGGTGACTAACCAAGCCTGCTTTGGCTGCACCATCGCCTGCGGCCGCATCCAAACCATCGACAAAGGCCACTTCACGGTCGAGAACAAACCGCAATACTGGGGCGCATCAGGTGGCCTAGAGTACGAAGCGGCGTGGGCACTGGGCGCTGCCAATGGCGTGAACGACCTTGACGCGCTGCAATACGCCAACCTCATGTGCAACGAGCAGGGCATTGACCCGATCAGCTTTGGCGCTACGGTGGGCGCTGTGATGGAGCTCTATGAAATGGGCGTGCTATCTAAAGAGCAGCTGGGCATCGAAGCACCCTTTGGCTCAGCCCGCGCCTTGGCATTTTTTGCCGAGCAAACGGTCAATGGCGAAGGCTTTGGCAGAGAAATTGGCCAAGGCTCCAAGCGCCTCACCGCTAAGTATGGCCACCCCGATTTGTCCATGAGCGTCAAAGGCCAAGAGTTCCCCGCCTATGACGGACGCGGTATCCAAGGCATTGGGCTGGCCTACGCCACGTCCAACCGTGGTGCTTGCCACCTGCGCGGCTATACCATCGCCTCTGAAGTGCTGGGTATTCCGGTCAAAACCGATCCGCTAGAGCATGAAGGCAAGCCTGAGCTGGTGAAAGCATTTCAAGATGCCACAGCAGCCTTTGACAGCTCGGGTCTGTGCGTGTTCACCACCTTTGCTTGGGGTTTGGCCGATCTAGCGCCGCAAATGGCAGCCGCTTGCGGCGACCAATACACCACCGAAGAGCTAGAGAAAATCGGTGAGCGTATTTGGAATATGGAGCGCGAGTTCAACAATGCCGCAGGCTTCACCGCCAAAGACGACAGCCTGCCCAAGCGCCTGCTTACCGAAGCGGTGAAAACAGGGCCCGCCAAAGGCAAGGTCAACGAGCTGGCCAAGATGATGCCTAGGTACTATGAAGTGCGCGGCTGGGACTCTGAGGGCAGACCCACTGCGAAAACCAAAGAGCGCTTGGGTCTTTGACGTGTTGATTGCTAGGTTGGCTATTGGGCTTGCTTAGCACCATTGATTTTTAATTTCTGTTGCGCGAAAGACGCGAAGATTACGCAAAAAACGCGAAAAATACCTTTTGGTTTTCCTTTGCGTTTCTCGCGTAATCTTCGCGTCTTTCGCGTTCCTGAATTTGTATTTGTATTTTGTGTGAGGACAATGTATGCACCACATCATCATAGGCGCCGGTCCTGCTGGCGTGATAGCCGCTGAGACCATTCGCAAACACGCGCCGCACGACCAGATCACCCTGATTGGTGAAGAAAAAGAAGCGCCGTATTCGCGTATGGCCATTCCCTACCTCTTGGTGGGCAACATTGCAGAGCAGGGCACGCATTTGCGCAAATCCGCTTCGCATTTGGCTGATTTAAAGATAAAAACTGTCAATGTCAGCGTCAAATCGCTGAATACTGCTAGCAAAAGTATAGTGCTCGGCGATGGCAGTAATCTCAGTTTTGACCGCCTGCTGATTGCCACCGGTTCCACGCCCATGCGCCCGCCCATTGCTGGCATAGACTTGCCCGGCATTTACAGCTGCTGGACTTTGGCTGACGCGCGCGCGATTATGGATAAAGTAAAACCCGGCTCGCGGGTGCTGCAAATGGGCGCAGGTTTTATTGGCTGCATCATCATGGAAGCGCTGGCGAATAGGGTTGGCACAAGTGCCAAAGGCATCGAAAGCGGCAAAACTGGCAAACTCAGTGTGGTGGAAATGGGCGACCGCATGGTGCCGCGCATGATGGGCGCAGCGGCGGGCGGCATGATCAAGCGCTGGTGCCAAGCCAAGGGCGTGGATGTGCACACTGGCGCGCGCGTGGAGTCCATCACGCAAAGTGGTACGGCCTTGGTTGCCAAGCTGTCTACAGGGGAGTCGATTGAGGCCGATGTGATCATCAGCGCCACAGGTGTCAAGCCCACGATTGGTTTCTTAGCTGGTTCTGGTGTGAGTTGCAACATTGGCGTGCTCGCCAATGACCGCATGCAAACCAATGCCGATGGCGTGTACGCTGCGGGCGACTGCGCCGAGGCTTTTGACCATTTCACTGGCGCGCAGGTGGTCAGCGCGATTCAGCCTAATGCGGCTGACCAAGCCCGTGTGGCCGCACTCAACATGGTGGGTCAGCCCACACGCTTGCAGCAGGTCACCCAGATCAACGTACTGGACACGCTGGGGCTGATTTCTACCAGCTTTGGCAGTTGGCAGGGCGTGGCAGGCGGCGAGCAGGTGGAGATTGAAGACAAAGCGGCCTACAAGCTCTTGTCCATGCAGTTCAAAGATGATGTCATGGTGGGCTGCAACAGCATTGGTTGGACCGAGCATGTGGGGGCGCTGCGCGGGCTGGTGGAGGGCAAGGTAAAACTTGGCGCTTGGAAAGACACGCTCACCGCCGATCCCACCAAGCTCATGGCCGCCTACATTGCCACCGCGCAGGGTCAAGACCAGTGGCTTGGTGCGGCCGATGCACGTAGGCGCGGTTGATGCTGACGAAGTTGCAACTGGTGCAGCCAAGATTGATGCCGTCAGGGCTTTTTATACAAAACACTTGCAGCTAAACTGCCACCATGAAGATCACCCTCAAGCTATTCGCCTCGCTCACCGATTTTTTGCCCGCTGCCGACCGCGTGGGCAATATCACACAGCTTAATGTCGCCCCAGAATCCACTATTTTGCAAATCATCGAGCCTTTTGGCTTGCCCATGAAGCTGGTGCATCTGGTGCTGGTCAACGGCACCTATATTGACCCTGACAAGCGCGCCACTAAAACCTTGGTAGAAGGCGATGTGCTGGCCATTTGGCCGCCGATTGCTGGCGGTTAACGCGCGGCTGTCGACTTTTATGCAATCTTTTTACGCCGCGCAGTTTGACCGCGAAATGGGTTGTTCAGAACGCGAATGGCTGATGTGGCTGCCCGCCGCTATGGGGGGTGTGCGTTGGACGCTAGGCACAGGCGCTCTCCAAGCCCAGCCTCTGGCCGCATCTGACGCGGCCAGCCTGCGCATCACATGGCACACTGGCGAGCCAAGGCGCATCGGCATGGTAACGCTGCCCAGACTGCTTGTGCGCTTTGTGTTTGAAGCAATGGACGATGCCCAGCGCTATACCTTCATGAAGCGCTTTGATTTGTATATGCAACGCGGGGGCGGGTAGCACCTGCAATCACAGCCTCCATTCTTTGCCCAGCAACGGCTTGTCACGCACGGGCCAAACAGGACAGAGCATTTGCACGACTTCCATCAGGCTGATCCACTCGGCTATGGGGTCTGCGTTGGCAAGCGGTGGCTGAAAAGGAACACCCGCTTCGCGCACCAGCACTGCGCTTGAATCCGTTGCAAATACGGCGTCTTTCAATGCATATTGAGATTCAGTTGCCATTTTCTGCAATGAGCGTGTTGAGCAGTTCTATTTGATTGAACAGCGCAAAGTACTCTCGCAATTGCGCCATGTCCAGCGATGCGAGGTGTATTTTCAGCAGCGCGCGAATATCGTCCAAATCGCGTGTGCGCGTGGCATCGTTCACATAGCCCTGCAACTTAAAACCAATCAATCCCTCTACGCTGATGACACGCACTCGGCCCATCGGAGTCTCGCGCTCTGACGCCTGGGCTAGCAGGCGGCGCGCAAGAGGGCGATGCGCGTACAGCAAATCTAGCCCTTCTGAGCCACGCACATAGTTGGCGGCGTCTTCGCTGCGGTGGATGCATTGGTAGCCCAACTTCAGCAAGGCCGCATGCACCTTGTCGCCATCGTCTGCCTCTAATAGAAAATCCACATCCTTGGTGGCGCGCACCACGCTATGCGCAGCCACCGCCAAGCCGCCGATCAAGGCAGGCTTGGTGTCGGTGGCTGCGAACATGGCAAGCGCTTCGCGGATTTGTTCAACAAGATTGGGCATGCTTACAAAATTGGGTAATACGTTTTGGAATTCTAGTAGAAATATGACCAATGTCAGCGTGATATGGTCTCATCGCGCTATCAAATATAAAGCACTTTTGATGCCAAAAATAGTCAACACCAAACTGCCCATCAAATGCAAACCCGCTGTGCCCAGCGCCAAGGCATAGCGCTGCGATTGCAGCATCTGCACCACCTCGGCTGAAAACGATGAAAACGTGGTGAGCGCGCCTAAGAAGCCGGTGACCAAGGCCATGCGCCAAATGGGGTCTAGCTCGGGCATGGCTTGGAACACGGCCACACACACGCCCACCAAATAGCCGCCCAATAAATTTGCCGCCAGTGTGCCCCAAGGCAGCATCACACCTGCGTTGAGCCACAGCCCCAGCTGCCAGCGCGCCAACGCGCCCAGCGATGCCCCAATGCAAATTGCAGAAATAGTTGCCATGCAGCCAGTGTAGCCAATTGCCCTAAGCATTTGCCACATGCTAATGCCGCAATTGCCAGAATTTGCATTTATCATGACGCATGGCTATCCATTTCAACGCACCTCAACAGCCCAACGCAGGCGGCAGAGGCTTTTTGGGCATCATCATGCTCGACACGCAGTTTCCTCGCCCGCTGGGCGATGTGGGGCATCCTGACACTTTTGCGCTGCCTGTACATTTTGAGACCATCAAAGGCGTGTGGCCCGACAAAGTGGTGCAGTCGGCGGCCAGCTTGCGGCAAGCGCGCATTGTGCCGGGGCTGCAAAATATTGTGCGCCTCTTGGAGCGCAAGGGCGCGTGGGCCATTACCACCAGCTGCGGGTTTTTGGTGTTGCTGCAAAAAGAGCTGCAATCGGTCACGCGCCTGCCCGTGGTCAGCTCCAGCTTGCTGCAGCTGCCTGCGCTGCTCAAAATCCATGCGCAGGTGGGGGTGCTCACCATCAGCGCCAGCAAGCTGGGCACAGAGCATTTGCGCGCTGCTGGCGTGCCCAAAGAGCGCTTGAAAGATGTGCTGGTGCAGGGCGTGAATCCATTGGGCGAATTTGCCACGCAGATATTGACCAACCAGCCCAGCATGGATTTGGACAAAGCCAGCGCCGATGTGGTGGCCGCAGCCGTGGCGCTTAAAGCACGCGCACCTGCCTTGCAAGTGCTGGTGCTCGAATGCACCAATATGCCGCCCTACCGCAGCGCGATTGAAGCTGCCACAGGCATGCAGACCAAATCACTGCTAGACGATGCGCGCCTGCTCAAGCCTTTTGCTTGATGGCCTTGCTTGGGGCGTAGCAGAGGTCAAGCGCAAACATACACTGGCTACTTGTCCACTCCCATCACCAAGTCTGGCAAGAAGGTGACGATCTGTGGAAACAGCGTAATCAGCGCAATGCAAACCACCAAACAACCAAAAAACGGCAGCGCTGCTTTGGCAATCAGGTTGCTGTCTTTGCCCGTCATGTTTTGCAGCACAAACAAATTAAAGCCCACTGGCGGTGTGACCTCGGCAATCTCTACCAGCAAAATAATGAAAATACCAAACCAGATCAAGTCAAAGCCCGCCTTTTGAATCATCGGCAAAACCACGGCCGCAGTCAGCACAATCATGCTGATGCCGTCTAGTGCAGTGCCCAAAATCAAATACACCACCACCAAGCAGCCAATCAAGGCATAGGGCGAGAGGTTCATGCTGTTAACCCACTCGGCCAGCTCACGCGGCACACCTGTGAACGCCATGGTTTTGGTTAAAAATGCAGCACCTGCCAATATAAACATGATCATGCAACTGGTGCGCGTGGTGCCCATCAGGCCGTCCCAGAAATTTTGCCAAGTGAGGCTGCGCCCCCAAGCGGCAATGGCCAGCGAGCCCAACACCCCAAAGGCAGCGCACTCGGTGGCCGTAGCCCAGCCAGCCACCAATACCCACACAATGAAAACAATCAGCAGCGCGCAAGGAATCAGCTGGCCACTGCGTTTGATTTTTTCAAGCAAGTTGGTGGGCGGGTCCGCAGCAGGCACTTGGCTAGGGTTACGCAGACTCCACCAAGCGATATAGCCGGAAAACAGCAGCATCAGCAAAGCGCCGGGTAAAAAGCCTGCCAAAAATATCCGAATAATCGACGCATCAGCGGCCACCGCATAGACCACCATGGTAATTGAGGGCGGAATCAAAATGCCCAGTGTGCCTGCGGTAGCCAGCGCACCTATGGCCAGCTTTTCGTTGTAGCCACGGCGCACCAGTTCGGGCAGAGCCACTTTGGCAATAGTGGCGCAGGTGGCCGCAGACGAGCCAGAAACTGAGCCAAATACCCCGCAGCCCAAAATGGTGGTGTGCATCAAACGCCCAGGGATGCGGTTAAGCCATGGCCGCAAGCCTTCAAACATTTCCTCGCTCAATTTGGTGCGAAACAAAATCTCGCCCATCCAAATAAACAAAGGCAAGGCGGCCAACTCCCAGCTGGCATTGCTTTCCCAAAAAGCGCTGAACAGGTTTTTACCCGGCATAGTGTTGGTGAAAAACGCCTGCCCCACCCAGCCCACAATAGCCAGTGTCATGGCAATCCACACGCCCCCGCTGAGCAGCAAAAGCATCACCAAGAGCAAAAGTGCCCCTATGCTGAGAATGTCCATACCAACAATCCTAAAAACCAAGGGGGATTAGCAAGCGCTCACACATCGGCAGAAAAATCGCCCTTGGCGTGCCGCTCTTCTACTGCCGTTTGGTAGCTGGGCTTGCCACCACACAGCACAATCCACAGCTCATCGAGCACGGCCAATAGCAGCAGCCAGCTGCCCACTACAAAGCTGGCCTGTGGTATCCAAATAGGTATCACCACCAAGCCCGTGGCCATCTCGGCAAACTCGTAGCTCTCTAGGGTGAAGGCGGTGGCCGAATGCGTCAAATACCCCACGGACAGCGCCGCTATCGACAGGCACACCAGATCAAACCAGCGCCGCACAGGCGCAGAGAGTTTTTCTAAAATCAGGGTTACCCGCACAAAATCACCATGCTTGAATGCATGCGCCATGGCAAAAAAAGAAGCCGCTGCGCACAGCCACGCCACAATGTCGTTGACCCCACTGACCTTGACATTGAGCTGCCTGCCCACGCCACCCACAATCATCAGCACAAATATGGCCAGCACGCAGCAAGCGGCCACGGCTGCTGCCGCGTCAAAAAGCCCATCCAGCCCCTTGCGCAGTGGCGCAGGCAAAGCACCCCGCTGCGCTTTAGCTGCGGGGTGCTTTGCCTGCGGTGTTGGCACTGGTGATGTCATACGCCGCAGCTGGCTTATTTAGCCGCGCGCTGCTTGCTGTAGTCTGCAATGATGGCCGCGCCGTCAGTGCCTGAGGCTTTTTGCCAGTCGGCCAGCATGATGCCACCGACTTGTTGCATATCAGTCATGAGTTTGGGGCTTGGCTTGTGGATCTTCATGCCCTTGTCGGTCAGGAGTTTTTTATACTCGTCGTTTTTGGCTTCGCTGACTTTCCAGCCGCGCACTTCAGCCTCAGCCGCAGCTTTAGTGACTGCTGCTTGGGTGGCAGCATCCAGCGCGTTGAAGGCTTTGAGGTTCACAATCACGCCGTTTTTGGGCAGCCAAGCTTGGGTGTCGTACCAGTTTTTAATGTGCTCATAGGTTTTGCTGTCGTAGCCGGTGGAGCCCGAACTCATATAGCTTTCTACCACGCCAGTAGCCAGCGCTTGGCTAAGCTCAGCAGCTTGGATTTGCACGGGCTGCGCACCAATCAGCTCGGCTATTTTTGCCGTGGCGGGGCTGTAGGCACGCCACTTGATGCCACGCAAATCTGCCACCGAGCTGATCTCGCGCTTGCTGTAAATGCCCTGCGGTGGCCATGGCACGCTAAACAGCATCTTCATGCCCTGCGCGGCCAGCAGTTTGTCCATAGGCGCTTTGGATACGCTGTAGAGCTTCTTGGCATCGGTGTAGCCCGTGGCCAAAAAAGGCACGCCGTCCAGTGCATAAATCGGGTTTTCATTGGCAAAATTGGCCAATAAAATCTCACCCAGCTGTGCTTGGCCACCCTGCACGGCGCGTTTGATTTCGGGTGCTTTGAAAAGCGATGCATTCGCATGCACCGTGATTTTGAGTTTGCCGCCCGTAGCTGCGTCCACGTCTTTGGCAAATTGGCTCAAGTTTTCGGTGTGAAAATTCGTGGCAGGGTAGGCCGCTGGCAAATCCCACTTGGTTTGCGCAAAAGCGCCTTGGACTAAAACGGTGGCGGCTAGGCCTAGACTAAATTTTAAAAACATGGTGATTCCAGTCGGTTAAGCAACATTCAAGGAAAAGTCTGAGGACCTTATTGGCGGGTAGCGTGCACCACCTAAAAGCATGTCCACAACGGGTACTAGAGCATAAGTGCAAAATCCATGCCTGATACTCCGTGTATTCCCCTGCTTAATTCCGAAATGGCATTGTATGAACCTGCGTTTTGTAGAAGCTTTTTACTGGGTGGCCACCCTCAAATCCGTCACCCGTGCGGC
>JAYTMT010000051.1:0-13455 GCA_043728315.1 Polaromonas sp. | reverse complement strand
AGCATAGCCCGATCAGCGTTTTGGCTATCCCGACCGACCGATGCAAGGGTACTCCCGCATGAGGGCGCGTCGGGATAGCCAAAACGCTGATCGGGCGCGTCAGATCGGGCGCGCAACCCAGTAGCCGCAAAGGCGCCAAGCAAACAGCATGCGCTTGGCGTCAGCGCAGACTCAATTTAGGCGGCTCTGCGCAGTGGCTCAAACGCTGCGGATGGGGCTTTAGATTTGGCAGTTTTGTCATGAGCCGCTGCCACCAGCATTTGGCGCAACTCGCCGTCCGCCCAGCGGCTGATTGCATCGCGCATCAGCGGCTGGTAGCCCACGCCGTGCAGCTGGGCGAGCAGCTTGTAGGTATCTATGGTGGCTTTAGGCAGGCGAATCGATATCGCCTGCAAACCCAGTGCATCGTCCACTTCGCTTTTGGTGTGTGCCGAGACTTTGCGCACGTGCGCCGCGTCTTCGCCCAGTGCGCCTGTTTCCCATGCTTCTACTGTTCCTACAATTGTTGCTTTGCGCATGATTTTCCTCAAAATAATATTTAGTATCCAAATTTTTTGTATATCTCAATGACGCGAATATTGGGTTCGTACGCGGATTTTATGGTGACTTTGCCCTGTTTGGACATGAAAATCACTTTCAATAAGCGTCCACGATTGGTGGGCGCTACAAACCACAGCGTGGCAGGATCGGTTTGGTGTTCCTCAAGGTCATCTTCTAGAAAATCACCATCCAAGTTCTCAAAACACTGCTCTATTTCGCGCAAACTGACTTGGTGCTTGTCACGCAACTTCGCCAAAATGGCGGATGAAACAATCAAATTTAGCATTTTAAGTATTGTATATACAAAAATCATACGCGGTCCATTTTTTCACGTGGTATTGATGGGCAGGCCTATTGGGCATTGGCGCAAAAAGCACAGGCGCGGCAGGGTGCATCGCGTACAGTTAGCGCCATGCAATTAACCTCACCCCTAGCCGCCACCATCGTTTACCTAGCCCCACAGGGTACTGCGTTCAGAGAGGGCGCGCTGCTGGCGATTGTGGAGGCCATGAAGATGGAGCATGAGCTGCGCTCTGATTGTGAAGGCGTGGTGAGCGAGCTGCAGGCGGCGGTGGGGGATGTGGTGGAGGATGGTCAAACGCTACTGATTTATGAGCAAAGTATGACCATATCGCGCCGACATATGACTGAAATTTCTCAAAATACGGATTTACTAAACAATTCCCAAGCCTTTCGCAGCCAAGGCGTAGCTACAGTCGCGGCGGAGATGCTTGCAGGCGTGGCGCGAACACCCGAGGCCAGCCATTCAAGCGGTGGCCTGCGCCCCGATTTGCAAAAAGTCATCGCCCGCCACGCCCCCACGCTTGACGCGGCGCGCCCCGAGGCCATGGCCAAGCGCCACGCGCTGGGCATGCGCAGCGCGCGGGAAAACGTGGCGGCGCTGGTGGATGCGGGTAGCTTTGTGGAATACGGCGCGCTGGCCGTGGCGGCGCAGGCTTTGAGGCGCAGCATGGACGATTTGGTGGCCAACACGCCCGCTGACGGCATGGTCACCGGCATTGGCAGCGTGGGCGGTGCGCGTTGTGTGGTGATGGCCTATGATGCCACGGTGCTGGCGGGCACGCAGGGCATGCGCAACCACCAAAAAACTGACCGCATGCTGGGCATTGCTTTGTCTGAGAAACTGCCAGTGGTGCTGTTTGCCGAAGGCGGCGGCGGCAGGCCCGGTGACGTGGACATGCCGATTGTGGCGGGGCTGCATGTGGCCACCTTTGCCAGCTTTGCCCGGCTTAACGGCCAAGTGCCTGTTGTGGGCATCGCCGCTGGCCGCTGCTTTGCGGGCAATGCCGCGCTGTTGGGCTGCTGCGACGTGGTGATTGCCACGCGGGGGAGCAACATCGGCATGGGCGGCCCGGCCATGGTGGAGGGCGGCGGCATGGGTGTTTTCAAGCCCGAGGAGATTGGGCCGAGCAAGGTGCAGCATGCCAGTGGCGTGATTGACGTGTTGGTGGATGATGAAACGCAGGCGGTAGCAATTGCGCGGCAGTATGTGGGGTTTTTTACCCATCCAGTGCAAGTCTTGCGTGAAGAAGTTGCGCAAACCACCGAGCAAGTCAATACCCTGCGCCAGATCGTCCCCGAAAACCGCCGCCGCAGCTACGACAGCCGCGCCGCCATTGCAGCGCTGGCCGATGCCGATTCTGTGTTAGCCCTGCGCACCGGCTTTGGCGCAGGCATCCACACCGCACTGGCGCGCATAGCGGGCAGGGCCGTGGGCATCATGGCCAACAACCCGCTGCATCTGGGCGGTGCCATTGATGCCGATGCTGCAGACAAAGCCGCCCGCTTCATGCAGCTGTGCAACGCCCACGGCCTGCCCATCGTGAGCCTGATCGACACCCCCGGCTTCATGGTGGGCCCCGAGGTGGAAGCCACCGCCCAGGTGCGCCACGTAAGCCGCCTGTTCATCGCAGCCGCCCACCTGCGTGTGCCCCTGCTGGCCGTGGTGCTGCGCAAAGCTTACGGCTTGGGCGCTATGGCCATGGCTGCTGGCAGCTTGCATGCCCCGCAGTTCACCATTGCTTGGCCCACCGCTGAGTTTGGCGCTATGGGGCTTGAGGGCGCAGTCAAGCTGGGCTACAAAAAAGAGCTAGCTGCTGCGCCCACAGAGGCTGCGCACGACGCTTTGTACGAAGAATTAGTGGCCAAACAATACGCCGCAGGCAGCGCCATCAATATGGCGCAAACCCTAGAAATTGATGCCGTCGTTGACCCAGCCGACACCCGCCGCTGGATCAGCCAAGCCCTGCGTGATGCGCCTGTGCTGGGCTGTGTGGGGTTGCGGATTGATACGTGGTGAGTTGTCGCGAATTGAAGATTATCTACTTTCAGGCATAATTAACGAATGCCCGACAAATTTGAAAGACCGCTCAAATGGATATCCAGCAGCCATAAAGACTTGATGGCGCTTCCTGCTGATGTGCGGCGATTCTTTGGTTTTGCGCTGTCGTTAGCGCAAGCTGGCGACCAGCATGACGATGCGAAGCCGCTCAAAGGCTTTGGCGGGGCAGGTGTGCTGGAGGTGGTGGAAAGTGATGTGGGTGGTACATATCGGGCGGTCTATACGGTGAAGTTCGCTCAAGCCGTGTTTGTGCTGCATTGCTTTCAAAAGAAGAGTAAAAAAGGCTCGGAAACACCAAGAGAAGACATGGCAATTATTCACGCGAGGCTCAAAATAGCCCAAGCTTTTGCAAAGGAATTAGAAAATGCAAAAAACTAGCATTGAGGGTGTAGAGGTTCACTCTGGAAGTGGCAATGTCTATGCCGATTTAGCTCTGCCAGATGCTGACAAGCTGGCTATTAAAACGGGGCTTGTGGTGGAAATCCGCAAAGCCATGCGCCGCCTTGGTATGACGCAAATTGATGCCGCAGTGCGAATGGGCATCACACAGTCTAAGGTATCGGCCATGATGAACGGCGATTTCACCAATTTATCGGAGCGCAAGCTCATGGATTGCCTTACCCGTATGGGTTACGACATTGAAATCCGTGTGCGACCAGCGCAGCAGCTGCATGGGCATTTGGCGTTTGCTTAAAGCAAGAACTGGTTTTTTGATGGCTCCAGCGCCCAAGCCCGCATTATCAAGCCAGCGTAAACCAAGTATGCAGTGGCACGCCGCTCGTGCCCAGCACCTGTGGCCTTGCGCCCGCAAATTACGTGCAAAACGCATCTAGCCCTGGGTGGCTGGGCGCGCTGGCGCACGGCTTGTCCGGCATACTTTTGCAGGCCGCAGACCATGCCTGCGCCCTCAAGTAATTCAAGGTAAAGCGCCAGCGAGGTGTTGTTGCCAGCGCCAGAGAGTTGCCCCATCATTTTTTGGTAGCTCAGCTCTTGGCCGCTGTAGCGGCAGGCCAAATCAAACACGCGGCGCAGCAGGGCGGGTTTTTGCACAGGGGTGAGCAAAAGCACGTCTTTGCTGATGGTGGTTTCGATCAAGGCATCGCGCACATAAGCAGCCCAGCGCGCTTCATCGCCAATCAGGCTGGCTGCGCCGGGTTAGCCGCCGTAGTAAATGAACTGATCCACGTACAAAAGCCGCCCCTAAAACCGAGGTAATTCCGAATGCTTGAGCACGCCGCCGCGCACCAGCTCGCGCCCATACTCGGCGCAGCGCTGCAAGGTGGGTATCACTTTGCCGGGGTTTAGCAGGCCCTTGGCATCAAAGGCGCGTTTGATGGCGAACATGTGTTCGTTTTCTGCTGCGCTGAACTGCACACACATGCTGTTGAGCTTTTCTACGCCCACGCCATGTTCGCCTGTCACCGTGCCGCCCATGGCCACGCTGGTTTCCAGTATGTCTGCGCCAAAAAGCTCGCAGCGGTGCAGCTGGTCTGGGTCATTCGCATCAAACAATATCAAAGGGTGCAAATTGCCATCGCCCGCGTGGAACACATTGGCGCATTTGAGCTGGTATTTTTTCTCCATCTCGGCAATGGCCAGCAAAATATCGGCCAAGCGCTTGCGCGGAATGGTACTGTCCATGCACATGTAGTCGGGGCTGATGCGGCCGCTGGCGGGGAAGGCGTTTTTGCGGCCACTCCAAAATTTCAGGCGCTCGGCCTCGCTGCTGCTCACTGTAATAGCAGTAGCGCCACAGCGGCGCAGCACCTCGCTCATGCGGCCTATCTCTTCTTCTACCTCTTCGGGTGTGCCGTCAGATTCGCACAGCAGTATCGCCTCGGCAGTGAGGTCGTAGCCCGCATGCACAAAGTCTTCCACAGCCGCCGTCATGGGCTTGTCCATCATCTCTAGGCCTGCGGGAATGATGCCTGCCGCTATCACGCTGGCCACCGCATCCCCCGCTTTGCGCAGGTCGTCAAAGCTGGCCATGATGCAGCGCGCCAGCTGCGGCTTAGGAATCAGCTTGACCGTGACTTCGGTGGTAATGGCCAACATGCCCTCGGAGCCAATCACCACGCCCAGTAAATCCAGTCCGGGCGCGTCTAGCGCGTCACCGCCAAAAACGACTTCTTCGCCTTCAATGGTGAAACCCTTGACTTTGAGGATGTTGTGAATCGTCAGCCCGTATTTAAGGCAGTGCACCCCGCCAGAATTTTCGGCCACGTTGCCGCCAATGGTGCAGGCAATTTGGCTGCTGGGGTCGGGCGCGTAATACAGGCCATAGGGCGCAGCCGCTTCGCTAATGGCCAAATTGCGCACGCCGCACTGCACCAGCGCTGTGCGGCTGTATTTGTCCACACTGAGAATTTTATTGAATTTGGCCAAAGAGAGCGTCACGCCCAGCTTGTGCGGCATGGCCCCGCCTGAGAGGCCAGTGCCCGCCCCACGCGCCACCACTGGCACGCTTAATCGGTGGCAGGCCTGCAACACCGCACGCACCTGCTCGCTGGTTTCGGGCAAAACCACGCACAGCGGCCGCTGGCGGTAGGCGGTGAGGCCATCGCACTCATAAGGCGTGGTGTCTTCGCTATGCCACAAAATGGCGTGCGCGGGCAAAACCGCTTGCAAGGCGGGCAATATGCGGGCTAATTGCTCGGTTTTGGCTAATAGTTCGGGGGAAACAGAGGCGTTCATAGAAAAACCCTTGGTGTGTGTAATAAAGTCAACTGTAGGCGATTTTGCAATGCATTTGGCTGAAGTTTTTTCACAAACGCCTGCAATCCCTGCTTTCTAAGCTGCGGCGCGCGCCCAGCATCTATGCACCATCTACGCAAAAAATGACAGTATCCATGCCTGTATTCGTTCGACATATTAAAACCAATGCCCCCGTGCTGGCTATTCTGGGCAGCATCTGGCTGGCTGCAGCGATTGCACCAGCCGCAGCACAGAGCAGCCCCAGCAAAATGCAGCGCTGCCAAGCCGAGCTGGCGGGCGTGCAGGGCAATGACCGCAAGCTACAACTGCGCCAATGTTTGGTAAGCCGCACCGAGGGCGAACGCCTGATCACGCGCGACTGCGCCAAACAACTGCGCGAGCTGCCGCCCGACCCTGCGGTGGACAAAGCCCTGATGCAAAAGAAATGCGTGGCCAACGCGCTCAATGTGGGCTATGCGCAGTTGCCCAAGCGGGCAATGGTAGCGTCTGCGGATACGACTAAACCTGCCGCAGCTGAGCCAGTTGCGCTAGGGGCTAAAGCACCTTAATTTTAATTGTTTTTGACCAACTAGAAACGCTAATACTGCATCCAATACCTAAGACAAGTTGGTCGGGCCGCTTAATGCCACAGAGTTTGTAATAAAACCAAGCAATGTCAAAGTAAAATAGGCATACTAAGCTATTTAATTTATAGCATTTTGGTGGTCTTGTGGAAAATTACATGCCAAACCAATAGACATTCAAAAACGGATACCATTGCGCTCATGTACAGTATCCGTTTTGAGCGCCCAGTCGTTTTAACCCGCCATGCTGCATTGCGAATGGTGCAGCGCAACATCACGAATTTAGAATTACTCAGTGTGATTGACACTGGTGAGACCAAGCGCAAAGATGATACGCACCTGTGGGCATTCAAGCAATTAGAAGGCCGAAGCGACAACTTGATTTGCGCCGTGTTGGTGCTAGAAACTTCAGTGGTTGTAAAAACCGTCATGCACGATTTTGTATCCAAGGACTGATATGCGAACTACTTATTACGACGATGACGACATTTTGGTGATGCATTTGTCTGACAAACCCATCACCCGCGAGGTGTCGCAAGACTGGAACACCCACTTGAGCTATGCCGCAGACGGCACCACGGTGGAGGTGGTGGTCTTAGATGCGCGTGCTAACGGGGCATTGCCAGTTGAGGTTTTACATGGAAAGGCGGCGTAAGCGCCTTTGCCGAAGCACATGGTCATAAAAGGGAAGGGGCAAGTCTTGTAATGCAACATCCCAACCAAACCGCTAAATCAAGTCCCATGTCCCGCCTCTACGCTTGGATTTCCCATGTGGTCTTCACCACTCAGCCCTAAAGACATAGGCCAAGCCTTTGGCCTGCACTTCGCCAGCGTGAGCCGAATTATTAAATCGCTTGAAAGTTCTGGTATATTTTTGATAGCGCACTATGACCATATGCCAATGACATCGGCCAGTTTTTTTATCAGCAAAAAGCCAATGCATGGCATAGCATCCGCACATTCAAGCCGCCACACTGGCGCGCAGCCACTGCACAAAGGCGGCCACCTCCCAGCGGTCGAGCGCGCCGGTGCGCCAACACAGGTAATGCGCATGCGGACTGGGCGCTTCGGTTGCAAAAAGCCGCACCAGTGCGCCGCTGTCTAGCCAAGGCTGGCCTAGTTTGAGGCGTATCAGCGCCACGCCCAGCCCCAGTGCGGCGGCGTCGCACATCAGGCCTATGTCGTTAAAGCTGGAGCCGTCCGCTGGCTCTGGCCAGTCGAGCTGGTGGGCGGCAAACCAAGTGCGCCACGGCTCTAGTGGGCTTTTCAGGAGCTTGGCTTTGGCTAAATCTTGCGCGCTTTCAAAAGGCCCGCATTCGCGCACGTAGGCAGGCGAGGCCATGGGCGTGACCATGTCTTTGAACAAGCAGATATGTTCTACATCTGCATAGCGGCCTGTGCCAAATCGAATCGTCAAGTCGGCATCTTCGGCCACCACGTCTAGGAGCGGAATGCTCACTTGCAGGGTCAGGTCGATCTCGGGGTAGGCATCGGCAAAGCTTTTCAGGCGCGGCATCAAAATAGATCGCGCAAAGGTGGGCGTGACCGCCACGCGCAGCTTAGCCTTGCCCTGCGGCGCGTCCTTGCTGGGAAAGCGCTGCAGTGCGGCCAGCCCCTCGCGCACTTGGGCTAAATACTCGCTGCCCTCGGTGGTCAACGAAAAATCCGCCCGCCCAAATAAGCGCAGCCCCACCATGTCCTCCAGCTGGCGAATCCGGTGGCTAATAGCGCTGGGCGTGACGCACTGCTCTTGCGCCGCTTGCGTCACACTGCGCAGCCGCGCAAGGGCTTCAAAGCTTAGAAGGCACTGGATGGGAGGGATGCGCGATGTCATGGTTTGGTAGATTCGGCTGTGGTTGTGGTGTGGCGGTGGGTGGAGTTGGAGTTGCAGCTGGAAGGACTAGTGAGTTTTTTGCCTCCATTAGATTGGTCAACTCCAGCTTGGCTTCGGGAATACCTGAGGAAGCAGCCTTGGTCAACCAAGCGATGGCTTGCGCTTTGTCAATAAGTATGTCTACTCCAATGCCATATTTGTATGCTCGGCCTAAATAAAGTTGCGCACGGGCATGTCCAGCGTTTGCAGCGAGAGCAAACCATTTGTAAGCTTCGCCAAGATTGCGTAAAGCGAGTGTGTCGCGGGCGGCAGTCAAGCCTAAAAAATAGGCCATTTCTGCGCGCGCATTGGCAATATGGCTTTCACTGGCACGACCCGAGCGGCGGATGATGCTGGGAATGTCGCCTTGGCCTTGCGCAAACTGCGTCATAGCTAGCTTAGTTTGCTCAATAAAAGCGCTGGCTCTTTCTTGTGCAATGGTTGGTGCTAACCTGAGTTGGGGTTGCGCCGCTACCTGTTTTGCTAGTATTTGTAAGGCTTCGAGTGGTGTTGCCCCACTGGGCATATCCGATGCATAAATCGTAGCTAGCATCAGTTTGTCTAAATCCATCAATACATCACGGCGGTAAGGGAAATAGCTGAGCACGGTTTTGCCCGATGGATGCCCGGCAATACCCATAGCATGCATCATTTCATGAAAACTGCATTGCCATGCATGTCGTGCGCCCATTTTCATGGCCACCTTCTCTAGCATGAAATTGCGCCAACGCAGATTGCGCACAAAGCAAGGCATGGTGGGTTCAATGTCAGAATCTTTCACCACTTCAATATCCAGCATGATTTGAGTGGGTACATTTTGCGGCACAAGAATATCAATAAAACGCACGCCGCTGGCTTGTGACACGGCTTCAAGCGCCTTTAGTAAATGGTCTTTGTTTTGCGCGGCCGCAGGTCCGGAGATAGAGTAAGTGACTGTTTTGCTGATATCCCAGCGCAAAATTTGCCGAGGTGTGCCGCGTTGATCCCAGAGCGCCTCCCAAACAGTTTGCAAATCGTCATCGAGTTGGTCGGCTTGCACCGAAGGGCTGCTAAAGCAGCAAAATAAAACAAAAACACGCAAAATGCATGTTCGAAAGCAAAGTAAGCGATGGCTTATGGGTATTGGCATATACACCTCAATGGGATATATTCAACTATATACCCTTGGGGTGTCATTTACTTTTGAGGAGTTTGCCATGGCTTTTAACGATTTCTCGATGGACAACTTTTGGTTGCCCTACACGCCCAACCGCCATTTCCGCCAAGACCCGCGTGTGTTTGTCGCGGCCAAAGACATGCACTTCACCACCCACGATGGCCGCCAAGTGGTGGACGGCATATCCAGCCTGTGGTGCGTGGGCGCGGGCCATGGCCGCAGGCAAATTAACGAAGCTATAAAGAAGCAGCTGGACACACTGGACTACGCCACGGCGTTTAACGCCGCCAATGACCAAGCTTTTAAAGCCGCTGAGATGATTGCAGGCATGGCACCGGGTGATTTGAACAAGGTACTTTTTTGCAACTCAGGCTCGGAGGCGGCCGACACGTCGATGAAAGTGGCGCTGGCCTACCACCGCGCGCGCGGCGAAGGCCACCGCAATGTCTTCATTGGCCGTGAGCGTGGCTACCACGGTGTGGGATTTGGCGGCATGAGCGTGGGCGGCATACCAGCTAACCGCAAGGTGTATGGCTCGGCCATGCTGCCGCGCGTGGACCACATGCGCTTTATCCACGACCCTGTGAACCACGCCTATATCCATGGCCAGGAACCCGTGTGGCAAGAAGACATTTTGACCGAGCTGGAAAACCGCATTTTGCCGCTGCATGACGCAAGCAACGTGGCGGCCGTCATTGTGGAGCCGGTGTCGGGCAGCGCGGGCTGGTATTTGCCGCCTCAGGGTTATTTGAAACGCCTGCGCGAGATATGCGACAAACACGGCATTTTGCTGATTTTTGATGAGGTGATCACCGGATTTGGCCGCATGGGCGTGAATTTTGCGGCAGATTTTTACAGCGTGGTGCCCGACATGCTCAATTTTGCCAAATGCGTGACCAATGGCGTGTTTCCGCTGGGTGGGGTGATATGCCGCGAGCATATTTACCAAGCCTTTTTGGATGCCAACGCCAAGTCGCCCGACCACGCCACCGAATTTGTCCACGGCTACACCTACAGCGGCCACCCTGTGGCCTGCGCAGCCGCCATTGCTACGCTCAATTTGTTCAAAGAAGAAAACCTGTTTGAACGCGCAGGCACTATGGGCGTGGTGCTGGGCGACGCGATGCACCAAGCCTTCAAAGACCTGCCTAGCGTGATCGGCATTCGCACCCTGGGCTTGGCAGGCGCGGTGGAGCTGGCCAGCATAGCGGGTGCGCCGGGCAAGCGGGCCTATGACATTTTTCTAGACTGCTACCACCAAGGCGTGCTGATTCGCCCTGCTGGAGATAACTTGGTGATTTGCCCTCCCTATATTGTGGAGAAATCGCACATTGACCAGATAGTGGGCACGGTGGCGGTCAGTATTAAAAAGCATGCCTGAAAAAGCGCATCGAAAAAGCGTATCAAAAAGCGCCTAAAAATGAACGCCTAAAAGCAGGTCTAAAATAAAACCACTCTCCCCCAGAGAGCCGATGCAGCATGCGCCGCATCGGCTTTTTGCTTTTTAGCCACCGGCAGTCCACCTGGCTGCCTGCCCAGCAGACACCCCAAGCCTTGATGCGCCCGCCTCCCGCCCTCCCACTGCGCATCTGCGCCACCTTAGTTTTGGGCGTGCTGGCCGCGCTGGCCTGCACGTGGCTGCACACGCCGCTGCCGTGGATGATTGGGCCGCTGCTAGCCAGTGCCATAGTAAGCATGCGCGGCGCGCCCACTGCCGCTTGGGAGCCGCTGCGCCACGGCGCGCACTGGGTGATTGGCATGGGCCTGGGGCTGTATTTCACGCCGCAGGTGGTGGCCTTGGTGGCGGGCATTTGGTGGGCGATTGTGATGGGCATCGTCTGGGCGTTTGCGCTGGGCTTGGGTTTTGGTTGGCTGCTACAGCGGGTCAATGCTGGCAAGATTGAGGGGCTCAATGTGGCCACCACCTTTTGCGCCAGCACCATTGGCGGTGCATCTGAGATGGCCTTGCTGGCCGAGCGTTTGGGCGCGCGGCTGGATTTAGTGGCAGCGGCCCACAGTTTGCGCTTGGTGGTGGTGGTTACCACGATTCCCTTCATCGTCACGGCTGGTGGCTGGCATGGCGTAGATGCCACCCAGCCCGGACCCAAAGTGGTGAGCTGGGGTGGCTTGGCACTGCTGCTGCTGGCCACTGGGGCGGCGGCGGGGCTGATGCAGTGGCGCAATTGGACGAATCCGTGGATGCTCGGACCCCTATTTGCCGCCTTTGCGCTGACTGCCACGGGGCAAGAGCTCTCAGCCGTGCCGCTGGCGTGGAGCAATGCCGCGCAGCTGGTGATTGGCCTGAGCCTTGGCGTGCGCTTTACGCCAGTATTTATGCAAGCCGCGCCACGCTGGATGGCCACGGTAGCCGCAGGCACACTGGCCATGATGCTGGCCTGCGCGGGCTTTGCGTGGCTGCTGGCGGGGGTGAGTGGCTTGCACCCTATATCGGTGATGCTGGGCACATCGCCCGGCGGCATCACTGAAATGGCGGTAACCGCTAAAGTGTTACAACTGGGCGTGCCCGTGGTAACCGCTTTTCATGTCACGCGCATGGCAGCGGTGGTATTACTCGCTGGGCCTTTGTTTGTGTGGCGCTATGGCTACAAAAATACCTAGAAATGTAAAACTTACCCTGTAAGTACACTTTGGTTTACACTTAATCGCTCATAAGATGCGGCTATAGTGCTGCACATAAAATATCAGAGGCGGCGTTTTCTATGAGATTAAAACTTGCGGATTTGACGCAGCGCATAGCAAATGCAGCGCATCTGGGTGGGCTCAAACCATCGGAGCAAGCTGCGCAGCTGCCAAGCGCCGACAATCCATCGCCAGTGCCAACCAGTAATTTCCACTGGACGCCCTCGTTTTTAGGTTCTGAGAAATCCACCCCCGAGCTTGCTACCAGTGTGTGGCAACTTGCCAAACAAGCAAGGTTGGCTACCCACAACGCAGATTTAGCCAAATTGCCTTTGGCCGATCACGCGGCAGCCCTGATAGGCCGTGAGATATGGGCAGCGCGGCAAATCGCACCGGGCAAGTCCATGCAGATAGTTTCGGGTGCCAAGCTGATTGCTGTGCTGTCTACCGCCAGCCCCGTAGTGAGTGTGCGCAGCGATGTTTTGCGCGAAGATTTGGAGTTCATGACCGCGCTGGTTCGCCCCGAATCAGCCAGTGGCACGCCAGTTGGTTTTATAAACCACGACTTGTGGAATATGCTCTGGCAGTATGGCGTATACGATGCATCTGCACTGCTGGAACTGCCCGCAGAGGTGGCTTGGCGGCCGCTGCAGCTGCGCCGATTGCCGCAAGTAGCCCCGTATTTGCTACGCCCGCGCCATGCCAGCATATTGCGCCACTTGCTGGACGCTGACCAAAGCTTCGAACAACTGGTGACGCTCACAGGGCAAGACAGCCAAGAGCTGTGCCAAGACATTGCCGCAATGATGCTCACGCGTTCGGTGAAATCGGTGTAATTGCCGCTGATGCCACGCGCACGTCTGTGGTGGTTGCGGTTGCGCTTGGGCAACTGCAGTGTGGTTTGGGCGCTGTAGCTGCGCCAGCGACATACTGCTTAATCTCAGTGCAAAAGCACTGGGTTTTGCGCCAATGCGGCATAGCGCTCAAGCTGTTCTTCCACCTCTTCTTGGGTGGGAATGTTGGCCTGCCAAGCGTTGATTTGCTCTTGGAAGAGCTCGGCCCATGAGCCGTCTAAGTACACTTCTTTGCCCGAGCGCTTGTCCACAATTTCAAAGCCGTGGCGCGCCAGCCGCGGGCCGTCTTCACTGCGAATAGCATCGGTTGGGCGGGGGGCATCGAGCGCGCTAGGAATTTCGGCGCGCTCACCCTTGGCCAAAACAAAGGCCGAGGCCGCAAATTCGGCCTGCATGTGGACTACCACGAAAGATTCAGAGTCATAAAGCATGTGCATGGGGCTAATTGTCCTCGATATTTGGTCTGTGCTGGTTGCGCTTGTGTGGAGAGCCGGAAAAGTTAAGGTGAAAAGCGCAAAAAATGGTCTATGTTGTACAGGGTGCTTGACTCTGTTGGTCACTACTGCGGCCAAGCGAGCGCTGTGCCAACGCATGCTTTGGTTTTGCTTGGTCACTTCTGCGGCCAAGCGAGTGCTGTGCCAACGCGCAAACGGTCGCTGGCCCGCTTCGCGGGAAGCTGGTTTTTTAGGGGCAAATGGGGGGAACGGGCAAACTCGGGCTAAAGCCCTCAGACAGCGCCCGTTCCTGATCCC
>JAYTMT010000050.1:0-11025 GCA_043728315.1 Polaromonas sp. | reverse complement strand
AGCATAGCCCGATCAGCGTTTTGGCTATCCCGACCGACCGATTTCGGGTACTCCCGCATGAGGGCGCGTCGGGATAGCCAAAACGCTGATCGGGCGCGCAAAACCAGAAGCTAAGAAGCTTCACCGACTCCAGAAGCTTCAGAGTAAAAAGTATGGCGCGTCAAAAAAACGCATCACACCAACTCAGAAATCTCAACCAAGTTCAAATCTGGATCGCGCAAATACACCGAGCGAATTTTGCTGGTAGCACCGGTGCGAAAAACGGGGCCTTCGATGATGGGCCAATTTGCACTGCGCAAACGCTCTATCACTGCATCGAGCGGCACACTGGCTATAAAGCACAAATCCAGCGCTCCCGGCACTGGCAAATGCGCCTTTGGCTCAAATTCTTTGCCCCTGAGGTGCAGGTTGATTTTTTGGTTTCCAAATTTGAAAGCCTTGCGCTCCAACGGCGGCGTACCAACGGGAAAACTCTCCAGCGCCATGCCCATCACGCGGGTATAAAAATCAATGCAAGCAGTCTCGTTGCTGGTGGTCAATACCAAATGGTCTAGGTGGTCAATCATTGCACAATTCCTTTGCTTCTCAAATGCGCGATTTGCTCGGTGCTAAGCCCCATGCCAGAGAGTACGGCATCGCTGTCTTGGCCTATGCTGGGGGCGTTGCGTCGGTGTGCGCCGGGGGTGGCGGACAGTTTGGGCACGATGCCGGGTACTAGTAAATCTGTGCCGTCGTCCATTTGCACATTGGCCAGCATGCCCCGCGCGGCGTAGTGTGGGTCGGTGGCTATATCGGCCACGGTGTAGATGCGGCCTGCGGGCACCGCCGCTGCATCGAGCACTTGCAGTGCGTCGGCCACGCTGCGCTGGGCTGCCCATGCGCTAATAGCTGCGTCTATGTCGGCCACGCGCGCTACGCGGCCTGCGTTGTCGGCCAAATCGGGCGCTTGGCCTAAATCGTCTCGGCCAATCGCCGCCATCAGGCGTTTGAAAATGCTGTCGCCATTGCCTGCCACCAGCGCGTAGCCGTCTTGGCAGGCGTAGGCATTGCTGGGCGCTATGCCCGGCAGGGCGCTGCCCGCTGCCTCGCGCACTGCGCCAAAAGCGCTGTATTCGGGCAGCAAAGATTCCATGCAGTTAAACACCGCCTCATACAGCGCCACATCCACCACTTGGCCTTGGCCTTTGGGCCATTGCGCAGACTGGGTGTGGCTGCGGTGCTGCAAGGCCAATAGCACGCCTATTACGCCATGCAGCGCCGCCAGCGTGTCGCCAATGCTCACACCGACACGCACGGGCACGCGGCCGGGCTCGGCTGTGAGGTGGCGCAGGCCCCCCATGGCCTCGGCCACCACGCCAAAGCCGGGGCGATCTTTGTACGGTCCCGTTTGGCCGTAGCCACTGATGCGCAGCATGATGAGGCTGGGGTTGATGGCCAAGAGCGCATCGGGCCCCAGACCCCATGCCTCCATGGCACCGGGGCGGAAGTTCTCAATCAGTACGTCGGCGCTTTGCACCAGTTGGCGCACAATGTCTTGCGCCTGTGGCTGCTTTAAATCCAGTGCCAAGGATTTTTTATTGCGCGACTGCACTTGCCACCACACCGAAGTGCCGTCTTTGAGCAAGCGCCATTTGCGCAGCGGGTCACCCGCGCCGGGGGTTTCAATTTTGATGACCTCAGCACCAAAATCGGCCAAGGTTTTGGCGGCAAAGGGCCCGGCTATCAGCTGGCCTAGCTCGATGACTTTGAGCCCAGCGAGCGCCTGCAAGGAGACCGGGAGTGAAGCGGGGGCAGACGCTTCAATTGAGGCAGGCGCAATTGCTGGTGCACCTGCGAGGGCTGTGCTGTGCATTTACGCCACTTTTTTAGCTGGTTTTTTCTTGAGCAGTGTGTCCAAATTTTTGGTGATTTCGCCTTCAATTTTGTCTTTGAATGCGCCCAGCAAAAAGCCCAGCTTGGCATCCAATACGAAGCTGTCCTTGGTCACGCTGAGTGTGCCGTCCACACCGCTGCGTTTGAATGTCACTTCGTCGCTGGTTTTGCCTTCGGCATAGGTGCAGACCATGTCGAATTTGGTTTCAACTTGCTCTGCCCATTTGAAGGCGATTTTGCGGGCTTCGGGCAAGCCCAGTGTGTGGGCGCGTTCAATATGGATGTCTGCCATGGGGTTTCCTTTTAAGGTTGCGTAAGTGTAGCCAATGCAGCGCGGCGTTGCGCACGGGGCAGTGGGGTGATCGTTTGGATGGCTTGGTAAAACTGCGCAAAATCGCGGCCTTGTCGCTCAAACACGGCTTCAAACTGCGGCACGAGTTCGTCGTAAGCTGCTTGCGCGCCAAAGCTGGCGTTGTTAGCGCGGGCCACCCACGGGTCGTAGCCTGCAAAGCCATTCCAGCTGGTTTTGAGCGCTAGGTAGTCTTGCTTGAATGCATCCATTACTTCATTTTTCATAGCAAGCTTTGACCCCTGCACGCTGACATTGGCATATACTTTCTCTAATTTGAATCTGGTAGCCAGTGTGAGCGCACGAAACGCTTGGCGGCGTGCGTCAAAGGCGGCGTATTCGGCTTGCGCGGCGGGCGAGCCGTGCTGTTGCAGCCACATGCGCCCACCCAAGCGCTCTACCGCTGTGGCAAATGACTCGTTGAACATGGTGTCGTCTTTCACGTACAGCACTTGGTGCGCCAGCTCATGAAACACCAAACGCGCCAGCTCACCTTCGGGGTAGTGGATGAAAGTGGACAAGAGAGGGTCACCGCCCGCCCAGTTCAAATAGCCCAAAGTGGAATAGGCGGGCACGCCGTACACGCTCACTTCTAAGCCCTCTGCTTTGAGCGTGGCCGCTAGGGCATTGGCATCGGATTCGGCGTAATAACCTCGGTAGCCCACGCAGCCTGCTACGGGGAAGCACCAGGTTTTGAGTTTGAGCGAATCTTGCGGCGCGGCCACCACGTTCCACACCACGGCGCGGCGCTGTAGGTCGGCGTAGCGGCGGTAGCTGGCGTTGTTGGGCAGGGCCAACTCCTTGCTAGCAAACTCCCTTATACGTTGGGACAGGGAGAGTTTTTTCTTGGTGGCTTCTGGTGTTTTGTCGTCGTCCAACCAGTCTTGCACGGGCTTAGCGCGGTTGATCACCTGCAAGTGGCCGCCCACGCTTTGCCAATAGTAGCCCAGATTGGCGCAGCCAGAGATGCACACGCCAGCCATGGCTAGCGCCGCTATGCTTGCAAGGCTAGCCATGATCCACAGCGCCCGTTTCATGTGTCAACACCATGCACAACACTATGCAGCGCTGACCTGCACCAAGCAGTCATAAAACGTCGGGCCACGCCCCATGTCGGTCAGTTGCTGGCTGGTCAACTCGTTCACATTAGTGCCGTTCAGCCCAAGTTTGCGCCACCAAATGCCCATGCCATGCACCACACCCGCGCGGGCGCGGGGGCTGATGCGGGCCTTGCAGTGGTAGCTGCCGCGTGCGTTGAATACGCGCACCACTTGGCCGTCTGCCAGACCACGCGCGGCGGCATCGCTGGCATGGATTTCTAACAGCGGCTCGCCTTCGCTGTCACGCAGGGTTTTCACATTCACAAAGGTGGAATTGAGAAAATTGCGGGCGGGTGGAGAGATCATGGCCAGCGGGAACTGCGCAGAATCCCCCAGCGTTTCGTAGTTGGGCAGGTGGTCGGGCAGGCCGTCTTGCCCCTGCGCGGCTAAGCGGGTGCTGAAGAATTCGCACTTGCCCGATGGCGTGGGGAAACCGCCATTGGCAAACGGTGCCTCTGGCAGCTTAAGGCTTGCAAATCCGTGTTGCTGCAATTCGCCAAAATCCACCCTGCCCTCAAAGGCTTGGCGGCACAGGGTTTCGTCGCTGTCTGAAAAGCAGGCTTCGGTATAGCCCATGCGGGCGGCCAGTTCGCGAAAAATTTGCGCATTGGGCTTGGCCTGCCCCACGGGCGCAATCGCCGGGCGGTTAAGCAGCACGTCGGTGTGGCCGTAGCTGGCATGAACATCCCAATGCTCCAGCTGGGTGGTGGCGGGCAAAATGTAGTCCGCGTAGTCGGCAGTGTCGGTTTGAAAATGCTCCAGCACCACGGTGAATAAATCCTCGCGCGCAAAGCCTTGCACCACTTTGCCAGAATCGGGCGCTACCGCCACGGGGTTGCTGTTGTACACAAGCAAGGCCTCAATCTGCGGACCAAAAGCGGGCGATGCGGGGCGCAGCAAATCGTCGCCAATGGTGCTCATGTTGATGGTGCGCGGCATGCGTCCACAGAGCAAATCGGGGCGCTGCAAAGCTGCTTTGTTGATAGGAAAACTGCCCGAGGCTGACAGCAACACACCGCCCGCCCTGTGCCGCCAAGCACCAATGAGCGCTGGCAGGCAGGCCACGGCGCGCACGGCATTGCCGCCGCCGCGCACACGTTGCATGCCGTAGTTCAGGCGAATGGCTGCGGGCTGCTGGTTCACATAGCACTGCCCGTAGTCATGCGCCAACGATGCAATTTGCGCTGTGTTAATGCCACACACCTTCGCTGCCCGCTCCAAAGTCCATAGCATGGCACGCCCACGCAGCGCCTGCCAGCCGCTGGTGTGCTGCGCAATGTAATCGTGGTCTAGCCAGTCATGCACAACCAGCTCGCGCATCACGGCTAGCGCCAGCGCCGCATCGGTGCCGGGCAACAGTTGGATGTGTTCGTGGCATTTGTCAGCGGTTTCGGTTTTGCGTGGGTCTATGCAAACCAGCTTTGCGCCAGCGCGCTTGGCCTCTTGGGCGTAGCGCCAAAAATGCAGGTTGCTGGTGATCGAGTTGCTGCCCCAAATCACAATCAGCTTGGACTCTGCAAAAAACTCCACCCGCATGCCCACCTTGCCACCCAGCGTTTGTGTGAGCGCCTCAGAGCCTGCGGACGAGCAAATTGTGCGGTCTAGCTGCGCTGCGCCCAGCTTGTTAAAAAAGCGCGCCGCCATGCCCTCGGCCTGCACCAAGCCCATGGTGCCCGCATAGCTGTAGGGCTGAATGGCTTCGGGATTGCGCGCGGCAATGGCCTGCAGGCGAGCGGCAATGTCGCTCAAAGCGGCCTCCCACGTGACAGGCTCAAACTGCCCTGCGCCCTTAGCGCCCACGCGCTTGAGCGGCGTGGTGATGCGCTCGGGGTGGTAGCTGCGCTCGGTGTATTTACTTACTTTGGCGCACAGCGTGCCATGGGTCTGCGGATGCAGCGGATTGCCTTGCACGCGTGTGGCCACACCGCCCTGCACGGTAGTAATCAGGGAGCAAGTGTCAGGGCAGTCATGCGGACAAGCGCCCAGGACAAAGGTGCTTTCTGACAAAGGGCTGACACCAGCATCGCGGGCTAGGGTAAGTGAGGGGAGGGTAACAGTGGCTGTGCCCATACATTCAGGTTTTGAACAAAAATTGGTGAAACGACAATGGAGAAAACTGCAATGCCAACAGTTTATAGCGTGTTTGCGGCTTTTACAGCGCGCATTGCAATACTTGCTGCCTGCGCGCTCGCAACGGCGGCTTTTGCGCAAGAAGGCGTAGCCAAGGGCAGCATCAACATTGGCCAATCCACCGCGCTCACAGGCCCCGCTGCGGCCTTGGCGCTGCCCTACACGCAGGGTGCGCGCCTGTACTTTGACCGCGTGAACTCCAGCGGCGGAATCAATGGGCGTGCACTCCAACTGACCAGCCTTGACGATGCGGGCAGCACGGCCGCCGCTAAGACAAATACACAAAAGCTCCTCAAAGATGGTGTGCTGGCGCTGTTTGGCCTGTATGGTTCACCCCAAACCACGGCTGCACACGAGTTGGCCAAAGACAGCGATGTGCTGATTTTTGCGCCCATGGCGGCTGCCGACGAACTGCGTGGCGCGCTGTATCCACAGGTCTACAGCATGCGCCCGGGCTACTCCGAAGAAGCAGCCGCCATTACGCGCCATGCCAACACTTTGGGCTTGAGAAAGCTTGCCATTGTGCATGGCAAAGATTCTGAATCGCTGAGTGCCACCGAGGCGGCTGAGCGCACCATGAGCGCTTTGGGCGCTAACTTGGTGGCCAACACCAGCAGCGACAGTGCTGACAAAGCCATTGCGGCCAAGCCCGAATCAATCATGGTGATCAATGATTTTTCAGCCTCGGCGGCCTCCATCAAGGAGTTGCGCAGCAAGGGCTACAAAGGACCGATTTACGCTTTTTCAAATTCTGGCGAGAGCCTGATGGCCGATCTGCTGGGCGCAGGTGGCGCAGGCGTGGTGATGGCGCGCGTAACCCCAAAACCCGACAACGCCAAAAGCGCCTTGGTGCGCGAGCTAGCCGCCGATGCATCAGCAGCCAAGCTGGGCAAACCCAATGTGTACATGCTGGAGGGCTACATTGCCGCGCGCACCTTGGTCGAAGCCATTCGCCGCGCTGGCAAAGAGCCCACGCGCGCCAAGCTCAAGAGGGCCGTGGATGCCATGAGCGAGTTCGACATGGGCGGCTTTAGGGTGCATTTTGACGGTGACCGTGTGGGATCCAAGCTGGTGGAGCTGACGATGATTGATTCGAGGGGGAGGATTCGGGAGTGAGTGGTTTACCCTCCCCTACGCGCGCAGTACTGTTCGCTTTGAGCTTTTGTAGCTGCTGGTTTGCGCGCACTTTTGGCGTTTTGGTTCTCGCTATTCGCAGAGCGTCACTTACTATATAAAACGTAGCGCACTATGACCATATGACGCTGACATTGCCACTATTTTTCATGAAAAGTACGAACCTGAGCGTGAAGTAGCGCGCCTGCATGCTATTGACTGGGTAGCTGAGCAGTTTTCCAACCGTTCCAAGCCACCACCTCGCGCTGCGGCTAAGCGAGTGCTGTGCCAATGCGCAAACAATCAGGGCGCTGGGCTTGTTTTTTTGAGCAAATGGGGGATCAGAGTGTTCATCTGTTTGAGCCCGCAGGGCGAGTTAGGAACACTCCCCCCATTTGTTCAAAAAACAAGCTTCCCCGAAGGGGCCAGCGATCCGTTTGCGCATTGGCACAGCGCTCGCTTGGCCGCAGCAGTGACCAAGCCGGGAAATAAAGCTCAGATCAAACGTAGAGTGCTCGAAGCGAGAAGAAACGCATGAAAAACTACAATTTCAAAGAAAATAAGTTAAATGTCAGCGTCATATGGTCATACCACGCTGCATATTTTATAGCGACGTAGTCAACGCCAAATCCCGCATAAACGCATCACAACGCGCCAGTTGCGCAAGGCTTACAAATTCATCGGGCTGGTGTGCCTGCGTGATGCTGCCCGGGCCGCAGACCACGGTTTGAATGCCTGCGTTTTTAAACAGCCCCGCCTCTGTGCCAAAAGCCACCAGCGTGGTGGATGCCTCGCCGCTGAGGCGCTGCGCCAGTTGGGTAATGGCATCGCCATTTGCGCCTAAAAAGCTGGGCACGGCGCAAATCTCTTCAAAGCTGAAACCCGCCTCTGGCGCTATAGCCTTCATAGCTGACTCTGACCGCTGTGCGGTGGCAATGACCTGTTTTTGCATCAAAAGTGCGTCAGCCGTGGGTAAATTGCGAAACTCGTAGTGGAACCAAGCATCGCGCGGCACCACGTTGTCGGCAATGCCGCCTTGAAACTGCCCCACGCTGGCGGTGCTAAAGGGCACGTCAAAGCCCTCGTAGCGCGGTTCATTGGCTTTTAAATCATCGGCCATGCCGCGAATATGCGCCACCAGCTTGGCTGCTTCCTCAATCGCATTCACCGATGTGGGCGTGAGCGACGAATGCGCCTCTTTGCCGCGCACGCAGCAGCGCCAGCGGTACACGCCTTTGTGGGCAATGGCGGGCACCATGCCCGTGGGCTCGCCCACGATGCAGGCCAGCGGTTGTATGCCCGCGTCCTTCATGTCGGCAATCAGTTCGCGCACGCCAAAGCAGCCCACCTCTTCGTCATACGACAGCGCCAAGTGGATGGCAAAAGGCGCAGCGCTGTTGGCAAAACGCTCTGCATGCGACAGCGCTATGGCAATGAATGCCTTCATGTCGGCACTGCCTCGGCCATACAAATTGCCATTTTTGACGATGCCACCCAGTGGGTCTACGCTCCAATCTTGCCCGTCCCAAGGCACGGTATCGGTGTGGCCACTGAGAATAATGCCTGCGGGTTTAGCGTCGCCCAGCGTGGCAAACAGGTTGGCCTTGGTTTTATCGGCGTTGTAGGTCAGGCGACTGCTTATGCCGATGCGCGCCAATGTGTCACGCACATAGTGGATCAACTCCAAATTGGAGTTGCGGCTCACGGTATTCATGCGCACAAGGGTTTGCGCCACATCAAGGTAAGCAGGTGTATCAGAGGGGGCAGTGGGGGTAAAAAGTGTGCGCATGGTCACAATTGTCACGTAGTTTCCCTAGTGCAGGGGGTTGCCACTGCGGATACACTGGTATTTTGGAGGAAACACCATGAAAATCATCGATTCCATCGTCACCCAGTCAGCTGGCATTGCCGCGATTCGCCGTGACATCCACGCCCACCCCGAGCTGTGCTTTGAAGAAGTGCGCACCGCCGACGTGGTGGCCAATAAGCTTACCGAATGGGGCATACCCATCCACCGCGGCATGGGCAAAACCGGCGTGGTGGGCATTGTGAAAGCGGGCACATCCAGCCGCGCCATTGGCCTGCGCGCCGACATGGACGCGCTGCCTATGCAAGAGAACAACACTTTTGCGCACACCTCCCAGCACCCCAACAAAATGCACGCCTGCGGCCACGACGGCCACACCGCCATGCTGCTGGCAGCCGCCCAGCATTTTGCCAAGAACCGCAATTTTGACGGCACGGTGTACCTCATATTCCAACCTGCCGAAGAGGGCGGTGGTGGCGCGCGGGTGATGATTGAAGACGGGCTGTTCACGCAGTTCCCCATGGAAGCGGTGTTTGGCTTGCACAACTGGCCGGGCACGCAGATTGGCAAATTTGCAGTTAGCCCGGGCCCTGTGATGGCATCGAGCAACGAATTCAAAATCACCATCCACGGTAAAGGCGGCCACGCGGCCTTGCCGCATGAGGGCCTGGACCCCGTGCCCGTGGCAGCGGCCTTGGTGCAGGCCTTTCAAACCATCATCAGCCGCAACAAAAAACCAGTTGACGCGGGCGTGATCAGCGTCACCATGATCCATGCGGGCGAAGCCACCAATGTGATCCCCAACAGCTGCGAGTTGCAAGGCACGGTGCGCACCTTCACCATGGAGGTGCTGGACATGATTGAAGCACGCATGAAGGTGGTGACCGAGAATGTGTGCGCGGCCTACGGCATGGCCTGCGATTTTGAGTTTGTGCGCAACTACCCGCCCACCATCAACCACGAAAAAGAAGCCCTGTTTGCAGCCAAAGTGATGGCCGACATAGTGGGCGCAGACAATGTGCTGGCGCAAGAACCCACCATGGGCGCAGAAGACTTTTCCTACATGCTGCAAGCCAAACCTGGCTGCTACGCCTTCATTGCCAATGGCGACGGCTCACACCGCCACATGGGCCACGGCGCGGGCCCGTGCATGCTGCATAACCCCAGCTACGATTTCAACGACGATTTGATTCCGCTGGGCGGCACGTATTGGGTCAAGCTGGCTGAGGCTTGGCTGGCTAAGGCTTGATTTTCTTTGAGGCGCATTCGCTGTACGCCCGCCTCCCTCCTATTCTTTTCTCGCGCAAAGGCCACCACCCATGCTAGAAGTTACTGCCGCCTTTTCGGCCAGCTACGCCCAAGCGCGCGTGAAATTTTTAGAAGCCGCTGCCACTGCGGGTTTGGCGATTGACTCGCGCCACCACCCCCTGACAGGTGCAAATGGCGAAACCCTGACCATGGATGTGGCGCTAGACGGCGCGCCCGATGCCAAGCACCTGCTGGTGCTCTCTAGCGCCTGCCATGGCGTAGAGGGCTACTGCGGCTCTGGCGTGCAAGTGTTTGCCCTGCACGACGCTGAGTGGCGCGCCAAAGCCCGCGCCGCAGGCGTGGCCGTGCTCTACATCCATTCGCTCAACCCACACGGCTTTTCGCACAACCGCCGCGTCACGCACGAAAACGTCGATTTGAACCGCAATTTTCAAGATTTTGACCATCCTCTGCCCGCCAACGCTGCCTACGCAGACTTGCACCCTCTGATGCTGCCCGCTGATTGGCCGCCCACAGCCGAGAACACCGCCGCGCTGGGCGCTTTTGTGCTGCAAAATGGCGAAAAAGCAATTCAAAACATCGTCTCGCGCGGCCAACACAGCCATGCCAATGGTTTGTTTTTTGGTGGCACGGCGGCCACATGGAGCAACCAAACCCTGCGCGCTGTGCTCCAGCTATACGGCAAGCGCTGCGCCAATTTGGCGTGGATTGACATCCACACAGGCCTTGGCCCGCGCGGCTTGGGCGAGCGCATATTTGCCTGCAAAGACGACAAAGCCGCCTATGCGCGTGCGCAGGCGTGGTGGGGCAATGCAGGCAATCCTTCGGGCGAAACACCAGTGACCAGCATTTACGACGGCTCGTCCAGTTCAGCGTTTTTAACTGGCCTGATGTGGGCCAGCGTGTACCAAGAATGCCCGCAGGCGCAGTACACCGGCATTGCCATGGAATACGGCTCACAGACCATGCCAGAGGTGATGCAAGCTCTGCGCGCCGACCACTGGCTGCACAACAACCCGCAAGCCCCCGCAGCGCTGGCCAAGCAAATCAAGCAGCAGATGCGCGATGCGTTTTATGTGGATGCCGACGACTGGAAGGGCATGGTGATAGCGCAGGCGCGCCAGTCGCTGTTTCAGGCGGTGGATGGATTGGCCAGCTGAAACCACCCCAATACTGTTCGCTTTGGGCCTCAGTAACGACTGGTTTGTACGCCCGTTCTTGCGCGCCCGCTCAGTGTTTTGGCTATCTCGCTGAGTTGTACACCCGCTCTGCGTTAAGGTTGTTTCTTTGTTTGTCGCGCCCGAGCAGCGTTTTGGCTATCCCGACGCGCCCTCATGCGGGAGTACCCGAAATCGGTCGGTCGGGATAGCCAAAACGCTGATCGG
>JAYTMT010000049.1:0-11612 GCA_043728315.1 Polaromonas sp. | reverse complement strand
CTGCTGGATAATCAGCCCATGCCCATTTTTGACCAATCTGCTGACCTAACTTCTGACAACCCAGCGGATGTATCACCTGCTGTCGCAAATGCGGTATCTGCCAACGCTACCCGTCCTCCCCTGCGCGTGCTGTCCCTCATCCCCCCGATGACCCAGCTCAACACGCCGTACCCGTCCACCGCTTACATTACCGGGTTTTTGCGCTCGCGTGGGGTGGATGCGGTGCAAGCCGATGTGGCGCTGGCCTTGGTGCTGCGCTTGTTTTCTAAAGCAGGTTTGCAAAGTATCCACGATGCAATTGCTCATCAAGACCAGACCACCGAGCGCGTGGCCTTGTTCATGGAGCAATTCAATCTGTATGCTAGCACCATCAGCGCCACCATCCGTTTTTTGCAGGGCAAAGATTCCACGCTGGCGCACCGCATCAACTCGCGCTGCTTCTTGCCCGAAGGCCCGCGCTTTGAGGCGCTGGAGGTGTATGTGGACGATGAAGGTGGCGACCCGCTGGCTTGGGCTTTTGGGGCGCTGGGCGCGCAAGACAAAGCGCGGCATTTGGCCACGCTGTATCTCAATGACTTGGCCGATGTACTCAAAGATGCCATCGACCCGCGCTTTGAGTTTGTGCGCTATGCCGAGTCACTGGCGGGCAGCCAGCCCACGTTTGACCCGCTGGCCGATGCGCTGGCGCTACCGCTCACGCTGGTAGACCGCACGCTGGTCGATATTGCGCTGCAGACCGTGGCGCAATACTTTTCTGATGCCGATTTAGAAGGTGGCTCAGCAGGTGACACAGCAGATGGACCTGCCAAGCACCCAACGGTGCAACGCGTGGTGCTGCTGTCTGTGCCCTTCCCCGGCTCGGTGTATGCGGCCTTTCGCATTGCGCAGGCCATCAAAGCGCAGCATCCGCAAACCATACTTGTTCTGGGCGGCGGCTATGTGAATACCGAGCTGCGTGAATTGGCCGAGCCGCGCGTGTTTGACTATTTTGATTTCGTCACGCTCGATGCGGGCGAGCGCCCGCTGCTGGCCCTGCTAGACCACGTGCAAGGCAAGCGCGGCGCGCAGCGCTTAGTGCGCACTTTTACCCGCGAAAACGGCGTTGTGAAATACACCAACTTGGCCGAGCCCGATGTGCCCTTTAGCGACGTGGGCACCCCCACCTGGGACGGTCTGCCGCTGGACAGCTACCTGAGCCTCTTGGACATGCTCAACCCCATGCACCGCCTGTGGAGCGATGGCCGCTGGAACAAGCTCACCGTGGCGCATGGTTGCTATTGGAAAAAATGCAGTTTTTGCGACGTGAGCCTAGATTACATCAGCCGCTACGAGACCACCACCGCACAAGAGTTGGTCAACCGCATCGAGTCAATCGTGGCAGAAACCGGCCAAACCGGCTTCCATTTTGTAGACGAAGCCGCACCACCCAAAGCCCTCAAGGCGCTGGCCGCCGAGCTGCAAGCACGCGGCACAGCGATTAGCTGGTGGGGCAATATCCGCTTTGAAAAAACCTTCACGCCAGACCTGTGCCAAGAGCTGGCAGATAGTGGCTGCATCGCGATCAGCGGTGGGCTTGAGGTGGCCTCTGACCGCCTGCTCAAGCTCATGCAAAAAGGCGTGAGCGTAGAACAAGTAGCGCGCGTTACCAAAGGATTCAGCGACGCTGGCATTTTGGTGCATGCCTACCTCATGTACGGTTTTCCCACCCAAACCGTGCAAGACACCGTAGACGCGCTGGAATACGTGCGCCAATTGTTCCAAGCAGGCTGCATCCAGAGCGGTTTTTTCCACCGTTTTGCCTGCACCGTGCATTCCCCGGTAGGCCAATCCCCGGCCGACTTTGGCGTGAAACTAGTGGCTTTGCCCGAAGGCCAATTCGCCAAAAACGACATCGCCTTCATCGACCCCACAGGCGTAGACCACGATGCCCTTGGCGTTGCCCTGAACAAAGCGTTGTACAACTACATGCACGGCATCGGGCTCGATACCAATGTGCGGCAGTGGTTTGGCATCAAAGTGCCTAAGACTAAAGTGGCACCAGATTTTATTGAGCAGGCTTTGGCGGGCTAGCGGCGGCGCAGCAAAGCCAGCCAATCAGCGGCGCAAAAACAGCAGGCCACCAGCCACGCAGGCCACGGCCAATACCACCAGCGAGACGCGCAAGATGACCCCAAGTTTGCGCCGTGTTTGCGCCTCTTCGCTTGCCCGGGCACGCCCACGCGCCTCAGCCTCTTTGATTTCACGGTCAGACTCGGCCACGCTCACCATGGCGGTTTCGTAATACTGGTGCTTGTTTGCGGCTGTGATGGATAAATTGTCGTTGGACATGGCGGCGGCGCGGATTTTGGTTAAGTATGCATGTGTATTTAACCATAAGCATGGTGCTTTGGCGCGCACCGCGCGCAGGAAAGACCGAGCGGCACCACCCAACGGATAAACGGCAAAGCGCAAACACCCGCAGTGTTTTCTGGCCTGAACTAAAGTAGAGAATGCATTTCTTGTACCAGCACAGGCCTTTGTCCCCGTAAAATCCCCCTATGCAACAAGTCAAACAACAACTGCTGGCCGCATTGGCTGCTGAACTCGAACTTTTGAGCCCCGGCGCGGGCGCGCGGGCGGCTTTTGAGTCGCCCAAAGTGGCGGAGCACGGGGATTTTGCCTGCACAGCGGCTATGCAATTGGCCAAAGCGCTCAAACTGAACCCTCGCGCACTGGGTGAAACCCTGCAAGCCAAGCTCATGGCCACGCCTGCCTTTGCGCAGTGGGTGAGTGCTATTGAAATCGCTGGACCCGGCTTTATCAATATTCGCCTCAAACCACAGGCTAAACAAGAAACCGTGCGCGAGATTTTGCGCGCAGGGTTGGGCTATGGGGTACAGCCCCATTCAAACACCAAGATGATGGTCGAATTTGTCTCGGCCAACCCCACCGGTCCGCTGCATGTGGGCCATGGCAGGCAGGCGGCGCTAGGCGATGCCATTTGCAACCTTTGGGCCACCCAAGGGGTGCAGGTCTACCGCGAGTTCTATTACAACGACGCGGGCGTGCAGATCGCCACCTTGGCTAAATCCACCCAGCTACGCGCCAAAGGTTTCAAACCCGGCGATGCTTGTTGGCCAACTGATCCTGAGAACCCAGAGAGCAAGGGCTTTTATAACGGCGAGTACATCAATGACATTGCCCAAGATTTTTTAGCCAAGCAGACGGTGCAGGCCGACGACCGCAGCTTCACCGCCAGCGGCGATGTGGACGATCTAGACAGCATTCGCCAATTCGCCGTGGCTTATTTGCGCCATGAGCAGGATTTGGATCTGAAGGCCTTTGATGTCAAGTTTGACAACTATTACTTGGAAAGCAGCTTGTACACCAGTGGCAAAGTGGACAAAACAGTAGACCAGTTGATCAAAGCGGGTAAAACCTACGAGCAAGACGGCGCGCTGTGGCTCAAATCTACCGACTACGGCGATGACAAAGACCGCGTGATGCGCAAATCCGCCCCAGCGCTTGCAGACGGGTCAGCAGCCGAGCCGCAATACACGTATTTTGTGCCCGACGTGGCCTACCATTTGGCCAAGTGGGAGCGCGGCTACACCCGAGCCGTCAACATCCAAGGCACGGACCACCACGGCACGATTGCGCGCGTGCGCGCGGGTCTGCAAGCGGCTGGCGTGGGCGTGGCCCAAGGTTTTCCTGATTACGTGTTGCACACCATGGTGCGCGTCATCAAAGACGGCGCAGAGGTCAAAATCAGCAAACGCAGCGGTGGCTATGTGACGCTGCGTGACCTGATCGACTGGACCAGCAAAGACGCAGTGCGTTTCTTTTTGCTCAGCCGCAAGCCCGATACCGAATACACCTTTGACGTGAATTTGGCCGTGGCCAAAAACAACGACAACCCGGTGTTTTATGTGCAATATGCGCATGCCCGTATTTGCTCGGTGTTGGCCGCGTGGCAGACCAAAGACGGCGGCGATGCGGCGCAATTGCCCGCTGCCGATTTGAGCGCTTTGGATACCCCCCCCGCGCAAAGCCTGATGCTCGCACTGGCCAAATACCCCGACATGCTGGCCAGTGCGGCCAAAGATTTCGCGCCCCATGATGTCACTTTTTATCTGCGCGATCTGGCAGCCGCGTACCACAGCTACTATGATGCAGAACGTATTTTGGTGGACGATGCGCCTACCAAAACCGCCCGATTGGCCTTGGTGGCGGCCTGCGCCCAAGTGTTGCACAATGGGCTTGGCATATTGGGCGTGGGCGCGCCCACCAGAATGGAAAGAAACGAGGCTGTATGAAGGCAATTACCCTGCTGAAATTGACCATGCGCAAACCAATGGGGCTGAAAACGGCTACCCAAAGCCCCCAGCGCTCCCAGAGCTCCCAGCGTGGCGGCACTATTTTAGGCATCATTGTGGGGCTCTTGGTGGGTTTGGCTGCGGCCTTGGCGGTGGCCATTTATGTGACCAAAGTGCCCGTGCCTTTTGTCAACAAAGGCAGCTCCCGAGGCCCTGAGCAAGATGCCGCAGAAACCAAAAAGAACAAAGACTGGGATCCCAATGCGCCGTTGTATGGCAAAAACCCTGCAAAGCCTGCGCCCGTAGTGGCCGCACCCACAGCGCCTGCCACCACGGGCACGGTGGCAGCTGCTGCGGCCAGCGCCAGCGCTGCCAAGGCCGACAAAGCCACGGCAAAAGCAGACGCGAAACCTGACACGAAACCTGACACCAAAGCCGATAGCAAAGCCGACAACAAGCCCGATGCAAAGGCGCAGGCCAATCCAGAGCCCAAAGCCGACAGCAAAGGCGCTGCCAAAGCTGAGGCCAAAACTTCAGCCGATCCGCTGGGTGATTTGGCCAAGGCCAAATCCGCTGCTGCGCCCGCCGTGTCATCGGCAGGCGGGGTTGACCCGTTTAGCTATTTTGTACAAGCGGGCGCATACCGCAGCACTGAAGATGCCGAGGCGCAGCGCGCCAAGTTGTCTTTGATGGGGCTGGATGCCAAAATCACAGAACGCGAGCAGTCTGGACGCACGGTGTTTCGGGTGCGTTTAGGCCCGTTTGACAAAAAAGACGAAGCCGACAAAGCCAAAGAAAAACTCGATGGCGCGGGCGTAGACACTGCCTTGGTGCGGATCCAGCGCTGAGGAACTAATGGGCAAGAATGGCAGTCAAGAGCCGCAGTACATCAGCAATTTGGAGTAAATAGACTATGAAACGCAGAGCATTTTCTTTATCTTTGGCCAGCGCAGCGGCCGCAACTGGCACTGGTGCTGCGTGGGCGCAAGCCAGCGGCGCTGGTTTTCAAGAGGGCGCAGAATACATTGCCTTAGACAAACGCGTGAGCACCGATGCGCCCGCTGGCAAAATTGAAGTGCTGGAGTTTTTTTGGTACAACTGCCCCCACTGCAACGCCTTTGAGCCAGCGCTAGAGGCGTGGATCAAAAAGCTTCCTAGCGATGTCGTGCTCAAACGCGTGCCGGTTGCTTTTCGCGATGATTTTGAGCCCCAGCAGCGCCTGTTTTATGCGCTAGAAGCCATGGGCAAACTCCCCGAGCTGCATGCCAAGGTGTTTTATGCCATCCATGCCGAAAAGCAAGCATTGAACAGCTTTGAGGCCATCAGCGCCTGGGCGCAAAAGCAGGGTCTGGACAAAGCCAAGTTTGAGGCGGCCTACCAATCTTTTGGTGCTGCGTCGCGGTCTAAAAAAGCCAAGCTGCTGCAAGACCAATACAAAGTGCAGGGCGTGCCAGCCTTGGGCATTGCGGGGCGTTTTTACACTTCGGGCGCTATGACCGCCACCATGGACAAGGCTTTGCAGGTCACCGACTTTTTGCTTGCCGAAATCCGCAAAGAAAACCAAGCCGCGCAGCCTGCCAAAGCCGCCGACAAGCCTGCCGATAAAAAGGCAAAAGAAGCCAAGCCAAAAGCCTAATACGGCGCGGGGGGCGCTACAATCTTGCCATGAAAAGCAAGATTCGTGCCGCTGCGGCTTTCCCCCTCTTTTTTGACCCATCCAAGGCCTTAGGTTGGGCTCTGAGGTGGGCGCTCGCTTGCTGCGCCTTGTTTGCTTTGGCACTGCCAACGGCCAGCCACGCCGAAAAGGCCGACAAAAACAAACCCATGGTGATCGACGCGGACGCGCTGCGCCATGACGACCTCAAGCAAACGGGGGTTTATACCGGCAATGTCATTCTTACCAAGGGCACTTTGACGATTCGCGGCGAACGTGTGGTGGTGCGCCAAGACCCTGAGGGTTACCAGTTTGGTTTGGCCACAGCCGCTGTCGGCAAATTGGCCTTTTTTAGGCAAAAGCGTGAGGGCTTGGACGAGTGGATTGAAGGCGTAGCCGAGGCAATTGAGTACGATGGCAAGGCCGACACCGTGAAATTCAGCAAACAGGCCGTGCTCAGGCGCTTCAAGGGCACGGTGCTCAACGACGAAACCATTGGCAGCAGCATCAGCTACGACAACGGCACTGATGTTTTCACGGTGGAAGGTGGCGCATCTCCCGGCGCGGGCACCACGGGCGGGCGGATTCGCACCATGATGACACCCCGAGACTCCAGTGTGCCAGCCCCAGCTGCGGGCAGTTTGCCAAGTGCAGTTGCGCCCGCTCCAGCGCGCTCGACCTCAGCCCCGTTGCGCCCAAGCGGCCAGCTTGGCGGGGCAGCAAAGTGAGCGTGGCACAACCGTCTGGCGAGACCCAAGCACGGCTCTCGGCCCAGGGCCTGCGCAAAGCCTACGGCCCGCGCAAAGTGGTCAAAGACGTGTCGCTGGACGTGGCACGCGGTGAAGTTGTAGGGCTCCTGGGTCCCAATGGCGCTGGCAAAACCACTTCTTTTTACATGATTGTGGGCTTGGTGCGTGCCGATGCAGGCAGTATCACCATTGATGGCAAAAGCGCCGAAAAGATGCCAATCCACCGCCGTGCGCGCTTGGGTTTGAGCTATTTGCCGCAAGAAGCGTCGATTTTTCGCAAACTGAATGTGGAAGAAAATGTGCGCGCTGTGTTGGAGTTGCAACGTGGCGAGGACGGCAAGGCGTTGGCAGGCAAGGCGCTAGAAGAGCGGCTGGACGCATTACTGGCTGATTTACGGGTAGAGCATTTGCGCAGCTCGCCAGCGCCAGCCCTGTCGGGAGGGGAGCGCAGGCGCGTGGAGATTGCGCGCGCATTGGCCAGCAATCCGCAGTTTATTTTGCTCGACGAGCCCTTTGCTGGCATTGACCCGATTGCCGTGATCGAAATCCAACGCATCATCAGCTTTTTAAAAACACGCGGCATTGGCGTGCTGATCACCGACCACAATGTGCGCGAAACCCTTGGCATTTGCGACCGCGCCTACATCATCAGCGAAGGCACAGTTTTGGCCAAAGGCACCCCCTCAGAAATCGTGGAAAACCCCGATGTGCGGCGCGTGTATCTGGGCGAAAACTTCCGAATGTGAGTATGTTGCCCCCACGCTTGCCACTGCGTGTGCTGCGCTGCCCCCCGAGGGGGTGCGGGCTTGCTCGGGGCTGCCCGTCGCTGCGCCCATTGCCCCCACGCTTGCCACTGCGTGTGCTGCGCTGCCCCCCAAGGGGGCTCTCGCGCCTTGAGGCGGCTCGGCGGCGCTCTGCGCCATGAAGCAAGGCCTAAGCCTGCGCCATTCTCAGCATTTGGCGCTTACCCCTGCTTTGCAGCAGTCGATTCGGCTTTTGCAGCTGTCCACGCTGGAGCTGGCCCAAGAGGTGGAGCAGATGCTGGTGGACAATCCGTTTTTGGAGGCCGAGGGCGAGGAGTCGGTGGCCGTTGACCTGCCAGCGGACGCGCCTGTGGAGCGCGACGACTACGCGCAGGACGAGTTTGCTCGTGCAGAGTTTGATCCCAATGAGTATCCATCTGCTACACAATCAGAAGCAACATATGACCAAACGACGCTGACATCGGGTGAAAAAACCTCTGAAACTGGTGAAATCAACGATTGGGAAGGCGAGGGCAGCTCCGAGGTGAACGCCGACAGCACCGAATGGGGCAACGAGGCCAGCATCACGGCCAGCGAGGGGGCGACCAATAAAAACTCAGACGCGCCCACCACTGAAGCGGCCGATTACACAGCCGAGCACACCAGCCTTGCCGACCATTTGCACCAACAGGCGCGCTGTCTGCGCCTAGGTGAAGGCGACCGCGCTGCCCTGATTTTTTTGATTGAATCGCTCAACGAAGACGGCTACCTGACCGACAGCTTAGAGGAATTGGCGCACAGCTTGGCTGGGGATGACTTAGAAGAGCGCGAAGAAGTGCAGCAAGCGCTTGGGCTCGCTCTGCGTTTATTGCAGCACATGGAGCCCACGGGTGTGGGCGCGCGGGGCTTAGCCGAATGTTTGCAAATCCAGTTGCGGCATCTGCAAGCCTTGAATGGCGACTTAGCCCCTGAGCTTTTGCAAACCGCCGCCGCCATTTGTGCCCAGCCGCTGGATTTTTTGGCCAAGCGCGACTTTAAACGCTTGGCCTTGATGCTGCACACCGATGCCGAGCAAATCAAAGCCGCCATGGCGCTGATTGCCAAGCTCGACCCCAAGCCCGGACGCCAGTTTGCCGATGTAGAGCGCAACATCGTGATTCCCGATGTGATTGTGCGCAGCAGCGGCACAGGGCAGCGCAAAACCTTCACGGCCGAGCTCAACCCAGCCGTGATGCCGCGCCTCAAGGTGCACGACATGTATGCGGGCGTGATGAAACCGCCCAAGGCCGCCTCTAAAGTGCAAAAAGCCGCGCCTGACTTTGTGGCGGTGGAGGCCAAAATTGACCACAAATCCGAGGCCATGGAAGGCCTGCAACAGCGCCTGACCGAGGCGCGCTGGTTCATCAAAAACGTGCAGCAGCGTTTTGACACGATTTTGCGCGTGAGCCGCGCCATCATTGAGCGCCAGCACAACTTTTTCCAGCATGGTGCGCTGGCCATGCGCCCGCTGGTGCTGCGCGAAATTGCCGACGAGCTGGGTCTGCACGAGAGCACCATCTCGCGCGTGACCACGGCCAAATACATGGCCACACCTTTTGGCACCTTTGAGCTCAAATACTTTTTTGGCTCGGCACTAGGCACAGAAACGGGGGGCAACGCCTCCAGCACGGCGGTGCGCGCCCTGATTGTGCAGTTTGTAGCCGCCGAAAACCCCGCCAAACCATTGTCTGACAACCAATTGGCCGACATGCTCAAAGAGCAGGGCATCGAATGCGCACGGCGCACGGTGGCCAAATACCGAGAGGCGCTACGCATAGCGCCCACCAACCTTCGCAAAACACTCTGAGAGCACTGCTGTGAACCAACTCAATTTATTCCTCCCCTGCGCCGCTGGCGTGGAGGAGATGCTCTGCGCCGAGGTGCTGCGCGTCACCCAAATCACCCACGACGAGGCCAACCCCAGCGTTTTCATCCAGCGCGGGGGCGTGTCGGTCAAAGGCAGCTGGCGCGATGCTTTGCTGCTTAATTTGTGGAGCCGCCTCGCCCAGCGCGTGCTGGTGGAGCTCAGCCACACGCCCTACCGTGAGGAGCGCGACCTCTACGACGCCACCAGCGCCGTGGCATGGGAGATTTGGTTCACCCCCAAAGAAACCTTCAAAATCGACATCACGGCCCAGCACTGCCCGCTTAAAAGCCTGAACTTTGCCGCGCTCACCATCAAAGACGCGGTGGCCGACCGCTTTCGCCACAAAAAAGGCGAGCGCCCCAGCGTGGACACACACTGGCCGCATGCCCGCATCCACGCCCACCTGAGCGCCACCGAGCTGACGATTTACATCGACACATCGGGCGAGCCGCTGTTCAAGCGCGGCTGGCGTGAAGACAAAGGCGAAGCGCCGCTCAAAGAAACCTTGGCCGCCGCCATGATCGCCGCCAGCGGCTGGGATCCGATTGAGACCCCCGATGTGCCCCTGTATGACCCCTGCTGCGGCAGCGGCACCATAGCCATTGAAGCGGCGCAAATGGCCATGCGCATCGCCCCGGGCATCAGCCGCCGATTTGGGTTTGAGAAATTACTGCCGTTTCAGCCCCACGTCTGGGACGCTATAAAAAACACAGCAATCAATGACCAATTGACGCTGACATCTGGTAAAAATATCCAAATATTTGGCTCAGATGTGTCGCACCGCATGGCGGACTTTGCACAGCGCAACGCCCAGCGCGCTGGCGTGGTTGATTGCATCGAGTTCAGAGGTGGTGATGCCCTGCAGCGCCTGCCGCCCACCGAAGTCTGCGGCGTGATGCTGGTCAACCCGCCCTATGGCGACCGGATTGACGTAGCCGGCATCGCAGGTGCCAACCGTAGTCAGGCTGGGGCGCAGCGCTTAGCTGGCAACGCCAGCGGCGAGCATTTAGGCACTGGCGAGTTAGAAGAAGACTTTTTTGTGCAGCTGGCGCGCCACTGGAAACAGCACTTCAACGGCTGGCAAGCATGGGTGCTAGCCCCCGACATGAAGCTGCCCGGCCGCATGCGCCTCAAAGAATCCCGCCGCGTGCCCATGTGGAACGGGCCCATTGAGTGCCGCCTCTTCAAATTCGACATCGCCAAACCCGCGCCGCGCGTGGCCAAATAATTAGGGTCAGAACCTAATTATTTTCTGGATTGACCGGTTGATTGGTTGCGGTGCGAAGGGCGAAATCGGACTGCCGGATCGCGAAAAACGCGAAACTTACGCTAAAGACGCAAAAGGAATGCCCCAAGATTTGAATACGGGGATTTTTTGAACGCAGAGGGCGCGAAGGTTTCGCAGAGGACGCAGAAGAATACCGAATGAGATGCCAAAAGAATACCTAAGAAAACTGTGAATATGGCTTACGAAACTGCTGCTGCGCTGGTTGTTCTTGACACCAATATTGTGTTGGACTTGTTTGTTTTTTCTGATCCTGCTACGGCTGCGCTGCGTGCGGCTTTGGAGTCTGGTGCTGCGTGCTGGCAGGCTACATCGGTGATGCGCGATGAGCTGGAGCGGGTGCTTGATTATTCGCAGTTGCAGCCACGTATGGCGTTTTATGGGGTGGACAAGGCCGCTGTGTTGGCGCAGTTTGACCGCTTGGCGCAGCTGCGCGATGTGGCGCCGCGCTGCGTGTATGTGTGCAAAGACGCGGATGACCAGAAGTTCATTGACTTGGCGGCGCAGCAGCCCTGCACTTTAGTGTCCAAAGACAAGGCGGTGTTGGCTTTGCGCAAGCGCTTGTTGACGCTAGGCGTACTAGTGCATAAACGCTATGAAATAGCTAGTGAAGTATGACCATATGACGCTGACATTGGCGTATTTTCTTTAAAAAGTGATGCGCCAGCATTCAAGTGATACTTCAGTGCAAAAACACAAGCCCAGCGACCACCCAGCCTGCGACAGCGCGAGTGCGTTGGCAGTTTGCGCCCATAGGGACGTGCTCGAAGCACGGAGCTTTTTGGGATCAGAGTGTTCATCTGTTTGAGCCCGCAGGGCGAGTTATGAACACTCCCCAAAAAGCGAGTACTGGAGATGCTCCCCGCGAAGCGGGCCGGCACTCTGGGCGCAAATTGCCAACGCACTCGCGCTGTCGCAACACTACAAAACTAGGCGATTACCGCCAAGTCAGCCCCTGTGCACACATCAAAAAGAACCGA
>JAYTMT010000048.1:0-4935 GCA_043728315.1 Polaromonas sp. | reverse complement strand
CACCAGCTTGTTCGTGCTCTCACCCACCACGCCCGCCGCCTCAAAGTCCGCCAGGATGCGCGCCGGCAGGTCGGGCGAATTCAACAGCTCCAAAGCGGCCATGTGTTCATTGGCGTTCATCGCCGGTTGTGCAGCGGCCTTGGGGGTCAGCGCAGCTTGGATGGTTTGCTCCTGCAGGGCTTCGAGTTTTAAGAGCACCCGGCCCAGGTCAGCTTTGAGCACGTCCTCGGCCGCGCCCAGCTCGGCAGCGGCTTGGCTGAGGTAGGCGGCTCGGGCGCGGGCGGCGTACAGGTCGAAGGTATCGACGTGGAAGTTACCACCCCCACTTTGCGCATCACCCTGCGCTACCAGCACATTCACCTTGAGTACTTCATACGCCAGATTCTTGGCCAGGCCGCGCACCCGCCAACGCCGGGCCTGCGCACCTTCGCCAAAGTGCAGCGTGATTTCATTGGCTGCCACCTCGCTGATCGGCTCAGGTGCGGGGGTGCGCTGCACGGGCTGCGTGTCGATGTCGATCACTGGCGCTGCAACATGCACCGTCGCCGTGGTCGCAGCGCCAGCTGCAACACCCGTGGGCGCGTCAGCGCCTACGGGTTCAGCGGCTAAAGAAGGTACTTCATTGCCAATAGAGCTACTATTATTTACGTAGCTGCTCCCGCAATATTCTATTGGGCTAGAGGCCGATTTGTCTTGTAAATCTGCCTCTGGTGGAACGTCCACCACCACGCTGGCCACTGCGGGCGCGCTCACACGTTCGAGAGCCTGCACAGCCACGCGCTCGGGCGGTTTACCTTTGCCTAACCAACTGGCTTGGCGAACCAGCAGCCCTAGACTTTTAGCCGCTGGTGTCACCTTCAAAGCGTACTCGTTGGCATCCATGCCTTTAGGAAACTGCACCCGCAAACACTCCATGCCCTCGGTCATCAAACGCTCGGCCAGCTTGGCCGCCGCACGCTCCCCGGCTTCGTCACGGTCATACGCTATCAGCACCCGCTCGATGCCGTGCGTTTTAAAGGCTTGCAACAGTTCATCGGTAAAGCCTTCCACCCCATAGGCGGTGGTGACATTGCGAAACCCGGCACACCAGAAGGTCAGCGCGTCAATGATGGATTCGCACAGGATGATCTCCTTAGCTGCTGAACCACCTGTAGCACCACTGGCCACCCCTGCCGCTTGAAGCGCCGCCACGTTAAACACCCCGCGTCCCCGTGCGCTATTGCCCGGCAGGTACAAATGCAGCGGCGTGCCCTCGCGCAGCCTGGCCGTCACCTTGCGGCCGTACAGCTCACACACCTGGCCGTGCGTGTCCAGTACGGGGACGATGAGCGAACCATTGAAATGCTCATGGCCCGAGGCCCGGTACACGCCCAGGCGCTCCAGGCGTTCGCGGATGTCAGCACCGGCCTTGCGGTTTTTATGCGGCAAGCGTAGGCCTAGCGTGCGGTTGGCAAAGCCGAGTTTGAAATAGTCAATCAGCTCAGGATGGCTCAACCCACGCGACTGCAAATACGCCAGTGCCTCGGGTGACTGCTTCAAACTCAATCGGTAGTAATCAACGACTTGCAGCAGCAAAGCCCGGTCGTCTGCATCCAGGGCGACAGGCGCGGCCAGGCTGCGCACGGTGGAATGCTTCACAGGCTCGTAGCCCGCGCTAGCGTCCGACGTACCCACACTCCCAGCGGCTAAAGCGGAATCATCTTTGAGCAGCTCCACAGCATGGCGAAACGATACGCCCTTGAGCTTCATCACCCAATCGACTACCCCGCCACCCGTCTGGCAGCCAAAGCAGTGCCACAGGTTTTTGGCTGGCGTGATGACCAGGCTGGCCGTGTCGTCGGCGTGGAACGGGCAACGCCCGGCCCAGTCTTTGCCGGTCTTCTTCAACTCCACGCCTGCGCTCTCGACCAAGCGCAGCACGCTGATGTCGTCTTTCAGCCGCTGAATGTCGTGTTCGGGGATGCGTGCCATGGGTGTCCTCAAAGAAATTGACTGACGCGATGATATACGATTATCGTATAATTATTCAAACCGATACCCGAATCGGCTCTAGCATGGGCACTTGTCCTGTGTTGTGAGAGCCGTTTTATGAAACGAAAGACCCCCGTGATGCAAAGCTTTGGTGAGCGTTTGGCGCAGTTGCGCAAGACCGCTGGATACACCCAGGTGGAGTTCGCCGCTGAGCTGGCCATTACCCAGCGCATGGTGGCCTACTACGAAGCACCCGATGCCCAGGCACCGGCGCATTTGCTGCCGCAGATGGCCCAGGTGCTGGGGGTCAGTGTCGATGTGCTGCTGGGCTTGTCGGAGCTGCGCAGCCCAAAGCGCATTGCCACCAACCGGCTGGAGCGCCGTTTACTGGAGATTGACAAGTTCGACCCGAAGGCCAAACGCCAAATCACCCAGTTGCTGGATTCGTTCATTGAAGCGGAGAAGCTCAAGCAGCAGTTCAACGCACGTACCAGCAACAGCCGCACTACCAGCACCCCACGTACAAGTTCCACCTCGCGCACCCGCGCCACCCCTTTGGAGGCTACCGCATGACCACACTGCAAATTGAATTACCCGACACCACCGCCATGGCTGCGCGTGCCGCTGGTTTGTTAACCCCCCAAGCCCTGGACAGGCTGCTGACGCAGGCGCTGCGCAGGCGTGAAGCTGCGGATTCGTTGCTGTCCATTGCGGGGCGTGTGGCGGCGGCGGATATTGCGCCGATGTCGATGCAGGAGATCAATGCTGAAGTGAAGGCTGCACGCGCTACGCGTGGGCCACGCCATTAAGCGCCGCGAGAAGAGACCCAAAGGATGCGAGCGGTTTTAGATACGAATGTGTTGCTGTCGGGCTTGCTGTGGCGTGGGCCTTCTTATGGTTTGCTGGAGCAGGTGCGCAATGGTGCGGTGACGTTTCTCAGCAGCCCTGAGCTACTAGCGGAACTGGCCGAGGTCTTGGCGCGGCCCAAGTTTGATGCGGTGCTCAGTCGTTCAAACTCGTCGCGTGAACACATGCTGGTGCAGGTGCGCATGTTGGCCGAGGTGATCGACCCGCCGCCGCTGGCCCAGCCAGTGTGCCGCGACCCGGATGATGATGCTGTGCTGGCCTTGGCGAGGGCAGCACAGGCGGATGTGATTGTCTCGGGCGATGATGATTTGTTGTCGCTCACCAGCTTTGACAGTATTCCGATTCTCAACCCTGCGCAGGCGTTGGCGCGGGTGGGGGATTGGGCTTAACGGCTGGTCTTTAATGCGCTTGGGTGATCACAACTTGTGACCACCTCACGGAACTCCAGCTCTTAGCGGCTAAGGAGTTAGCTAGGTGCTTTTTAATTTAGAAATAGAAGATAAACAGGCCGCTTGGGCACGTAGATACTGCTCAAGTAGCTATTTATTTTGTAGTGAATAGAGCTTTGGAAATTTATAAGGTGAAAGAAATTCCAAACAAATTTTCATATTGAACAACACCGTCACCACCGAAGTCCTGGACAGTTTTAATGGTCAATTTTCCATCTGCAAGTGCGTCAATACTCTTAACATCCCAAACAATGTCAACGTAACAACTGCGTTGATTAAACTTAAATCGCGCATCATTTTTGAACTGACTGAAGACCTCGTGTTTATCAAAGAACACTTCGTTTCCAATCCAATATCGGACACCTAATATTTGCCCATTTGAATCGCAAATATGGTCGTAGAAATAACCGTTGAGGCTAGATTTTTTAGCTGCCTGCCAATCTGTAGGCTGCAGCGATTTTTTTAAATCGACAGGCAATATCAGATGATTCATTACTTGCCAATCCGATTCAGAATTTCAATCCTCAATCTTTGCAGCTCGGCACCCGCAGCGTTACCAGTTCTCTCGTAGTTACTAATTACTCGATTGGCCAATTCTCGATAGGCTGCCGCCGCTTCATTGGTCAAGCCAGCAGGACGCGATAGGTTTTGCAGGGCGTTTTGGGCACCAGATAAACCAGTGCCAAACAGGTCGCGAAGTGCCTGTGTTTGATTTGGTCCTATGAGTGCTTTTAATTGCTCAGTCGTAAGCCCGCCAAGCTTCGCGCCAAGACCTTCTATTGCAGTGGGCCCAAGGCAAAGCTTCGGGCCACTGCCAAAGGAAATACATCCTGCATCATCGACTGTAGGCGCTCTAATTACCTCGCAAGAAGATCCGTTGTCATTGACGATATTGTCAGAAATTCCTCCAATTCCGCCCATGATTTTTAGACCCATTGGATCAATAAAACTCAACGGGTTAGATTCGGCGTAAGCGAATTTATTCCAACCACCTTGCAAACCGATAGGGTCGCTTTGACTGTAGCGGCCCGTCCTGCTGTCATAAGACCTGAAATAGTTGTAGTGAAGGTTTGATTCTTTATCAAAGTACTGAAAGGTTTTGCCCGACACACTTTCGCCGTAAATGTAGGCATTTTCCTGATGCAAATCAACAGCTTGCGCCATCCAAATCCGGGCGCAGTCGAGGTTGACGAATTGGATTTTTTCCAGAGGCGCGTTTTCAACTAAGCGCGCCTGCGCGCTCAGCCCTGCCAGCGCCATCGCGCAAGCGGCTAAGAATTGAAGAAGTTGGGCTAAACGCACTGGGTAGATATTCCTTAGCGTGGATTCTAGGCTGCAAACCCGTCCGCGCGCTAGCGCGCATGGCTTGCGCGGCGCGCAGCGCCGGGCAACTAAGGAATTAAATGCAGAGCGCTGCTTTTAACTGTTTAGAAGCCGTTTTTACATGCCTTTTAGGTCGCTAGCCCATGCAAATAATGCTCAAGCAGCTCCTACTTTTATAGCGACTAAGTTTCACTCTTAGCCGCTGGGCTCTTGGCGTACCCACCAAGCTGGCATGACGTCCAGGCTGCGCAGCACCCGCAGGGCTTGGCCTTGACGTGCGAGGTTTAAATTACGCTGGTGGTCTGCGGTGCAACACCGACTTTGG
>JAYTMT010000047.1:0-11962 GCA_043728315.1 Polaromonas sp. | reverse complement strand
GCAAAGCATCGCTGTGGCTGCCTGCCAAGCCGCTGCCAGTCAGGCTTTGCCCGGTGTTGGCGTCTTGCAGGGCTACCTCAAAGGCGTCTTGCGGGGCGGGGCTGAATACATCGCCCGATTCTGCGCTGTTGCTTTGCAGATTGAGCCCGCTCACGGTGAATGTGAGGAAGCGGTCTTGGGCTGTGATGACGAAGGCTTGGGCTAGGTGGGTTTGACCTGCGGTGCTGGTTTCACCCAAGGTGACCGCTCCAGTTGTTGGGCTGCTGGCACTTACGTTGCCGTGCGTTTCCCAATTGCCCAAGCCTGTAGCGAAGCTGCCATTCGTTAGGCTAGATTGAATCTGCGCTGGCGCCCTCCACACTGGGCCTACTGGCACAGTTGTACCCATCGTTGCTGGGGAGGCGGCTGCGCTGCTCGACGTCACAGTCAACGCACCGCCTTGGTACGAAGCCCAGCCCAAGCTTAGCAGTGCAGCAATGTCCACCGCATCAGGCAAGCGGCGTTGGCCGGGCGCTAGGTATTGGCTCATGGCATGGCCTGCGTTGTCTGCGCCTTGCGGCATGGGCACGCCCAGCACATGGCCCAGCTCGTGAATGAGCACGGTGAGTAAGTCAAGCTTGCCTTCGGCGGCGCTGCCGGGCGATGCTTGGTAATCCGCAAGCAGGGCTTGCTGCACGGCATCGGGCGAGGCGGGCGTGAATTCGCTGTGCGCCTGTGGGCTGGTATCAACAAACCACCCCCAGCCTGCGCCGCTGGCATCAAACGTGATGGCGCTGCCTTGGGTGCGCGCTGCCCAGCCCTGAGGCAAGTCACTAATGGCGAAGCTGGCCTGGTTCAAACGGGCAAGTGACGCGCCTTGGTCAAGCCAGTATTGGCGCGCGGCGTTTAGCTCAACGTAGACATGCGCTAGGTCGAGTGTCGAAACGCCCAAGCCTGAGCCTTCGGTGACGACGTTTTGTGGGAAAGGCAATGTTTTGCTAACTGCGCCCTCTACAACAAGTTCTAAAACACGCTTGAGCTCGTTGCCGCTGGCATCTTTTAGAGCATGGCCATATTCGTCTACCTTAAGCAAATGCGTACGAATCTTGCTCAGCACAAACTTCATATCGTCGGCTGAATAAAGTAGTTTCCCATTTCTATCCCTAATTTCACGAGGAAGATTGTTGGAGCGAATGTTATCAATTAGCTGCTTGTAAAGCCTGAATGCCGTAGGGGAATCTTTTACGGTCTCAATCAAGAAACGATCAACAGGGTTTGACTGCGCTGCCAATGACCAGCGAAATAATTGATCCAATGGCTTATATAAAAGCGAGCCAGACATTGATGTTGCATTAACTTTTCGATCACCCCAAACACGCGTACCGCTTTCAGTGATGTGGCTATTCTCCATTTTGATATAGCGCGCTTTCGCTAACCGTTCTGCCAACTTGGTACTAATTTGTGCACCCGCCCAAGAATCCGGATTTATCAGCACTGCAAACTCGTAACGTAAACCACTTTTAGCATCTCGTAGCGCCCCGGCACCCATATCTTGAAATGCAATTTCTCGGGGCAGCAAAGGATCTCCGAGTTGGTAATCGGTATATTTTCCAGAGCCATCAACTTTGACAATGGCAAAGCCTTCCTTTTTAGCGGGATTGTTTTTCAAAAAGTGGTTCAATTCTGCGCGTGTCAAATCTTTAAAGACAGAACCCCCGCTGCCCATCTGCACCGCATCGCGAATCAAGTCGCCCACATCATTTAAATTATTCGCTCTAACTTCCAAATCTGCGCCAGCACAGTTGGTGTTGTGCACCCATAAACCGAACTCCGAAACGAAGTAGGTATGCCAATCTTCCACTTCAATGTTGTAAACGGTTGTGCAGTAGCGCTCTCGGGTTTCATTGACAGGGTCGCCCCATTTTTCGTAGTCGTAAGGTATCTCTTCATCAAGCGCAACGTAGGGTGGAGTAGAGAAATCCAATAGTCCGCCAACGCCCCAGCTATCCTCCAGCACACCAGGATCAAATGCTAAATGAGGTAGATCAGTGCGATATAGATCAAACACGTCATACCGCTCACCAGGACTGCCGTCGTGATGAACTAGATCACGGGCAAACCACTCTTCACCGCCTTGGGGTAGGGTGCCGGGTATCCTCCGATCTAGATCGCGCAGTCGACCCATTGCTACCCATCCATGGGGGTAACTCCAGACTGGGTGATTGGGCGTACCAATGACATTACCGAATTGAGGGTCGCTATCAGCTTCTTTTTTTCTATGAGCCCAAGAAAAACACACCACCTCCTTATCCTCAAACCGGAAAGTCTTAGTCACCCGCTTGTAGCCCGTCTGCGTGCCTTGCTCAGGATCTTCAGGGCGGGAAAGCACCCAGTCACCCACCTTGATTTGCTCAATGGGTTTGAGGCCCTCTTTGGTGTGAACCAGCGTGCCCGCTACAAAGCAGCCAATCGCTGGTTTGCGCATGGCCTCAAGCGCTTTGGCTTCTAGCGCATTTCCTCCGATTCCCTGTGCACGCAATTTGTCTTGCACTTGCTTGAGGCTATCTTTGAAGACGCGCTCAGTGAACTCAGCGATTGCACCCTCGTCAATCAATGAACGCTCTGCCGCTTTTCTCAGGAACAAAACATTGGGGTCAGGTCTTGCATTGCAACATCCCCCTCCCCTGCTGTTGCGCAGCAAGCTGCGCTTGCCAACGCGCAAACGCCCATTCGCTTGATTGATTGCATACATCGTCGCCCTTCCATTGGTTAAATTGACTGCCCAATTATGTTGCTAATCCTAATGCAGGCTGACTAAAAACTGGGGGGGTGCACCCGTGCATGGTGTATTACTATAAATTCAAGAGCGCACTATGACCATATGACGGTGACATTACTTGGTTTTTTTATAAATTCTGTGGTTATAAGCGTTCTGGCCAGCCTGTCTTTGGTATTGGATGCAGTTTAGAATTTGTAGTTGATCAAAAAGAGCCGTTTTTTTCAGTAAATACCCGCAATGTCATCGTCGTATGGTTATAGTGCGCTATCAAAAATATACTAAAAAACTTCAGACGCTTTGATGATCCGGCTCACGCTGGCGTAGTGCAGGCCGAAGGCTTGGCCTATGTCTTTGAGGCTGTAGCAGCCGCTGGCGTGGGCTTGGGCTATGGCTGTGTTGCGCTCTGGCAGGGCGGTGTAGTAGGCCAGCGGCTGGGCGGCGGCGCGGCGCTGGATGCGGGGGATTTCTGCGTGGGTGATTTGGTTTTTGGCCAGTGTGAGGGCTTTTTGGCGCAGGTCTTGGGCAAAGGCGGCATCTCCTAGGGTGAGCTGGCCCTGCAGGCTTTCCCACACGCTGGGCAGGCCCACGCCTGCACGCACGTGGTCGATGTAAGCAGCTTTGGCAAAGGCGCTGTTGCTGCTAAATTGGCTGAGCAGCCACTGGGTGTGCAACCAAGGCTGGGCTGGCGCTGTGCCCACGGTGGCGCGGTAGCTGCTCCAAGGCCATTGCTCGGCGCTGGCGCACATGTGGGCGCGCACGGGGTTGAGCACCACGTAGCGGGCCAGTTCGAGCAAATAGGCTTCGCGCTGCACGATGATGGCTTTGAAGCGGCCTTGAAACACGTGGCCCACTTTGCCGTGCTGGCGGTTGTGGGCTTGGGTGTACACCCCGTTGAGCTGGCGCATGCCTGCGCTGAGGTTGCCTTCTATGGTTTCGATGACGATGTGAAAGTGGTTGTCCATGAGGCAGTAGGCGTGACAGGCCCAGTTAAAGCGCTTGCACACATGGGCAAACACGTCCAGCCACTGCTGGCGGTCAGCATCGCTCAGATAAATAGCCTCACGCCGGTCACCCCGAGAGGTGACATGGTAAAGACCACCGGGGAATTCAAGGCGCAGGGGGCGGGACATGTGCTTTAGTTTAGCTGCTTGGTGGAAATGTTGCAATACAAGACCTGACCCTTTTTCTCCCAAGTGACCCTTTTTCTCCCAAGACCTGACCCTTTTTCTCCTTTCTGACCCTTTTTCTCCTTTGGTTTTCGGGCTCCGGCCTTAACAAACTACAAGTCCGAGCGCCGGATAGGCTACTGCGTCCCGACGATTTAGGCCGTACTCGGCCTCATGAGGAGCGGCGCAGTAGCCTATCCTGCGCTCGGACGTGCAAGACCAACGAAATGAAGACAAAAACGCCACGAATAAAGGGAAAAACCAGCTGTAAACCGCCAATCACACACCCAGTTCAATGCCGAAAATGTCTAACCCCCGTAAACACCATCACCACCCCGCGCTCATCCGCAGCGGCTATCACCTCTGGGTCGCGCATGCTGCCGCCCGGCTGAATCACACAGGTCGCGCCTGCGTCGACCACCACGTCTAGGCCGTCTCGAAAAGGGAAAAAAGCGTCGCTGGCCACAAAGCTGCCTGCCAGCGATAGGCCTGCACGCTGCGCCTTGGTGTTGGCTATCAGGGCGGAGTCTAGGCGGCTCATTTGGCCGGCACCCACGCCCAGTGTCATGCCGTCTTTGCAAAACACAATGGCATTGCTTTTGACGTATTTGGCCACTGTCCATGCAAACAGCAGTTCGTCAAGCTCCTGCGCCGTGGGCTGCTTTTTGCTGACCACGCGCAGGTCAGCCAGCAGCATTTGGTGGTTGTCTGCCGTTTGCAAGAGCATGCCAGAGCCTATGCGTTTGCTGTCTACGGCGTTGTGGCCATTTTCCCAGTCAGTGGCGCCTCCAGCAGGCAAAGCAATTTTCAAAATCCGCACATTGGGCTTGCTGGCAAACACGGCCAGCGCCTCTGGGCTGAAGTCGGGCGCAATCAACACTTCCACAAACTGCTTGGACACTTCTTGGGCCGTGGCCGCGTCCAGCTGGCAGTTAAAGGCAATGATGCCGCCAAAGGCCGAGGTGGTGTCAGTTTTAAAAGCTTTGGCGTAGGCCTCTAATGGGCTCACGCCCAGCGCCACGCCGCAGGGGTTGGCGTGCTTGACAATGACGCAGGCGATACTGGCAAAGCTTTTCACGCATTCCCAAGCCGCATCGGCATCCGCCAAGTTGTTGTAGCTCAACTCTTTGCCGTGTAATTGCTGGGCGCTCACTAAGGAGCCCGGTGCGGGGTGCAAATCGCGGTAGAGCGCGCCCGCTTGGTGCGGATTTTCGCCATAGCGCAGGTCTTGCAGCTTCACAAAGCGGCCATTGGTCTGCGCGGGAAACAGCGCCTGCGTGCCGTCGGGTTTGCGCGCCGACAAATAGTCGCTAATGGCCGCGTCGTAATTGCTGATACGGTTAAACGCGGCCACGGCCAAGGCGAACTTGGTGGCATCGGATACCGCGCCCTGCGTTTTAAGCTCATCAAGCACGCCCACATACTGGCTGGCATCGGTCAACACAGCCACGTCTTTCCAATTCTTAGCGGCGCTGCGCACCATGGCCGGGCCGCCAATGTCGATGTTCTCAATGGCGTCTTCCAACGTGCAGCCTGCCTTGGCTACTGTGGCTTCAAAGGGATACAGATTCACGATCAAAATATCGATGGTGCTGATGCCGTGTGTGGCCAACGCGGCCATGTGCTCGGGCAGATCGCGCCGTGCCAAAAGGCCGCCGTGCACCATGGGGTGCAGGGTTTTCACGCGGCCGTCCAGCATTTCAGGAAATCCTGTGTGCGTGGCGATTTCCACCACGGGCAGGCCAGCATCTGATAGCAGCTTGGCCGTGCCGCCAGTGGAGATCAGCTTCACGCCCAGCGCGTGCAGGGCTTGGGCGCAGGCGAGCACGCCTGTTTTGTCGGATACGGAAATGAGGGCTTGTATATGTTTCACAATAGGTTTCACAGTAGGATTCACAAAAGGTTGTAGTCAATGAGTTTTTTGCGCAAAGTGTTGCGGTTCAGGCCCAGCCATTGGGCTGCTTTAGATTGGTTGTTGCGGGCACGCAGCATCACCGCTTCGATCAGTGGTTTTTCCATCACCGCCATCATCATCTCGTGCATACCGCGCGGCTCCACATCTTGCATGTCGTTGAAATAGCTCTCCACGCTCTCGCGCACACAGGCTTCAATGGCTTGCTTGCTCATACAAACGCCTCTTGCTCAGCATCTATCTGTGCGGCCACTGGGCTCGCGTATTCGGGCAAGCGGTCCATGCGCATGGCCAAGTCTTGCAAAAAAATCTGCACAGCCTGCCACTGGCTGGCTGTGTCTTGCAAGGCGTTCATACGCTGCCTGAAATCTTCGCCACCGGGCAGCGCACGCACATACCAGCCAATGTGCTTGCGAGCGCTCAGCATGCCAATCACCTCGCCATACAGGCCATAGTGCTCGTCCAAATGCGCCAGCAGCAGGCGCTCCAGTTCGGCCACCAAGGGCGGCGCAAGTTTGTCACCAGTGGCCAAATAATGGGCTATCTCGCGGTAAATCCATGGCCTGCCCTGCCCTGCGCGGCCGATCATCACGGCATCTGCGCCCGTGGTTTGCAGCACATGGCGGGCTTTTTCGGGGCTGTCGATGTCGCCATTGGCCACCACGGGAATGCGCAGCGCCTGCTTGACGCTGGCAATCGTCTCGTATTCGGCCACGCCCTTGTAGCCCTGCTCGCGGGTGCGGCCATGCACGCTCACCATCTGCACGCCAGCGTCTTGGGCGAGCAAGGCGATACGCTGCGCGTTTTTATTGTCTTGGCTCCAGCCTGTGCGCATTTTCAGGGTCACCGGCACTTGCCGCGGCGCGCACACATTCACTACCGCATCCATAATACTGCGCGCCAAGTCTTCGTCTTGCATCAGGGCCGAGCCTGCCCATTTTTTGCAGACTTTTTTGGCCGGGCAACCCATATTGATATCGATGATTTGCGCGCCACGGTCAATGTTGTACAGCGCGGCCTCAGCCATCATGGGTGCATCGGTGCCTGCAATTTGCACGGCTATGGGTGCGGACTCGCCTTCGTGGTCGGCGCGGCGCGAGGTTTTCAGGCTGCTCCACAGGTCTTTGCGCGATGTCACCATTTCGCTCACCGCATAGCCTGCGCCCAGCGATTTACACAGCTTGCGGTAGGGCCTGTCAGTTACCCCCGCCATTGGCGCGGCGAACACGGCATTGGCTAATGCGTAGGGGCCGATCTGCATGGTGGTAATTTGGGGGCGTGGGTAGAATGACTGCGAAGTATAGCGCTGCCCTGTTTCGCAGCTTGAAACTGGCAGTGCAAGCGTGTACGTAAAATGCATAAAACTGATTGCGGCCAGGCTGTGCAAAGCTATACTGGCCATCTACATGCAAGCATTATTAGATACACTTTTGGCCTATTTGGCTCTGCCGCAATACAGTTTAAGCACTGTTTTTTTAATATCACTGCTCTCGGCCACTTTGCTGCCACTGCCCTCAGAGCCTGTGGTTTTTGGCCTTGTCTCTCTCAACCCAGAGCTTTTTTGGCAGGTAATTGCAGTGGCCACATTGGGCAATACGCTGGGAGGTGCCATTGATTGGTGGTTGGGCTATGGCGCACACCGCGCAGTCGACACCTACAAAAGCTCACCTACCCACCTCAAAGCATTGGCATGGCTGGAACGCTTTGGTCCGAAAACCTGTCTTTTGTCATGGATACCCGTGGTGGGTGATCCTTTGTGCGCTGTGGCAGGCTGGCTGCGCTTTCCATTTTGGCCCTGCTTGGGCTACATGGTAATTGGCAAGTTTTTGCGTTACCTCACGATGACCAGCGCCTTGGTTTGGTTTTTCCCAAAATAAAAACCTCAAATAAAAACCCCTAGAGGCTTTCGCACTCTAGGGGCTCACGGGCAGCAAACCGGTTAAGGCTTGCCTGACGTGGGGAAGGGCCAAGCGGCCTGCGGGTTCAGAGTGGTCTGAGCCGCGGGAGCAGCAGCGGCAGCGGGTGCTTTCGCGGCTTTCTTCGCAGCGGGCTTTTTCGCTGCTTTTTTAGCTGCTGGCTTTTTCGCAGCGGGTTTTTTAGCAGCTACTTTTTTAGCTGCTGCCTTTTTGGCCGGTGCTTTTTTCGCTGCGGCTTTTTTAGCAGGCGCTTTTTTAGCAGGCGCGGCTTTCTTCGCCGGTGCTTTTTTCGCTGGTGCTTTTTTAGCTGCTGCTTTTTTCGCAGGGGCTTTTTTCGCTGGAGCGGCTTTCTTCGCCGGTGCTTTTTTCGCTGCTGCTTTTTTTGCAGGTGCAGCTTTCTTCGCAGGTGCGGCTTTTTTAGCCGGTGCTTTTTTTGCAGTTGCCATTTTTCATTCTCCTAGATCTAACTCAAGGTTACGCTCAGTGCATTGTTGGTAGCACCAAACGATTCAGCGCGTTGAGCCATAGACTCAGCGCGCTGAACGGGGGAAGCAAAGTGCCCAATCTGCTGAGCACTCAGCAGATCACATGGGCAGTTTTGCAAATAGGGTTTCATGGGTGTGAGGGTCAATCCCAGGACAAAGCACCGCCAGATTGGTATTCAATCACACGGGTTTCAAAAAAGTTGCGCTCTTTTTTCAAGTCAATCATCTCGCTCATCCACGGAAAAGGGTTCTCTTCATTCGGAAAGAGCTCCTCCAAACCAATTTGTGTAGCACGGCGATTGGCAATGTAGCGCAAATAGCCTTTGAACATAGACGCATTCAAGCCCAACACACCACGGGGCATGGTGTCTTCGGCATATTTGTATTCCAGCTCTACGGCCTGCATGAACAAGGCATTGATTTCGGCTTTGAACTCATTAGTCCACAAATGCGGATTTTCTAGTTTGATCTGGTTGATCAAATCAATACCAAAATTGCAGTGCATGGATTCGTCGCGCAAAATGTATTGGTACTGCTCGGCAGCACCCATCATTTTGTTTTGACGACCCAGCGCCAAAATTTGCGTAAAACCTACATAGAAGAACAAACCTTCCATCAGGCAAGCAAACACGATCAAAGATTTGAGCAGTTTTTGGTCGTTTTCTGGTGTCCCCGTTTTGAAGTGCGGGTTGGTCAGGGTGTCAATAAAAGGAATCAAGAACTCGTCTTTGTTGCGGATCGATGCCACCTCATGGTAGGCGTTAAAAATTTCGCTTTCATCCAAGCCCAAAGACTCTACGATGTACTGGTAAGCATGGGTATGAATAGCCTCTTCAAAGGCTTGGCGCAGCAAAAACTGGCGGCACTCTGGGGCGGTGATGTGGCGGTAGCTTCCTAGCACAATGTTATTGGCTGCCAATGAGTCTGCAGTCACAAAAAAGCCTAGGTTGCGCTTGATCAAACGGCGCTCGTCGTCGGTGAGGCCATTGGGATCTTTCCACAGCGCGATGTCGCGCGTCATGTTGACTTCTTGCGGCATCCAATGGTTGGCGCACGATGCCAAATACTTTTCCCAAGCCCACTTGTATTTGAAAGGCACTAATTGGTTCACATCAGTGCTGCCATTGATGATGCGCTTGTCGGCTGCGTTCACGCGGTGCGTGCTCGGAGCGCGCATGCTGATGGCATCTTCTGCCATGGCCACGGTTTGCGCATAATTACTCGGCATAGGCGCACCGTCGTCGAGCGTGGTGCGGGCGGCTGATGCTTGGGCCGCTGTGCCAGTAGAACCAGCCCCGGCATGAGACAGTGCGGAATGCGCCATTCCAGCGTGGGCATCTGCCAGCGTTTGTGCACGCGCACCAGCAGCTGCTGCGTCAGCAGAGGCACTGTTTGTTTCGATTTCTTCGTTCCAAGTCAACATATTTTTTCCGATACTGCGATTATGAAAGCACTGCTCTGTTTTGTATAGCTTTGTGCATTTTTAAAAGATGCAACTGTTGTTCAATTGCATCGTTGTGTGGTGATTCGCGATATGGTTCACCTGCACTACTAAATTAAGAGCACGGTAAACATGTGCTTAGTTACTGGCACGACTCGCAAGTGGGGTCATCTACTCCGCAAAATTTGATATCAGTAGCCGCTGTACTTGCATTGCTCACAATCGCAGCGGTGGCCATTTGCTCTCTGGCGGCGGCTGCCGCTTTGTCCATGGCACTTGATACAGCGCTCTGGGTAGCAAGCTTAGCTGCGGTATGGGTATTAGCCGAAGCAACACTAGCCGTAGGAGCCGCAGACGACGACACTGCATTCATATGCCCGGCCTTCACGGTTGATTTTTCAGCATGGGTGGCACCCACCGTGCGCAGGTAGTAGGTGGTTTTAAGGCCTCGGATCCAAGCGAGCTTGTAGGTGTCGTCTAGTTTTTTGCCAGACACGCCCGCCATGTAGATGTTCAGTGATTGCGCTTGGTCGATCCATTTTTGTCTGCGCGCTGCCGCTTCCACCAGCCACTGGGTATCCACCTCAAATGCTGTGGCATACAAAGATTTGATGTCATTGGGCACACGGTCAATCGGACGCAATGAGCCGTCGTAGTGCTTCAAATCGACCACCATCACACTGTCCCACAGCCCTAAGCGCTTGAGATCGCGCACCAAGTAACCGTTGATGACTGTGAATTCACCAGACAGATTGGACTTGACCGACAAATTGCCAAAGCAAGGCTCAATCGAAGCGTCCACGCCAATGATGTTAGATATGGTAGCCGTAGGTGCAATGGCCACGCAGTTGGAGTTGCGCATGCCATCTTTGGCAATCTTTTTGCGCAGTGTGTCCCAGTCCATGGTGCTGCTGCGGTCCACCTCAAGGTAGCCGCCGCGCTCTTTGGCCAGCATATCCAAAGTGTCAATTGGCAAGATGCCGCGATCCCACAGCGAACCTTTGTAGCTGGAGTACTTGCCGCGCTCTTTGGCCAAGTCGGTAGAGGCTAAATAGGCGTAGTAGCACACTGCTTCCATTGAGGTATCGGCAAAATCCACAGCCTCTTGGCTGGCATAGGGTATGCGCAGTTCATACAAGCTGTCTTGGAAGGCCATGATGCCAAGGCCAACAGGGCGGTGGCGCATATTGGAATCACGCGCTTTCTTTACCGCGTAGTAGTTGATGTCAATCACATTGTCCAGCATGCGCATGGCTGTGTTAATGGTTTTTTGCAGCTTGGTATGGTCGAGCTTGCCGTCTTTAAGGTGTTGCTGCAAATTGACTGATCCCAAATTGCAGACTGCGGTTTCGGTGTCGCTGGTATTGAGCGTGATCTCAGTGCACAGATTGGACGAATGCACCACGCCAATGTGCTGCTGGGGGGAGCGGATATTGCACGCATCTTTGAATGTGATCCAAGGATGCCCAGTTTCAAAGAGCATGGTGAGCATTTTGCGCCACATGTCGGCCGCCTGGAGTGTGCGCGATGGCTTGATTTCACCACGTTTGGCCTTTTCTTCGTAGGCGACATAGGTTTTTTCAAAATCAGCACCAAATTTGTCGTGCAGGTCTGGGGTGTTAGAAGGTGAAAACAGTGTCCATTCGCCTTTTTCCATCACGCGGCGCATGAAGAGGTCGGGAATCCAATTGGCGGTGTTCATGTCGTGCGTGCGGCGGCGGTCATCGCCGGTGTTTTTACGCAACTCCAGGAACTCTTCCATATCCAAATGCCATGTTTCCAAGTAGGTGCAAACCGCGCCTTTGCGTTTGCCGCCTTGGTTCACCGCGACGGCGGTGTCGTTCACCACTTTCAAGAACGGCACCACACCTTGTGATTCGCCATTGGTGCCCTTGATGTGCGCACCCAAAGCGCGCACACGCGTCCAGTCATTGCCCAAACCACCGGCAAACTTGGACAGCAAGGCATTTTCTTTGATCAACTCGTAAATGCCGTCCAAATCGTCCGGTACGGTAGATAAGTAGCAAGATGACAACTGCGAACGGCGTGTGCCGCTATTGAACAAGGTTGGCGTGCTGGACATGAAGTCAAACGACGACAACACTTCATAAAACTCAATCGCACGCGCTTCGCGGTCTGCCTCTTGCAACGCCAAGCCCATGGCTACGCGCATGAAGAAAGCTTGCGGCAACTCGATGCGGGCTTTGCGGACGTGCAAAAAGTAACGGTCGTACAAGGTCTGCAAACCTAAATAATCAAACTTCAAATCTTGCTCGGGCTTGAG
>JAYTMT010000046.1:0-5032 GCA_043728315.1 Polaromonas sp. | reverse complement strand
TGCAAGCCTGACCGCGCCACGCGCAGCATCGCGCTGGGCGGGCTGGCGCGCAGCATGGTGATGGCTGGCTGCGAGGCTGGCGGGGCGATGTTCACGGTGTCGTATATTGACGTGGGCACTGGCGCTGACCCGAAAGCCGCTTTAGAGCGCGCCATGGCAGACTGGAAAGCCGCTAGCAAAACCGCGCAGGCGATTTACCAAATCCATGGCACACAGCTGGTGCAGGCGGCGGTGTATGGCACACCGAATGCCGAGCGCGACGGCCCTTCGGCGCTGAGCACGCAGGCGCTGGAGACGTTTTTTGGCGGCTTGTCTTTGCAGCGCTGAGCATGCGGGTTTATGCACATGCGGGTCGCTGAGCATGCGGGTCAATACGCATGCGGGTCAATGCCCAAGCGGGTGGCTAGCGCCTTGTTATGCCAAGCCAAGCCCCTAGTCACTTGCTTAACCGCCCTCACTTGCCGCCAACACTAGGCATCCATAAACTACATTTTTAATAGCATACAATGACCATATGACGCTGACATTGGTCTCAAATTTCTTATAAACCAGCTTATGAACGACTCTACGGCCGCCGCGCCCACTTACCAGCTAACTTCTAGGCTTGGCAAAAGCCTTGCCATCCAAGTATTCTTAGCTTTTGCACTGGCGTATTTCTTCTCGGCCTTGGTGCGCGCCGTCACGGCCACGCTGGCGCCCACGCTCAGTGCTGAGTTTGGCCTAGGCTCTGGGGATTTGGGGCTGCTGGCGGGCGGCTATTTTTTGGGCTTTGCGCTCACCCAGCTGCCGCTGGGCGCGTGGCTAGACAGCTATGGGCCGCGGCGCGTGATTGTGTGCTTTTTAAGCGTGGCGGTGCTTGGCTGCTTGGCCTTTAGCTGGGCAACAAGTTTTTCAGGGCTGCTGGCCGCGCGGGTGCTGTGCGGCGTGGGCGTGAGCGCTTGCCTGATGGCGCCGCTTACAGGGTATCGCCGCTGGTTTGCGCCAGCCAGCCAGCTGCGGGCCAACTCGTGGATGCTGATGACAGGCTCACTGGGTATGCTGGCCTCCACCCTGCCGGTGCAATGGTTTGTGCCGCAGTGGGGCTGGCGGGCGCTGTTTGTGCTGCTGGCAGCGTCCATAGCCGCTGCGGCGATTTTGCTGGCTTGGCGCTTGCCTGCGTGGGAGCGCGCGCCAGTGCCTGCGCAACCCACAGCTAGCGGTACAGATGCAAGCAAGGCGACAACACCACACACAAGCACACGCCAGCCCAGCCTGTGGCAAACCTACGGCCGCATTTTCAGCCATCCGTATTTTGTGCGCCACATGCCCATGGGCTTTTTTTGCTACGGTGGCCTTTTGGCCATGCAAACCCTGTGGGCGGGTCCGTGGCTGGTGCAGGTGTCGGGCTACACGCCAGCACAGGCTGCGGCGGGGCTGTTTTGGCTCAATGTGTGCATGCTCTGCACGTTTTTTGCGTGGGGCTCGCTCAACCCGCTGTTGGCACGCAAAGGCTGGCATGCCGACTGGCTGATCGCACGCGGCTTCCCGCTGGGCTTATTGGTGCTGGGGCTGATCTGCTGGGGTGGCGCGCAGGTGCAGTGGTGGGGCTGGGCACTGTTTTGCATGGCGTACAGCTTCATGTCGCTGGCCCAGCCTGCCATTGGCATGGCATTTCCCCCAGCGCTGGCAGGCAGGGCGCTCTCGGCTTACAACTTGGTGATTTTCTCGGGCGTGTTTGCGGTGCAGTGGGGCATTGGGCTCTTGATTGACCTTTTTAAAGCCCAAGGTTTTGCCACGGCGCAGGCTTTTAGCGCAGCCATGGGCGTGTTTGGGCTGTGCTGCGCGCTGTCTTATGGGTTTTTTATCAGCCGACAAAATAGCGCAATTGCTGGGTTTGAGGCCTCTGGCAGTGGCAAAGGCACTGCATAATTTGCCTTGTTGCATTCCCTCTTGCTTTTTAATCCGTGAATACTATTTTTATCATCGCCCATGCCCCGCTGGCCAGCGCCCTGCGCAGCTGCGCCTTGCATGTGTTTCCAGACTGCGGCAACGACGTGTTGGCCATGGACGTGTCGCCCAATGCCGCGCCCGAAGAAACGCTGGCCAGCGCCCGCATCATGCTGGAGATGGCGGGCAACGACAGCACCTTGATTTTGGCCGACATTTTTGGTGCCACGCCATGCAATGTGGCCAAAATGCTCACCGACGGCGTGTCTACCCGCTTGGTAACTGGCGTGAACATGCCCATGCTGGTACGCTGCGTGAACTACCGCTCTGAGTCGCTCGAGGTGCTGGTCACCCGCGCGCTGGCAGGCGGCGCGCAGGGTGTGATGCAAGTGGCCGTTACCGCTCCCCAAAACCAATTACAAAAACCACATGATCCAAACCAAAATAACCATCAGCAATAAACTCGGCCTGCACGCCCGTGCCTCGGCCAAGCTCACCAAATGCGCTGGCAGCTTCCCCTGCGAGGTCTGGATGGCCCGCGGCGAGCGCCGCGTCAATGCCAAATCCATCATGGGCGTGATGATGCTGGCCGCTGGCATTGGCGTGGAGGTGATGGTGGAAACCCATGGCGAGCGCGAGCAGGAGGCGATGGACGCGCTGTTAGCTTTGATCAACGACAAGTTTGGGGAAGGCGAGTGACGTTACGCGCCCCCACACTTGCCACTGCGTATGCTGCGCTGCCCCCGCGCAAGCTCGCACTGCGCTTTGCTGATGCTCAAGGGGCGCGGCCTGCGCTTGAGGCGGCTCGGCGCTTGGCCAAAGGTGCGCCAGCATGACATTCAGCATCCACGGCATTGCGGTATCGCGCGGCATCGCCATCGGGCGGGCGGTGTTGGTCACGTCCAGCCGCATGGATGTGGCGCATTACTTCATCACCGCCGACAAAGTAGAGGCCGAGATTGGCCGCGTGCGCGCCGCGCGCGACACCGTGATTGACGAACTGATTAAGCTGCAGCACAGCCTCTCGGGCAAGGCTGCCAAAGACGCGCCCGCTGAGCTGAGCGCCCTGCTGGACGTGCATGTGATGCTCTTGCAAGACCAAACCATGCAAGACGGCGTGCGCCACTGGATAGCGGACCGTCTGTACAACGCCGAGTGGGCGCTCACCACCCAGCTGGACATGCTCTCGCGCCAGTTTGACGAAATGGAAGACGAGTACCTGCGCGAGCGCAAGGCCGATTTGGAGCAGGTGATTGAGCGCATGCTGCGCGCTTTAAAAGGTGCAGGCTCGGCGATGGCAGTGCCGCCGCCCAGTGCCCGCCAAAAGCGCCAGCAAGATTTGCTGCTGGACGACACGATTGACGTGCCCTTGGTGTTGGTGGCGCATGATTTAAGCCCTGCCGACATGATGCAGTTCAAAAGCTCGGTGTTTGCTGGCTTTGTGACCGACGTGGGCGGCAAAACCTCGCACACCGCCATTGTGGCGCGCAGCCTAGACATACCCGCCGTGGTGGGCGCGCGCATGGCCAGCGCCTTGGTGCACCAAGACGACTGGGTCATCATCGACGGCGACGCGGGCTTGATGGTGGTAGACCCATCGCCTATTATTTTGGCCGAATACGGCTTCAAGCAGCGCCAAAACGAGCTCGAGCGCGAGCGCCTGACGCGTCTGAAGCACACGCCAGCCGTCACCATGGACGGCGTTTGCATCGAGCTTTTGGCCAATATTGAATCGCCCAACGATGCGGTGGCCGCCATCAAAGCAGGCGCGGTAGGCGTGGGCCTGTTTCGCAGTGAATTTTTGTTCATGGGGCGGGCTGGTAATTTGCCCGGCGAAGACGAGCAATACGCCGCCTATGTGCGCGCCGTGGACGGCATGCAGGGCTTGCCCGTGACGATTCGCTCAGTGGACGTGGGCTCGGACAAGCCGCTAGAAAAAAGCCTTAAAACCGACACCCACCTGAACCCCGCGCTCGGCCTGCGCGCCATACGCTGGAGCTTGGCCGACCCGGCCATGTTTCGCACCCAGCTACGTGCCATTTTGCGCAGCGCGGCGCATGGCAAAGTGCAGCTGCTGATTCCCATGCTCAGCACCGCCAGCGAAATCCACCAAACCCTGGCGCAGCTTGCCATAGCCCGCAGCGAGCTAGACCAGCGCGGCCTGCTGTACGGCCCGCTCAGGCTGGGCGCAATGATCGAAATTCCGGCTGCCGCTTTGAATTTGAACGTGTTTTTGAAGTACTTTGATTTTCTGTCGATTGGCACCAATGATCTAATCCAATACACCTTGGCCATTGACCGCGCCGACGAAAGCGTGGCGCATTTGTATGACCCGCTGCACCCTGCTGTGCTGGGGCTGATAGCGCACACCATCCGTGCTGGCCATGCCAGCGGCGTGCAGGTGAGTGTGTGCGGGGAAATGGCAGGCGACGTGGCCTTTACCAAGCTTCTGCTGGGCATGGGCTTGACCAGTTTTTCTATGCACCCCGCACAGATTTTGGCAGTCAAGCAGGAGGTGCTGCGCGCCGACACCGTGCCCCTCAAAGTCTGGGCCCAGCGTGTGCTTGCTGCGGATGACCCAGCATCTGAGTTGGGAGCTTGAGTTGCGCTGTGGTCGCAAGGCTGGAGCGCAGGGGAGTTCTAAACCATCTCCTATGCTATCCAAGGTAACGTGAAGCGCTTAGAAAACCGTTTTTCAAAAAGAAAAATAGACCAATGTCAGCGTCAAATGGTCATATGTCACTACAAATAAAGTAGCAATTAGACTCGCGCCAAGATCCCGTCAAAGCAAGTAGCCATCACCAAATCGATGATCTGCCCTTCGGTGTAGAGCCCCGATGCTTTGAGAAACTCCAGCACCGGATCGCAGGCGCGGGCATACAGGGTGTACAGCATCACATGCGCAGGAATCGCGCCAGACAGCTCACCGCTGGCCTGCGCCGCCTCAATGGCCTGCCCCAAAGACTCGCTGATTTGCATCAAGCCATCCACATAGGCTTTGTTGCCCGTGAGCGCCGTGCGCAGGCTGGAGTTTTGGCTGGGCAAGTTGGGCATTTGGCCTGCTAATTTGAGCTCCATCATCCAGCGGGCGGCGGCTTTGAGCTTG
>JAYTMT010000045.1:0-2223 GCA_043728315.1 Polaromonas sp. | reverse complement strand
TGCAAATCCACCCCAATCTGCGGCGCAGCCAGCCCCGCCCCATTAGCAGCTGCCATGGTCTCGAGCATGTCGCTAATCAGCAGATGCAGCGCATCGCTGTCAAATTCAGTCACCGGCTTGGCAACGCGCAGCAAACGCGAATCGCCCATTTTGAGGATGGTGTGGATGGTCATATTGTCGATGTTTGGGTGGTCTGGCGGAACTACAAAAATAGTCTACAGGGTTTTGTCAAACAAACTCGAACATACAGATTGCATGCTGTGCGGCCCCGCAGCCTTACGCATCGCCGCCATTTGCTCAGGAGTGGGCAATCCGTCATCCGGCTCATAGGTCGGTTGCACCACATCAGCCTGCGCAGGATCTGGCACATTGAGAATAGTGTCGTTAACTTGAGCATGCATCAACTTTGCGTTTAGTTGGGATGCTGTATCGGTAGATTTAGCTGCAGACATGCTGAATTCCTTAATGGCGATAGGACATCTAAAAAGCGTGATCGCGACATGTACTGACTGACTGACACAGTTTACATGTGCGCTGCAATAGTTTGCTTTGGATCTCTTCATACTTACTAAATTTTAGTTTTTATTGAGTTGAGAAAGTTATCAATACTGGCACGTGAGGTCAATAAAATTTTATTACCAATGAATTTATTGAAAATCAGTTGGTGCCCATCGTGTGAGCTTGATCCAGTGCGAGTTCTATAAGTGCTTGCCCAATTTAGCAATCCGGAAAATGATTCTTCGCTTGCATTTCCTCTCATTCCATGAGATTGAATATTTTCAATCCACTTGCTGTTCATGGCTGGAGCTAAATGCTTTGAAACCCAGCTTTTCCCTGATCCACTATTTCCTAGGACTATTACTCTACTGAGGTTCTTTTTTGTGTGGACTGGTTGGGTTTTAGTTGGTGAAGGTCATAACCAGAATTCAAGTCTTGTATTAACGCATTCCAAAAAAAATTAACTCATATTTAAATAGCGACAAATGACATTATGACGATGACATTGGCAGTATTTTATAAATAGAAGAGTTTTTAAACATCTGGTATTTTTTGCATTCCTTTTGCGTCCTCTGCGAAACCTTTGCGTTCTATGCGTTCAAAAAATCCCCGTTTTCAAAGCATGAAACGGCTTCGGTGCTTACCTCCCCAGTCTAGGCGCAGTTTGCAGCAAATCAGCCAGCTGGCTTTTCCAAAACTTGGCCTGAAAGGTGGTGCCGTGGCCAGCCGTGAGTTCGCTGGCGGGCACTAGGTAGATGCGGCCGTTTTTGACGCGCTTGATTTCGCGCTCTAGGATGCCGGTTTCGGGCGGGTTGCGTTCGTCGTCTGCTGAATTGATAGCTAGCAGCGCAGCGCTGATGCGCTCCAGATGGGGGGCTGGGTTGTAGTCGCGGGATGAATCCCATTGGTAGAGGTGGTCGTTGGCATCGCCTGTGAATGGGGCTTTGAGGCGGGCATCGAGCAGGGCATCGGCCTGGGCGCGGGTAGGGGCGGCTTTTTGCAGGGCTTGGTTGCCGCCGTTGGAGGCAAAGTTATAAAACACCGAGGCTACTTGCAGGCTGCGCGGCTGCTGGGTGTAGTTGCCGTTTTTCCACTCGGGGTCATTGCGGATGCTGTCAGTCACCAAGCGGCGCAAAATCCAGTTGCGACTGGACATTTCGGTGGGCTGGGAGGCCATGGGCACCAGCGCATCGGCAAAACCCGGGTAGGTGGTGCCCCACATCCATGTTTGCATGCCGCCCATGGAGTTGCCAATGACCAAACGCAGGTGTTTGATGCCCAGCCCTTCGGTGACCAAGCGGTATTGCGCCAGCACGGCGTCGGCATAGTTATACAGCGGGAAGGCGGCGCGCATGCCATCAGACGGCTTGCTGCTTTTGCCTGTGCCCACTGAGTCGGGCAAGATGATGAAGTATTTGGCGGCATCGAGCGGCTGACCAGCGCCAAAGAGCTCGCCGCCAAAGGCGGGGTGCAGCATGCCAGTGCCATTGCCAGTGGTGCCGTGCAGCACCAGCACAGCCTCGTTTTTAGGGTCGCCCAGCGTGGTGTAGTGCATGCGCAGCTCGGGCAATACTTGGCCGGTGTGAAAGCGGAAATCTTTGAGTAAAGCGCTGCCTTCTTTGGGGACGTGTCGTAAAACCATGCTCGATTGTGCCGCCACTACCAAGGCGCTTGCATCGGCGGGCAAAAGAAACCCTTGGGCCATGGCGTTTTCGGTGGCTTTGG
>JAYTMT010000044.1:0-29075 GCA_043728315.1 Polaromonas sp. | reverse complement strand
CCACAACTTTCTGTACGCTGCTTCGTACTCAGATTTGTATTTTTTAAGAAAAATAGTGGCAATGTCAGCGTCATATGGTCATAGTTTGCTACCATTTATATAGTACTAAGTACTCTAAGAAAAACGTGCCTTTGGTATTAAAAACCTCAGCGCGAGCAGAGCCCGAGCAGCGTTTTGGCTATCCCGACTGACCGTTTTCGGTGTACCCACCGCTGAGAGGGCGCGTCGGGATAGCCAAAACGCTGCTCGGGCGCGTAAACCAGAAAATACAAAACCCCAGGCCGCAACCAGCCAAGGTGAAATGAAACAATCAAAAAACTACCTTTTCAAAGAAAATATGACCAATGTCAGCGTCATATGGTCATATATCACTACAAAAACTATAGTGTTGACTCAGTGCGCAGTTGGTCTTCAGTAGTCTCACGTCTACGAATCACGCGGCTGTGTGCGCCGTCTACCAGCACCTCGGCGGCGCGGCCTCGGGTGTTGTAGTTGCTGGCCATGCTCATGCAATACGCGCCAGCTGACATCACGGCCAGCAGGTCGCCTTGTGCTAGTGCCAGCGTGCGGTCACGGCCAATCCAGTCGCCGCTTTCACACACGGGGCCCACCACGTCATACACCGTGGCTTCAGACGAGCGCGGGGCTAGCGGCGCGATGGTGTGGAAAGCTTGGTAGAGCGCGGGGCGGGGCAGGTCGTTCATGGCGGCATCGACGATGCAAAAATTCTTCTGCTCGCCGGGTTTGAGGTACAGCACTTCGGTGATGCAAACCCCCGCATTGCCCACCAGTGAGCGTCCGGGTTCAATCATGATCTGGCGCTGCCCATAGCCGCGTGCGTCCAGCCGCTGCCAAATTTGTGCCCACAGGGCATCGGCCTGCGGCGGCAAGCCCGGGTTGGCGTGGTCGCCGTAGTCAATGCCCAAGCCGCCACCGAAATCGATGTGCGCAATCGGCACCCCCGCCGCCTCAATGGCATCCACCATGTCCAGGATGCGGTCCATGGCATCGAGGTAGGGCGAGGTTTGGGTGATTTGCGAGCCAATGTGGCAGTCAATGCCCACCACGCGCAGACCGGGCAGGCTGGCTGCGCGCAGATACACGGCTACAGCGCGGTCGTGCGCCACGCCAAATTTATTGCCTTTCAGACCTGTAGAAATATAAGGGTGTGTTTGGGCATCCACGTCGGGGTTCACGCGAATGCTCACGGGCGCGCGCTTGCCCATGGAGACCGCCACCTCGCTGAGCACTTCCAATTCGGCTTCGCTTTCCACGTTGAAACAGGCAATGCCAATCTCCAGCGCCGCACGCATGTCGGCGCGGGTTTTGCCCACGCCAGAGAAAATGATTTTGGAGGGCTCTGCGCCCGCAGCAAGCACGCGCGTGAGCTCGCCGCCAGAGACGATGTCAAAGCCGCAGCCCGCTTGCGCAAACACCGCAATCACGCCCAAACTTGAGTTGGCCTTCATGCCATAGCAAACCATGGCCTTGCGCCCTGCAAAGCCGCGCTCGTAGGCGGCCAGCGCGTTGAGCATGGAGGCTTTGGAGTACACAAACAAGGGCGTGCCGTGCGCGCGGGCCAAGGCTGCTAGCGGCTGGCCTTCCACGCACAGGGCGTTGTCTTGGTAATGAAAAAATGGTGCGCCAACGGTGTGTGGCAGCACTTGTGGCAAAGCAAAGGCAGGGGCAGCAGTCATAGCGGGCTAGGGGTGGTGGACAGGGGTTGTATCAGGGAGATGGGCGCTTTGCGCGGGGAATGGCGTCTTGGGTAGTTATGGGAGCCGCAGCACCAACTTCTGAAGCTCCTGTGCCTACACTTGGAATCAGGCTTTGCGGCAAGCTGGCACGATTGGCCGCAGCTGGCTCAGTGGGCAATACGAGATTGCCCTTTTGGCCGCATGCTCCTGCGGCCAAACAACCAAGCACAGAGCAAAACAGCACTGCGCAGCGCAACAAGCTGCGACTCTTTAGAATACCAAAGATTGAACGCATTGAAAAAACCATAAGCAGATTGTAATGAACGACCTAGACTACCAAAACTTTGCCGAAGCGCTGCTGCGCGCCGTAGAGGCCAATTGCGACCGCATCAATGCGCTTACCGAGGCAGACATAGACAACCAGCGCGTGGGCGGCATGGTGACCATGACTTTTGCCAACAAAAGCCAAATCATCATCAATCTGCAAAAACCCCTGCAAGAGGTCTGGATGGCGGCCAAAGCAGGCGGATTTCACTATAAATACAATAGCGAACAATGGCGCAATCACCGCGACAATACCGAATTTTTCTCAGATTTATCACTCTACAGCACGCAGCAATCAGGCATGCCACTGACGTTTAGTTTTTAAACAAATCCAAGATGGTTTTCTTCTCGTCGGCGGGTGCAACTGGCGCGCCTGAGGCGGCATCGGTTTTGTCTTTGTTGGCATCTTCTAGGCCAAGACTGCGCACACCTGCGCCGCCTGCAAACTCATCGTAGAACCATTCGCCTCCTGTATTGAGAAGCCCTTCGGGTGCGGTGTTTTCCACCTCCGGCACGCCTTTGAGCGCCGTTTCCATGAAGGTGATCCAAATTGGCAGGCTTAAGCCTCCCCCAGTCTCACGCGCAGTGTCACCGAGCTTGCGCGGCGTGTCGTAGCCCATCCAAATAACTGCCGCTACCGTGGGGTGGTAGCCTGCAAACCACGCATCCAACGAGTCGTTGGTGGTGCCAGTTTTGCCATAAATATCGCCGCGCTTGAGCTGCACTTTGGCCTTGGCAGCCGTGCCCGAGCGCGTCACTTCTTGCAGCAGACTCGACATCACAAAGGCGTTGCGTGCATCAATGGCGCGCATGGTTTCGTCGCGCGGCAATGGCTTGTGGTCTAGCAGCAGTTTGCCTTTTTGATCTGTGATCTTGGCTACCATCCATGGATTGACCCGGTAGCCACCATTGGCAAATACCGCGTATCCCGTGGCCATTTGCATAGGAGTGACCGAGCCTGCACCCAGCGCCATGGTGAGGTAGGGCGGGTGTTTGTCTTCGTCAAAACCGAATTTGCCCACCCATTCTTGGGCATTTTTGGCCCCTACTGCTTGCAAAATACGGATAGAAACCATGTTTTTTGACTTGGCCAAGGCCGTGCGCATCGACATTGGGCCTTCAAACTTGCCATCAAAGTTCTTAGGTGCCCACGCTTCACTGCCTGTCACGCCAGCACTGAAAAACAACTCAGAATCGTTGATGACAGTGGCTGGGGTGAAGCCTTTTTCGAGTGACGCTGAATAAATGAAGGGCTTAAAGCTTGAACCGGGCTGGCGCCAAGCTTGGGTTACATGGTTGAACTTGTTTTTAGCAAAGTCAAATCCCCCCACCATGGCGCGCACCGAACCGTCGCGCGGGTCTATGGCCACAAATCCTGCCTCCACTTCGGGCAGCTGGGTGATCTCCCATGTGCCTTTGGCTGTTTTGGTCACGCGAATCACCGCTCCCGGGCGAATTTTGATGGCTGGAGCGGCTTTGTCAGCCAAGCCCGATTGTGCGGGCTTGAGGCCCTCGCCCGTGATTTCTATGCTTTCGCCGTTTTGGCGAACAGCAGTGATTTTTTTGGCATTGACTTCCAGCACCACCGCAGCCAGCAGGTCATCGTTGTCAGGGTGGTCTTGCAGTGCTTCGTCTACGGCATCGTCCAAATCAGCGCGGTCTGCAGGCAGCACTGCAAATTTTTCAGGGCCGCGGTAGGCTTGGCGCCTCTCGTAGTCCATCACGCCTTTGCGAACTGCGCGGTAGGCGGCTTGTTGCTCGGCGGCGCGCAAGGTGGTGTAAACATTCAAGCCGCGCGTGTAGGCTTCGTCGCCGTATTGCGCATACACGAGCTGGCGCACAGTTTCTGCCACGTATTCGGCATGCACGCGGTTGCTGTCTGGGCCAGTTTTGATCACCAGCTCTTCGGCTTTGGCGGATTTTTCTTGCTCGGCAGTGATAAAGCCGTTGTCGAGCATGCGCTCAATGATGTAGAGCTGGCGTGAGCGGGCACGCTTGGGGTTGTTGATGGGGTTGTAGGCCGAAGGTGCCTTGGGCAAGCCCGCAAGCATGGCCGCTTGCGCAATGCTGATGTCTTTGAGTGGCTTGCCAAAATAGGTGTCTGAAGCTGCAGCAAATCCGTAAGCCCTGTGCCCCAGAAAAATCTGGTTCATGTAAATTTCAAGAATTTGGTCTTTAGTTAGCGAATTCTCTAGCTTGAACGTCAACAGCACTTCGTATATTTTGCGGATGTAGTTTTTCTCAGACGAAAGAAAAACATTGCGCGCCACTTGCATGGTGATGGTGGAGCCTCCTTGGCTCTTGGCGCGCCCTAGATTGGCCAGCACCGCACGCGCAATACTTTTGTATGACACTCCGCCATGCTCATAAAAGCCAGCGTCTTCAATCGCCAAGATAGCGTCTTTCATCACCTTGGGTATGTCGCCAATAGGAGTCAGGCTGCGCCGCTCCTCGCCAAACTCCCCCAGCAATGCGCCGTCGCTCGAGTAGACGCGCAGGGGCAGCTTGGGCCTGTAATCCGACAGCTCAGAAATATCCGGTAAATTAGGGTAGGCCACTGCCAGTGCAATTCCAACAGCGATCACGACCAGCATCACGGCAGCTCCAGCCAGTGCAGCTATGGCGGCAAAAAACAGCGCAACCCGCTGGCCCAAGGAACGCGCTTGCTTTGCAGGTGTGCCTGAAGAACCGGATACTGGCGTTGCACTGGTGGAGGCGTTGGGGGTATCTGGCATACGGTGCGCGCAGGTGGCTGCACGTGAAGTTGTGGGGCTATTATAAAAAGTCTTATCGGTATTCACACAAATTGTTCAACGAACTTGTTACGATCTAGCCCTTCATTTCGCCAAGAAAAGCCAATTTAATAGAAAAATAGCGCGTGCACTGCACTGGCGTGTAAAAATAGCGTCTGATTTTGGCAACAGTTCACATCACCTGCAAAACAAAAAGTCTTTACGAAACAAGGTACTTGCTGATAGTATTGAAGTAAGTTCTTAAGTTTATCTTGCGCTTTCCAAGCGTTTTGCGACACTCGCTCTATTCACTGGGGATTCTTTTGATTCCATTTGCATCGATTTTTGCACGGGGCCCAAGCCCTCTCATAGGTATTGACATTAGTACATCTAGCGTCAAGCTGGTGGAACTTGGGCAACAAAAAAACGGCGGCTACATCCTAGAGCGTTGCGCAGTAGAGCAGCTAGAAAAAGGCTGGGTCACCGACGGAAACATTGAAAAATTCGAAGAGGTGGCTGATGCCCTTCGGCGTGTCATAGCTAAAAGCGGTACAAAAACCAAAAATGTAGCCATGGCACTTCCTGCCTCTGCGGTCATTACAAAAAAAATCGTGCTACCCGGTGGGCTCACCGAGCAAGAGTTGGAGCTTCAGGTTGAGGCCGAAGCCAACCAGTACATTCCCTTTTCTTTAGACGAGGTGAGTCTGGATTTTTGCGTGCTCGGCCCCAGCGCTACATCGGCTGGCGATATTGAAGTCCTGATTGCCGCTTCGCGCAAAGAAAAAGTCCAAGACAGGCAGGGCCTGGCAGAGGCCGCAGGCCTCAAACCTGTGGTGATGGATGTGGAGTCTTACGCGTCTCGCTTGGCAACAGGTCGCTTAGTGGATGCCATGCCCAACCGTGGTGCAGATTTGATTGTGGCGCTTTTTGAAATTGGCGCTATGACCACCAGCATGCAAGTTCTGCGCAATGAAGAAGTGCTCTACGAGCGTGACCAAGCATTTGGGGGCGCACAATTGTCCCAATTGATTGTGCGCCAATATGGCTTTTCCCCTGACGAGGCAGAAACCAAAAAGCGCAGCGGAGAGTTGCCTGAAGACTATGCCACGGGCGTGCTACAGCCATTTGTAGACAACTTGGCGCAAGAGATCGCGCGCGCGATGCAGTTTTTCTTCACAAGTACCCCACACAACAAGGTCGATTACGTGATGCTCGCTGGCGGCTCATCCGCCTTGCATGGCTTGACTGAAGCGATTACGGCGCAAACTGGTTTCGCTTGCATGTTGCTCAATCCTTTTGAAGGCATGGAAATAAGCGACAACGTGCGAGAAAAAAAGATGCGCCGTGAAGCGCCCTCATACTTAGGCGCTTGCGGATTGGCCATGCGGAGGTTCTTACAGTGATTTTAATTAACCTACTACCCCACCGTGAAGCTGCGCGTAAGCGTAAGCGCGAGTTCTTCTTTGCATCATTGGGGGTTGCCGCGCTGTTAGGTGGCATCTTGTGCGGCTTTGCATACACATGGTTTCAGGCGCAAATATCCGCGCAGCAATCGAAAAATACATTCTTAGCGTCTGAAACTAAAAAACTTGAAGCACAGATCAAGGACATTGCTGGATTGCAATCTGAAATTGCTGCACTTCGCGCGCGCCAGCAGGCGGTGGAAGACTTGCAATCAGACCGCAATTTGCCAGTGTATTTAATGGAAGAATTGACACGCCAGCTACCTGACGGTGTCTATATCGTGTCCATGCGCCAAGACAACCAATTGGTGACAATTAACGGCGTGGCACAGTCGAATGAACGCGTGTCCGAGTTGCTTCGCAATATCTCCAATAACAGCCAATGGTTGGCCAAGCCAGACTTGGTTGAAATTGTGGCGGGATCGAGCACGCTTGGCGGAAAAGATGCCCGCCGTGTGTCGAATTTTTCAATGCGAATGGCTTTGAAGCGCAACAGTGAAGCGGTAGCTGGCGCGGCATCAGCGGCAGCAGCAGGCGTGGTAAAAACATCTGGTTCTGTATCGCCCCCGGTGTCAGCGCCTTCTCAGCCAGCATCTTCACCTAAAAAAGCATGAGTTCAAAGTAGCACACCATGGCAACACTACCCAAGCTCAATATTGATTTTGCAGCAAGCAAAGAAAAACTGGCATCCCAGTTCAAGGGGCTCAACCCCAATGACCCCACATCTTGGCCTGCACTGCCACGTTATGCCCTCTGTTTGGCGGTGACAATTGCGGTGGTTGTTGGACTCTGGTTCGTTTGGCTCAATGCTTCGGACAACGAACTCACAGCAGAACGCGCCAAAGAAGTGACAATGCGTGAGGACTATAAGAAAAAATTAGTGCAAGCGGTCAATCTTGATGCGCTCAAAAAGCAGCGTGAACAAGTGCAGCAATACGTGACGCAATTAGAAAAACAACTGCCCAGCAAAGCCGAGATGGACGCACTTTTGTCAGACATCAACCAAGCAGGTCTTGGACGCAGCTTGCAATTCGATGTTTTCAGGCCAGGCACTGTCAATGTCAAAGAGTATTATGCTGAGCTTCCAATTACTATACGCGTTACGGGGCGTTACCACGACATGGCCGCTTTTGCCGCTGACATTGCAAATTTATCGCGCATTGTGACCCTTAGCAATATGACGATTTCACCCATCAGAGAAGGTGTTTTGGGCATGGACGCTACGGCCAAAACCTTCCGATATCTGGACACGAATGAGGTTGCTGCACAGCGTAAGGCAGCACCTGCACCGGCAGCCAAAAAATGAAACTACTCTATTGGTTATTGCTTCTGTCAACTCCGTTTGCTTTGGTTGCCTGCGCAGATTCTGAGCAAGAAGACTTGCAAAAATGGATGGCAGAGCAGCGCGCATCCATCAAGCCGCGTGTAGAAAGTATCGCGGCTCCTAAGCCATACACGCCCAAGCCATACACCCAAGAAGCACTTACTGAGCCTTTCAGTAACCAAAAGTTGGCGCAAGCGCTTAAGCGTGATTCTTCTCAAGCTACGGCAAACGTAGGTTTGGTAACCCCAGAGCTTAATCGCCGCAAAGAAGCGTTGGAGGCATATCCGCTGGATGCCATGTCCATGGTGGGAAGCCTGCTGCAGGCGCAGCCTACTGCTTTGGTACAGGTGGACAAGCTTTTATACCAAGTCAAAGTGGGTAATTATTTAGGGCAAAACTACGGCAAGGTGACCAAAATCACCGAGTCTGAAGTAGCGCTTCGGGAAATCGTGCAGGATTCTGCCGGTGAATGGATTGAACGGCAATCGAGCTTGCAGCTCCAAGAGAGGTCGAAATGAACAACGCACAACACACACATTGGACGCGCATGACAATCACCAAGTTGAGATTATTTGTCGCTTCACTAGGCTTGGGAGTGGCGGCATTTGCGCACGCGCAGGTGGGCAATGCCATTGAGTCGGTGAGTGCTTCGCTGCAGGGCGGCAGCGAAGTAGTGCGGGTTGATTTTGCGCAAGCCCTCAACGCTGTTCCAGCTGGATTCAGTGTGCAAACGCCTGCGCGCATCGCTTTGGATTTTCCAGGTGTTGGCAACGGCATAGGCAAAAATGCCGTGGACTTGAACCAAGGCAATCTGCGCTCAGCAAATGTCGTGCAATCAGGTGAGCGCACGCGATTGGTGCTAAATCTCAAGCAAGCCACAGCGTACAAGACTGAAATCAAAGGCAAATCTTTGTTTGTGTTACTTGAGCCAGTAGCTGCTCAGGCTGCTGCTCCAATGGTTGCCTCGGGTGGACAGGCGTTTGCTGAAAATAAAAACCGCGACATGTTGTCACTGAAAGATTTAGATTTTCGCCGTGGTACTGACGGCGCTGGCCGCATCGTGGTGGATTTGGCCAATAACCAAGTCGGTGTTGACATCAAAACTGTGGGTCAAAACCTGGTCATTGAATTTCTAAAGACTTCCTTGCCCGAAGGGCTGCGCCGTCGCCTTGACGTGGCTGATTTTGGAACTCCGATTCAGCAACTCACCACCTTTCAAGTGGGCGACCGCGTGCGAATGGTGGTGGAGCCCAAAGGAGCGTGGGAGCACAGCGCTTACCAAAGCGACAACCAATTTGTATTGGAAGTGCGCGCACAAAAAATTGACCCCGCCAAACTTACGCAAGGTGTTGGTTACACAGGCGAGAAGCTGTCCCTGAATTTCCAAAACATAGAACTGCGTGCGCTTCTTCAAGTGATTGCCGACTTCACTAATTTCAACGTGGTGACTTCTGACACTGTGACGGGAGCGGTGACTCTGCGCCTCAAAGATGTGCCTTGGGACCAGGCCTTGGACATCATCATGCAAGCCAAAGGATTGGGGCTGCGTAAATCTGGAAATGTCTTGTGGATAGCCCCTAAAGATGAAATCAATGCCAAGGAAAAAGCCGAGTTAGAGTCTAAAGCTGCGCTGCAAAATTTAGAGCCCATTCGCACCCAAGCTTTTCAGCTCAATTACACCAAGGCGGCTGATATTGCAGCCCAGATCAACACAAACAGTGGTTCAGGGCAAAACAACGTGCGCATGCTTTCTCCGCGCGGCAGTGTCATCAGCGAGCCACGTACCAACCAGTTGTTTGTGTCCGATATTGCTTCAAAACTGCAGCAGGTGCAAGAGCTCATTTCTAAGCTTGATATTGCTGTACGCCAAGTATTGATCGAGGCGCGCATTGTGGAGGCATCGGATACTTTCGGTAAATCAATAGGCGTGAAACTCGGCGGTGCAGATTTGCGCGGTATTCGCGGGGGTGATGCCGGCTATGGATTGCTGGGCAACAACAGGGTGGCGCTAGGCGGCAGTTACAGCGCAGTTGGTAAAACAACCGCAGCCGTCTCGGGAACTATCGACACAGGCGAAGCTACATTTTTAAGCCTACCCGCAGTGGGTCAAGGTGGCTACAGCCCCGCCACTTTGGGTATCTCATTGTTTAGCTCGGCTGCCAACCGCTTCCTCATGCTTGAACTTTCTGCGCTGGAAGCTGATGGCAAAGGCAAAGTGGTGTCTAGTCCACGTGTGGTAACTGCAGACCAAACCAAGGCACTTATTGAGCAGGGTACTGAGTTGCCCTACCAAGTTGCCTCTGCAAGCGGTGCTACGGCCATTGCATTTCGTAAGGCGAATTTGAAGCTAGAGGTGACACCTCAAATCACTCCCGAAGGCAATATCATTTTAGATTTGGATGTAAATAAAGACAGTGTGGGCCAGTCCACCGCCGCTGGTTTTGCCATCAATACCAAGCACATCAAGACCCAAGTGCTAGTTGAAAACGGAGGCACAGTTGTTATAGGCGGAATTTTCGAGTTGAACGAAACAGAATCAGAAACACGAGTGCCTCTTTTGGGTGACCTACCCTATGTAGGTAATTTGTTCAAAACCAAGCAGCGTAGTGCAAATAAACAAGAAATGCTGGTATTTATCACGCCCAAGATGATTTCCGATCGGACGGCGGCGCGTTAAGTCATATCAAGGTGGGTTTGCGGCCTATACTTTTGCATGCATTTTTGGATTGTCAGAGGATTTTTATGTATATTTTGAAATATTTAGCAGCGAGTGCCTTAGCGTTGGGCTTGATGGCTTGTGGAGGGGGTGGGGGGAGTGCAGGCTCGATTGCCAGTACTGGCTCTACAGCAACAGGTACATCTACTGCTTCGACTACTACTTCAGGCGCTGGTACAGTTACAACATCAGGCAGCAACACACCAACTCCAACTTTATCGTTAGAGCTTAGAGACGCGACTGGAGCAACTTCATTTTCTGTGGTTGCGGGGGCAAGCAGTAACGCACGCGTGCAGCTTAAGGATGCAAGCGGTGCGGCTGTTGCCAATAAACTTGTTTCGTTCACTTCAGACCCTATTTTAGTAAAAATGTCCCCTGCCTCTGGACAAGTTTTAACAAATGCGCTTGGTATCGCAACAGTTCAGATCAATCCGGCTTCTTTGTCGGCCAACGGTGCTAGCACTATCAACGCTTCCAGCATGGTGGCTGGCGTTGCTCTCTCCGCTGCTATCGATTTTCAATTGTCGCCATCAAACTTGACGCTTTCCACGCTTGATGTTGGATCTGGTAATTTGCCCGCTTTTGGTAATAGGCTTATCAGTGCTTTGGCCACAATCAACGGAGTTGCGGCTACTAACACACCCGTACAAATCAGTTTCTCGGCAAGTTGCGGCACAGTTTCTCCGGCGTTGGTATCAACGGACTCTAGCGGCAAAGCACAGGCAACCTATAAGGCTGACAATGCAAATTGCTCAGGAACAAATGTAACTATCGGCGCGACGGCACTAGGGGCAACAGCATTGAATGCAACGGTAGCAGTCAGTGCTGCAGTTGCCACGAATTTGCAATTTGTAGGTGCGAGCCCAGAATTAATTTACCTAGCGGGTGCTGGTGGTGCAAGCCAATCGCAAGTCCGTTTCAAGGTGGTTGATGCTAACGGTGCTCCACTGAATGGACAATCAGTCAACGTGTCCTTCGCTAGTGCAGTGCCAGGCATCTCTTTAGACACTCTATCTAGTACTTCTGCGGTTGCTAAAACCTCGGATTCGAATGGATTGATTTCAGTGGCGGTTTTTTCTGGAACAGTTCCCACTCCAGTTCAGTTAAAAGCAAGCTTAGCCAGTAATGCTCTCATTGAAACTTTCTCTGGCATTTTGACGGTTGCATCTGGTAGGGCAACTCAAAAAGGAAGCAGTTTGTCGGCTGAGAAATTTAGCATTGAAGGCTTGAATACAGACGGTATAAAAACAAAATTAACCATGTCGCTATCTGATCGTCAGGGCAATCCAGTGCCAGATGGAGCGGTTGTAAACTTTGTGACATCTGCTGGTGTTATGGTGCCTGCCACTTGCGTTATTGGAGGCGGTAGCTCGCAGTGTACGGTAGAAATTCGTTCACAAGGAACGCGACCATCCAATGGTCGTGTAGCTGTTATGGCGTATATTCAGGGCGAAGAAGATTTCATCGACGCGAATTTCAATAACATTTACGACGCCGGCGAATCGTTCACGGATCTGGGCAATGCCTTCAGAGATGATAATTTTTCATCAAGCTACGACATCGGTGAATTCACTGTACCCCGTGCAGGAACAGTTGTATGCACAAACGTATCAGGCGGTGATGCGGCGGGCGGCGTTAACAGTAGGCCTTTGACTTGCGACGGTGTCTGGGGTTCGGCAGAAGTACGGCGTCAGTTGACGATCATATTTGCTTCGGATAACGCACTAATCACGCGAGTTGGTGGGGGTGCAAGCGTTTCTACAGCTCGGTTCAGTGTATCAGATACCAACGGTAACAGTATGCCGACGGGGACAACCTTTGCAGCGAGCAAAAGCGGCAGTTCTGCTGATGGCTGCTCCATCGTCAGCACAACACCTTCGACTTTGCCAAATAGAACTGGACCTTCGATTGTGACGGTTTCGCTTAAAGGATGTGTTGCCACTGATGGGGTTGTTTTGACAGTTACGTCTCCGCTTGGCACAGCCACTTCAAACGACCCTTCTTCTATAGTGGGGCCTTGATAGTTTTGTGATCTCCCTAGTCGGCCTCCCCGGCTCAGGCAAGTCCACGGTTGGGCGGCAGTTGGCTCGGCGGCTGGATTTGCCTTTTGTCGATTCTGATCCTGAAATTGAAAAGCGGCTAGGCTGCTCTATTCGAGAGTATTTTGAGCGGGAGGGTGAGGCTAGTTTTCGGGATGTGGAGGCGGCGGTGATTGCGGATTTGTGCTGTAGGCACTCTGGTGTGCTGTCTACTGGCGGGGGCACTGTGCTGCGGGCTGACAATCGGGCGGCGTTGCGGGCGCATGGGCATGTGGTGTATTTGCGCTCTCACCCTGAGGATGTTTTTCGCCGATTGCGGCATGACCGCAACAGGCCGCTTTTGCAGGTGGGTGACCCACTGCAACGGCTCAAAGACTTATTTGCCGTGCGCGACCCGCTGTACCGCGAGGCTGCGCATTTCGTGATTGAAACGGGGCGGCCGTCGGTGGCCACACTGGTGAATATGATCAGTATGCAGCTCGAGCTCTCAGGTGTGGTCAAATTGCAGGATGCAAGCCACTCTAATCCCACTCCCTTCCATCCCTCAGCCCACGCAAACAGTCACGATTTCACTGGCTGAGCGCAGCTACCCTATTCGCATAGGGGCAGACTTTTTATCGCAGGCGCAGCTCTACAGTGACTTGCCCAGCGCGAGCGCAGCGCTGGTGGTGACCAATTCGACGGTTGCGCCTTTGTATGCCGCAAAGTTACAAGAAACCTTGCGCACGCGCTACCCTAAAGTGTTCACCGTGGAACTACCCGATGGCGAGGCACATAAAACCTGGCAGAGCTTGAATATGATTTTTGATGCTTTGCTGGGCCATGGCTGCGACCGCAAAACTGTGCTTTTTGCACTAGGCGGTGGCGTGGTGGGTGACATGACGGGCTTTGCTGCAGCCAGCTACATGCGCGGTGTGCCTTTTGTGCAAGTGCCTACTACGCTACTGGCGCAGGTGGATTCGTCGGTGGGGGGCAAAACGGCGATTAACCATCCGCTTGGTAAGAACATGATCGGCGCGTTTTACCAGCCCGCTGCGGTTTTTTGTGATTTGGCAACATTAGACTCGCTGCCTGCCCGTGAGCTTAGCGCCGGTTTGGCTGAGGTCATTAAATACGCACCGATTTATGACATGGGCTTGATGGACTGGCTGGAGGCCAACATGGATGCCTTGATGGCCAAAGACCGCGCCGCGCTGGCCTACGCCGTGCGCCGCAGCTGCGAGATCAAGGCGGCGGTGGTGGGCGCGGACGAGCGCGAGCAGGGTCTGCGCGCCATTTTGAATTTTGGCCATACTTTTGGCCACGCCATAGAGGCGGGCATGGGCTATGGCGCTTGGCTGCACGGCGAGGCTGTGGGCTGCGGCATGGTGATGGCGGCGCACTTGTCGCAGCGGCTGGGCTTGGTGGACATGGATTTTGTAGGGCGGCTCACGGCCTTGGTGGCGCGTGCTGGTTTGCCAACCAAAGGGCCTGCCAGCTTGAGCCCCGATGCCTATTTGCAGCACATGCAAGTGGACAAAAAAGCTGAGGCTGGGCAGATTCGTTTTGTGTTGATAGAAAAACCCGGACAGGCGGCTATGCGGACTGCGCCTGATGGGATGGTGCGCGAGGTGATTGCTGCTTGTACTGGGTAGTTGGTTGATCTGTGTGTGAATGCGGATTTCCGGCCGCGAAGGGCGCTAAAGTTACGCGAAGGACGCTAAAGAAGGCAGGGGAGAAAATAAAGAAAAAATACGTAGCCCGTCAAAAATTCACTTTGTATTGGTTTAATTTATAAAGTACTACTATTAAAATAGCAAACTATTACCATATGACGCTGACATTGACCGATTTTTTCAGAAATTAATGCCTTCATATATTTTTTGGTATCCCTTTCGCGTCTTTCGCGCAACTTTAGCGCCCTTCGCGGCCGGAAGTCCGCGTTCACACCTTTGATAAACACAGCCCCATGCCTTTAGCCAACTACGCCAGCCACCCCGAGCAGACACGCGGCCGCAGGCATGCTGAGCACCTTGCGCAAGAGGGTACAAAAAACCAAGACAGCCGTAGCGCCTTCCAGCGCGACCGGGACCGCATCGTGCACAGCACGGCGTTTCGGCGCTTGGTTTACAAAACGCAGGTGTTTCTCAACCACGAAGGCGATTTATTCAGGACGCGGATGACGCATTCGCTGGAAGTGGCCCAGTTAGCACGCTCGATTGCGCGGGCGTTGCAGCTCAATGAAGATTTGGTCGAAGCCATCGCGCTGGCGCATGACCTAGGCCACACGCCCTTTGGCCACGCTGGCCAAGACGCGTTGCACGACTGCATGAAAGACCACGGCGGCTTTGAGCACAACCTGCAAAGCCTGCGCGTGGTGGACACGCTAGAGGAGCGCTATCCGGCCTTTGATGGCCTCAACTTGTGCTTTGAAACCCGTGAGGGCATCCTCAAGCACTGCTCAGCAGCCAATGCGCGTGCACTTGAGGCTATTGAGCCCGGCGGTGTGGGCGCACGCTTTTTAAACCGCTCATCGCCCAGCCTTGAGGCACAGCTGTGCAACATAGCCGACGAAATCGCCTACAACGCCCATGACATCGACGACGGCGTGCGCTCAGGCCTGCTCAGCTGGGAGCAGCTGCAAGAGCTGCCCCTGTTTGACCGCTACCACCGCGAAACCTTGGAGGCTTACCCCGCCTTGAAAACGCCGCGCCCAGACGGCAGCTTTGACCGGCGTCTGCTGTTTGAGAGCATCCGCCGCATGCTCAGCGCGCAGGTGTTTGACGTGATAGCTGCCAGCCGCGCCCGCATAGAGGCCGCCGCCCCGCAAAATGCGCTGCAGGTGCGCCAATTGCCCGTTTTAATTGCCGCCAGTGACGAAATGCAGCAGATGTCAGCGCAAATCAAACGTTTCTTGCTATCTAATTTATACCGCCACCCGCAGGTGATGCAAACCACCCAAGAGGCGCAGGCGATGGTGCGCGGCCTGTTTGCGCGCTATGTGGCCCAGCCAGCTTTGATGCCCAGCCGCGCCGCCCCAGCGCATGATGCTGCTGGGGCGGCGCAACACGCGCAGGCGCGCAACACCCCGCGCCGGGTGGCCGACTACATTGCGGGCATGACGGACCGATTTGCCACCAAAGAGCATGCGCGCTTGGCCTGCACAGCCTAAGCCTTGGCTCGCCAAGCTCGCCCCCTGCATGGTCTTGCTAGCTGGCCAACTCCATGGTGGCTAAATATTATTGGGGTGCGTGCATTGTCATATTGCGAACTTCGCGTTAAGATGGCTGTAGCTTCCTCCACTGCCGACTTCAATTGTTTCTCTAACCCTCAAAATCCCATGAACTCCTTCAAACGCCTCCTTCTCGTCCTGGCACTGGTCACAGTCGCCCTGCCAGGCGCATTGTTTGCACAGACCAAATCCCACCTGCAGTCCATTTTGGAACGTGGCACGCTGCGCGTGGGCACTACCGGGGACTTCAATCCCATGTCTGTCAAAGACCCGGCCACCAATACCTATAAGGGTTTTGACATCGAGGCTGCCGAACAGTTGGCCAAGGACATGGGCGTCAAGGTGGAATGGGTGCCAGTGGAATTCGCCACCTTGGTAGCCGGACTCACGTCGGACCGCTACGATATTTTCGCGGGAGGCTCATCTTTGAGCATCGCGCGCGCCAAGGTGGTGGCATTTTCTGACCCCTATATTGAAGCAGGCACAGTGCCGCTAGTCCTCAAAACCAATGCCGCCAAATTCAAGACCTGGGCCGACCTGAACAAGAAGGGCGTAACAGTAGCGGTATTGTTGGGCACTGTGTTTGAAGAGCAGGCCAAAGCGCACTTTCCATTAGCCACAATCAAGTCGATCGAAAAACCTGCCACCGGCTACCAAGAGGTTCTGGCTGGCCGCGCCATGGCTACCATCACCAGCAATATCGAAGCTGCCACCTTGGCCCAAACCTACCCCAACTTGACCACCATTGCGGTAGTCGAGCTGCGTAACAAGCGGCCGTTTGCCTACCCGATGGCGCAGAACGACCCAACCTGGACGACGTTTGTGAACAACTGGATTGCGCTTAAAAAATCTGACGGCTTCTTTCAGAACCTGGAAGCCAAGTGGCTCGGCAAGAAATAAAGACAGGCCTCGCCCTACTTGCAGCGGCGCTGCTGGCAGGTTGCGGCACCAGCTCCAACTACAACTGGGGCTGGTATCTCTTCAACCCAGCCTTGCCTAAAGGGCAGTCCAACCTGCTCTTTCTGCTTGATGGCGTCAGCCTCACGCTCGCGCTGTCGTTTACTGCAATTGCCGTTTCGATTGTCCTAGGTGTGATCCTGGCTGTAGCGGGGCTGTCGCCTTTGCGGTTGGTGCGTGGTGCGGCACGCACGTATGTGGAGTGTTTCCGTGCTATTCCGTTGCTGGTGCTGCTCCTGTGGGTTTATTACGGGTTGCCAGTGGTAACCAGTCTGGAACTCAATGCGTTTGCCGCTGGTGTGTTGTCACTGGCCTTATCAGACGCAGCATTTGAGGCGGAGATATTTCGCGCCGGGTTGCAGTCAGTAGCCAAAGGGCAGCGCGAGGCAGCAGAAACGCTGGGCTTATCCCGCTGGAAGACCTTTCGCCATGTGATTTTTCCGCAGGCTATCCGCACCATCCTGCCAGCGCTTGGCAACCAGTTCATCTATGTGCTCAAGATGAGCTCACTGGTTTCGGTGGTGGGATTGCAGGAGCTTACTCGGCGTGCCAACGAACTCAATGTCACTGAATATCGTCCGTTGGAAATTTACACCGTGCTGGTGCTCGAATACCTGCTGCTGATTTTGGCCATATCGTGGGCGGTTCGGCGGTTAGAGCGCAAACTGGCCTTCGCGCCGCGTTGATGCGCCAAAATTTCGCTCAATGGTGTAACACGCGGCTCAAAAAGTCTCTGCAGCGTTCGGTGCGCGGCGCGTTGAAGAACTCGACGGGTGGCGCGTGCTCCACAATGCGGCCCTGGTCCATGAATACCACGGTGTCTGCCGCGCGGCGGGCAAAGCCCATTTCATGCGTGACGCAGATCATGGTCATGCCATCGCGCGCAAGACCTTCCATGACGTCCAACACTTCCATGATCATCTCTGGGTCCAGGGCCGAGGTTGGCTCGTCAAACAGCATAATCTTGGGGCGCATGCACAGCGAACGTGCAATGGCAACCCGTTGCTGCTGCCCACCGGACAATTGCGATGGAAATTTGTCCGCTTGCTCGGCAATCTGTACCCGCTCCAAGTATTGCATGGCAATGTCTCTTGCTTCGCTGCGAGGCAAACCGCGTGCCTCTACTGGCGCCAGCATCAGGTTGTCCAGCACGCTCAGGTGCGGGAACAGGTTGAACTGCTGGAACACCATGCCAACTTCGCTGCGCAGGCGCGCTAGGCTGGCGCGGTCATCGTTCAACTCTAGGCTGTCCACCACAATGCGACCTGCGTCGTGGCGCTCGAGCCGCGCAATGCAACGAATCAGTGTCGATTTGCCCGAACCTGACGGCCCGCAAATCACCACTTTTTCGCCTTCTGCCACAGCCAAGCTTACGTCGTCCAACGCTCTGAATTGTCCGAACCACTTGGATACGCCCGTGAGCGTGATGATCGGCTTCGTATTGGCTTTGCCCGAGGGCATTTCTGCTTGGGTGGGTGTGCTTTGCATAGATACCCATTATGATCCAAAGTCATGCTGCTGACACATTCCACCTGGGCCGAAGTTGAGATTTATCTTGGGCGCTCGCGCGCCATCGTTATCCCGACGGGGTCGACCGAGCAGCACGGTCCGATTGGTTTGATAGGTACCGATGCCTTCACTGCCGAAGCAGTTGCGCATGGCCTGGGTGGCGCCACAGGAGTGCTGGTAGGCCCCACACTCAGCTTGAGCGTGGCCCAGTTCAACTTGGCATTTCCCGGCACCGTATCAGTGCGTGCATCGACACTCATGGCGGTCATAGAAGACTACGTGCTGTCGCTGGCGCGTCAAGGCTTTGACCGTTTCTACTTCTTGAACGGGCACGGTGGCAATATTGCCCCGGCACGCGCCGCGTTTCAGGACATCTATGCCCGCTGGAGCCTGGGGACAATGCCGGGCACCGCTCCGCGCTGTCGCTTGCGCAGCTGGTGGGAATACCCAGAAGCGGACAGGCTGCGCAAGCAGTGGTACGGCACGGGTGAGGGCATGCACGCAACGCCCAGTGAAATCGCTATCACGCTGCACACGCTGCCCGGTTCCCAGCGCGCAGGCTTGGCTGGCGCACCGCCTGTGCTGTCGCCCGAGTACCTGCGTGACCACGGCGCCGACAACCACTGGGATGCGGCGACGCACCGTGCCCGTTTCCCCGACGGCCGTGTTGGGTCGGACTCTGCACTGGCTACGCCCGAGCAGGGTCGGCAATTGCTTGCGGCTGCCATAGAAGGGGCGAGCCAAGACCTTGCAGCATTTTTGGCTGAACCATGATCCGTTTTTTCGCTACATCACTTTCCAGCTACAGCGCCAAGGTGCGGATTGCTCTGGTGTTCAAGGGCGTGCCATATGAAGAAGTGCCGCCCCCGGGCGGTTACCGGTCTACCGAATGGAAGGCGCTGGTGCCTACGGGTACCATTCCGGCCATTGAGGTTGAAGGAGTCATGCTGTCCGAGTCGGAAGCCATCATTGAATATCTGGAAGACGCGTACCCCCAGCCACCCCTGCTTCCAGGCAGCCCAATGCAAAGAGCGCGCGCACGCGCGCTGGCGCGCCTGCACGATTTGTATCTGGAGCCGCGCGTGCGCGCTTTGTTTCCGCTGTTGCGCAACCGTCAGCGCACAGCCGCTGAGGTACACATTGCAGCCTTGGCATTGGCAGCACAAGTCCAGCTCCTGGACACGCTGGCGCAGCCTGCCCCTTATCTGGCAGGGCCGGTGCTGACAGTGGCCGATTGCGGCATGGTGGTATCTGTCACCTTGGGGCAACGGTTGCTGGTAGAGTTGGGCGAACCACTGTCTTTGCCGTCGGCATTGGCTCAGTGGCTCGCCACAGCTAGCGCCCATCCGGCTGTTGTCACCGCTTTGATGCCTTGGAATGCCGCAACGGACGAGTGGCTTGAATCGATCCGCCAACCTTTTCGGGCAACCGCATGACCAATAGAACGCCGTCCCCACTGCTGCACCCGAGCTGGCAGTACATCGACAAGATTTCGCTGGAAGACTTCAGTGCACAGGACTGGACTGCGATGGGAAGCCAGCGCGCGGTGTACTACCGCGAGCAGCAAGCCGCGCAGGTGCTGCGCATGCTCGCCAGTCAGGAGCATGACCCGACCTTTGGCTACCTCGTTAACAACTACCGCCACAGCCTGCAATCAGCCACCATGGCCTTGAGGGATGGCTTGCGGGAAGAAGATATTGTTGTCTGCCTCTTGCACGACATTGGCTTTGTCACCTGCCCCACCACCCATGGCGAATTTGCAGCGGCCCTGCTGGCACCCTACGTCTCGGAGCGCAATATCTGGATGTTGCAGCGCCACGGCATTTTTCAGAATGCGCACTCACCGCACCTGCCAGGTGTGGACCCGAACGAGCGTGAGCGCTGGCGTGGGCATCCCCATTTTGAATGGGCCGCCACTTTTGTAGACCGGTACGACCAGGCGTGCTGCGACCCACACTACGACTGCGCGCCATTGCAGGCATTTGAACCGCTCGTGCAGCGCATCTTTGCCAAGACACCCATCAAGCGGTACGCACCTGTCTAAACCTTTTTACTTTCACACAAAAGACCCCTATGACCGCTTGGATCCATATGATTCCCGTAGCCGAAGCCACCGGAACCCTTGCAGCTGCCTATGAGCTGGTGAAAACGCCGCATGGCACTGTGGACAATGTAATGAAGGCGCATAGCCTGCGCCCGCACACCATGCAGGGCCACGTGGCGCTTTACCGCAGTGTGCTGCACAACCCGGACAACACCTTGCCCTTCTGGTTTTTGGAGGTGGTTGCCTCTTACGTGAGCATCTGCAACCGCTGCACGTACAGCTTTACCCACCACTTTACCAATGCGCGGCGACTGATCGCCGACAAGGCGCGCTCGGCGCTCATCCTGTCGGCTCTTGAGGCACGTTCGCCCGAGCAGGCCTTTGAGGGCAAAGAACTGGCGCTGCTGCGCTACGCCGGCAAGCTCACCACCGATGTGGGTCACATGGAGAGGCCAGACATTCAGGCTTTACATGCCGCAGGCGCCAACGACGGTGAAATCCTTGAGGTGAACCAAGTCACCGCCTATTTCAACTATTCCAACCGCTTGCTCAATGGCCTTGGTGTTACCACCGAAGGCGATGTCATCGGTTACTACTGTGAAGACTGAAAGATACGGGCTTTCGCTATGAACTACGCACCTGCTAATCTTCCCGCAGCGATGGATGGTCTGCGGATTTCACCTTTCCTGAGAAACGCTTGGTACGTCGCCGCGCTCTCCCCGTCGATTGGGCGCACGCTGCGCGCTGTCAAGATACTGGGTGAGGCCATCGTGTTGTACCGCACGCAAGACAACACCCCAGTGGCGCTTGAAGACGCCTGCCCGCACCGCAAGCTGCCATTGTCGATGGGCCGCATCAAAGGCGACGCGGTCGAATGCGGCTACCACGGCCTGACCTTCGACTGCTCGGGCAAATGCATCGATGCGGCCACCCAGGTGCGGATTCCACCCTTTGCCAAGGTGCGCAGCTACCCGGTGCGCGATAAATATGGCCTGTTGTGGATATGGATGGGCGAGCCCGACAAAGCGCCGAGCGTGGACATCTACCAAATCGACAACCATGACAACCCAACGTGGAACATCACCCAGGGCGACAGCCTGCATTGCGCATGCAACTACCTGTGGCTGGTGGACAACCTGCTCGATCCGTCCCACGTGGCCTGGGTGCACCGCACGTCGTTTGCCGGAGCCGGCACCGACAACACACCGCTGCAGATCACCAGCCACACCGATGGTGTGGTGGCCAGTCGCTGGATGCTCAACCAGCCCCCGCCCGCGTTCTACGCGCCCTTGGTCAAGTTCAGCGGCAATGCTGACCGGCTCCAGCACTACGAGGTGTTGTACCCCTCGCTGGGCGTCAACAAAGGCATCTACACCCCGGCCGGCAAGGGCGGGCCAAGCATGATGGACGACGAAGAGACTTACCGGATGGTCTCGTATAACTTTCTGACACCGATTGACGAGGACAACACCCAGTACTTCTGGCTACAGCACCGCAACACCGACCCGCACGACGATGGCATCACCCAGCACAATGCAACCGGAGCCAAGGCTGCATTCGAAGAAGACCGCGTCATCCTCGAGGCTGTCCACCGAGGCATGAAGGCCAAAACAACACCAAGCACAGGATTGCTGCTGGATGCCGCAGCCAGCCGCTTTCGCAAAGGCTTGGCAGAGCGGATCGCCGCAGAGCAGGCTACGGCTCAGGTAGCGTCGGGCTCCTTGTAGTTCAAAGGCCTTTGCTTGCAGCCAAGCAGTGCAGTACTTGGCCTCATGTGGTGGAATTTCCTGTCCGTCAGTTGGAAAACCCATTCCTAAAGGTTTTGCACCCAATGTCACAGTCAACTGGTCATTCATTGCTATATTTTTAGGAGCTTTTGTAATTTTCAATGGTTTCTCTTGGGCGGGGCTACACCTGCCTGTGTGGAGCAAGGCGCTGGCTTAGAATCAAAGCCAACCAAGAAACCAGTAAATCCACAGCAGCTATGAGCTTTCTGAACCAATTGAAAAACCAAGCCGAAGCCTTGCAAAGCCAAACCCAAGGCGCGCAGGCAGGTTTGAAAGAAAATACCCAAGCCACAGAAATGGCATGCCGCATGGCCAGCAAATACCTGCAAGACCTGTGCGCCCAGCTCAATGTGATTAGCCCGCCCGCTGCAGGCAGCTACACTTTGGACGGCAAAACCCCGTGGCCAAACTTGGTGATGCGCGATTTCAGAGCCGATGCGCGCAAAAAAATGCTGCGCGGCGTAGAAGCCTTTGACTACATTGGCTGCGCGTGGCGCTTGATACCCAGCACCGGGCAGGTGGCCCAGCACCGCGTGGCGGTGAATTTTCCGCCCGATTTAGAGCGTGTGGTGCAGCGCCTGTCCAATGGTCAAATCAAGCACGAGCGCAAAGAGCAGCGCCATCCAGAAACCAACAAATTGCAGGCCTATGTGTTTGAATACACCACCGAATCGCGCGGCTCAGTCACCCTCACGCCCGACCACGACAAGGCGCAGATCGCGTTTCGGGTGGGCAATGTGGGCGGCTTTGAGATTATGAATGCCGTTTACCCCTCCTCGCAGGTCACTTCCTCGCTCATGGACGAGTTGGCAAAGAAGTTGGTGGGGCAAGTGAGCCGATTTGGCTAGTCTGTCCAGTCCTTGCGCCGCTCAACTTCTTCAGCCATGCCCACCTCTCGCACCACACCCGCTGGGTCAATGGACACGTAAAGAAGCTTGTTGTTGCCGAAATAGTCATAGCGGTAGACCCACAGCTTCCCCACAAAATTACCCACCTGGGTGACCATACCCGGCTTGCCAAAGGCGCGCTCCACGTCGGCGGCCTTCCACACGCCCGCCTGCACCTGCGCAAACTGCGCCTCGGTGAGCACCTGTTGCGCGCTGGCTACCTTGCCGCTGGCATCCAAATCAATGTTGTAGACCTGCCGCCCATAGGGCTGGCGCGAATACTGTAAGCGTGCGCCAGAGGGCAGGGCAAATTCAGAAGTGGGTTTGCCATAGGCACCGATCACGTCTGCACGGCTTGCGCCCAACGCAGCGTGGTCGGGATTCGACGCACAGCCACTGCCTGCCAATACTATAAAAAAACTAGCAACATATGACCATATCACGCTGACATCGGCAGTATTTTTCATAAAATCACCTCAAAATCGCTTATCCAAACGACTTACCCTGCGCCAGCGCCCCCAGCCGCGCCGTGATAGCAAAAAACTCTGCCACGGTGTCGTCAATGATCTCTTTGGCTGTTTTTACTTGGGTTATTAGCCCTGCGGTCTGCCCCGCCAGCGCGGGCGCGGCCTCCAAGTCGCCGCCAAAATACAAATCCTGAATGCCGCGCATGGCCTCAAACGACATCACGCCCTCTTCATAAATTGCCAGCGTGCGCTGCGACTTGAGCGCCCGTATGCAAGGCGTAGACTTCTTGTTGAGCACCAAAGTTCCGGTTTCTTTGGCCTCCACAATGGCGTTTTTGTAATTGGCATGCACGGGGCTCTCAAAGCAGCTTACAAAACGTGTGCCCATTTGAATGCCCTCAGCCCCCAGCGCAAAAGCCGCCGCCATGCCCCGCCCGTCGCAAATACCGCCTGCGGCAATCATTGGCACATTGCAGCGCGCCCGAATCGCTTGCAGCAGCACTAGCGTAGACACTTCTTCGGGGTTTTTAAAGCCCCCGCCTTCGCCGCCTTCCACCACCAAGCCGTCAATCCCAGCGTCCACACACTTCATGGCCGCATCCACCGTGGGCACCGCGTGGTACACGGTAATGCCTGCGTCTTTGAGCGGCGCTATAAACTTGGCGGGGCTTCCAGCCGAAGTGGTCACAAACTTCACACCCGAGCTACACACAAAACGCAGCATCGCATCGTCCTTTAAAAAGCGAATCGGCAGATTCACGCCAAAAGGCAGGCCCAGCGCCGCCATTTGTCTGATCTCGGCTTGGCAATTGTCCGTTTCGCCCGACGAGGTTTCAATCACCCCCAGCCCGCCCGCCTTGGATACCGCGCTAGCCAGCTGCGTGCGCGCAATCCAGCCCATGGGGGCTTGCACGATAGGAAATTTAGCGCCGGTGTGGGCGAGAACGCGGTTAGTCATGGACATTGCCTTGCATCAAAAATAAAGATGCCGGATTATTGCGACCCTTATGCCCATGCCGTGTCGCGGCGGTTACCGCAGGGTGGCGGGCAAAACGATTATTTTGCGCGCTTACTGAAAAGCCGCAGTGCGCGCTCACTTGCGTGGTGGTATCGCGTAAGTGCCCGTGGCATGCGCCACCATGTCAGGGTTGCCCTCAGAATAAAGTGCCACCTCGCCCACCGCCAAGGTTTTGCCTAGTTTAATCAAAGTGCAGCGCCCAATGATGTCGCGGTCGGACGCCGGTTTGCGCAAAAAATTGATGTTCAAACTTGTAGTCACCGTGAGCGGCACAATCCCAATTTGCGCCAATATCGCCACATACAGCGCCACATCGGCAGTAGCCATCAGCACAGGGCCCGACACCGTGCCCCCCGGCCGCAGCTCAGCCACCCCTACCGTGTGGCGAACCACCGCTGTCATAGGCCCCACCGCTTCTACAGTGCATTTGCTTTGCGGGAAAGCGGCTAATAGGAATTCGGATATTTCGGTTTGGGTGGGCATGGGATGTTACGAATCAGAGGGTAAATATATCGGCTGGCTTTCGCGCAGCACATGCGCCACCAAATCATGTGTCACAGTGGGGAACTGCTCTAAAAAATCATCCAAACTATCGCCAGCTTCGAGGTAGTCAAACAATGATTTAACTGGCACGCGAGTGCCGGCAAAGCAAGGCGTGCCACTCATGCGCAAGGGATTTTGGGTGATGTATTGGCGAGGCATAAAGTAACTTTTTTTACTGACTAGAGTGTAGTAGCTTGCGTAATTATAGGAAACCTGCTTTTAAACATACGCTCACCAGAATCCATGGCGTGGATTGCCCAAATAAATAAAAACTAACTTGTTAAAATCTGAGCATTGCAACATTTTTGGAGACAAAATGATCGCTATCGCCGAACTTGAAAACCATATCCTTGAGTTGCCCAAGCAAGATTTTGCGAAACTGCGCAATTGGATGCTTGCGCTAGACGATGCGCAATGGGACGCGCAAATTGCCAAAGACCTCAAAGCTGGCAAGTTCCAACACTTGATAGCCAATGCCAAGGCAGAAATGGCCGCAGGCTCGGCGAGAGCGCTTTGAAGCACTTTACCTCCTCAGATTTCTGGAAAACCTTGGATGCATTGCCACAACATGTGCAAGACCTGGCGCATAAAAACTTTGCGCTGCTAAAAGTCAACCCCCGCCATCCTTCTTTGCACCTCAAGCGTATTGATGCGCTATGGTCTGCGCGCGTGGGTATGCAGCACAGGGTTTTAGGGATTGATGCGCCAGAAGGTATCCAATGGATTTGGATTGGCAGCCATGCGCAATATGACCGCTTGATAGCGTAGTCAGACTTAAAGGCTACATACCCGATGCGTTGTGAATTGCGTCAGCACACAACAACTAGCGATCATCAATTGATATATACAACTCAATTCACTGCGATTTTTGGCTCGAATTTTTCGAGTGACTACTATTTTGTAGTGTTAATGTCGTTATCGAGTCTCTTGGGCTGAAAGTCGTCAAATCGAATGAGCTTCAAATCTATAACTCCCTCGCGTTTATAGTGCTCAAATCCAATACGTTTTGCTGCAATTTCACTCATGAATATTGATGCACTTGACGCATTTACAGAGGGACGAGGAATACTTTTTTGGACAATAAATTTCAATGAAGCTTGGAAAGTATTGTCGGTAAAGTTGCTTAGTTGAACGGTATCTCCAGGTTTTAAACCAATTGAATTGTCCGAATAGACAATTAAAAGATTTTCTGAAATTTCTTTAGGATTTACGCCTGCTTTAACCGTCATGCCTCCTGCCAGTGGTATTTCTAAGTGTTTCGATAACTTTTGAGTTTGCGACTTTATTTCACGAAGTGAGGTGAGCACTTCATCTCGGAGCTCTTTGACGCCACTGGTCATGAACCACCAAAAAATTGTAAAAATGATCTGTATTAATGCGGTAACTAAAGTTACGTAAGCACCGTACTTTTTGAGGAATGCATTTGTAGTCAATATTTGCCTCCCTAAAAAAAAGAGGCCACGAACGTGGCCTCTTTTGTGTTGTGCTGAGATTATTACATCCCCATACCACCCATCCCGCCCATACCACCCATGTCGCCGCCGCCCATGCCGCCGCCAGAGCTTTCAGCTTTTGGAGCCTCGGCTACCATGCACTCGGTGGTCAGCATCAATGATGCGACCGATGCTGCGTTTTGCAGTGCGGTGCGGGTTACTTTGGTGGGGTCTAAGATGCCCATTTCGATCATGTCGCCGTAGGTTTCGTTGGCTGCGTTGTAGCCGTAGTTGCCTTTGCCAGCCATCACAGCTGCGACCACCACCGAGGCTTCGCCGCCGCCGTTGAACACGATCTCGCGCAGGGGCGCTTCGATGGCTTTCATCACCAGCTTGATGCCGGCTTCTTGGTCGGCGTTGTCGCCCTTGACCACACCAGCGGTTTGCTTGGCGCGAAGCAATGCTACGCCGCCGCCAGCCACGATGCCTTCTTCCACAGCAGCGCGGGTAGCGTGCAGGGCGTCTTCTACGCGGGCTTTCTTCTCTTTCATTTCGACTTCGGTGGCAGCACCTACCTTGATCACGGCCACGCCGCCAGCGAGTTTTGCAACGCGCTCTTGGAGTTTTTCGCGGTCGTAGTCGCTGGTGGCTTCTTCGATTTGCACGCGCACTTGTTTGACGCGGGCTTCGATGTCAGCTGCTGCGCCTGCGCCGTCGATGATGATGGTGTTTTCTTTGCCCACTTCGATGCGCTTGGCTGAGCCCAAGTCAGCCAAAGTCACTTTTTCAAGTGTCAGGCCCACTTCTTCTGCAATCACTTTGCCGCCCGTGAGGATGGCGATGTCTTCGAGCATGGCTTTGCGGCGGTCGCCAAAGCCTGGGGCCTTAACTGCCACCACTTTCAAGATGCCGCGAATCGTGTTGACCACCAAAGTAGCCAAGGCTTCGCCTTCAACTTCTTCAGCAATGATCAACAGCGGACGGCCAGCCTTAGCCACTTGCTCCAAAATCGGGAGCAAATCGCGGATGTTGCTGATTTTCTTGTCATACAACAACACAAATGGGTTGTCCATCAAAGCGGATTGCTTTTCTGGGTTGTTGATGAAATACGGGCTGAGGTAGCCGCGGTCAAACTGCATGCCTTCAACCACATCGAGCTCGCTGTCGAGTGATTTGCCGTCTTCCACGGTGATCACGCCTTCTTTGCCCACTTTGTCCATCGCATCAGCAATGATTTTGCCAATGGCTTCGTCAGAGTTGGCCGAAATCGAACCAACTTGGGCGATTTCTTTGCTCGTGGTGGTGGCTTTCGATGCTTTCTTCAGCTCGGCAACCAAAGCAGTCACTGCTTTGTCGATACCGCGCTTCAAGTCCATCGGGTTCATGCCAGCGGCCACGTATTTCATGCCTTCGTGCACAATAGCTTGTGCCAACACGGTAGCGGTGGTGGTGCCGTCGCCAGCGATGTCGCTGGTTTTGCTGGCCACTTCTTTGACCATCTGCGCGCCCATGTTTTGCAGCTTGTCTTTGAGTTCGATCTCTTTTGCTACTGACACGCCGTCTTTGGTGACGGTGGGTGCGCCAAACGAGCGCTCGAGCACCACGTTGCGGCCTTTAGGGCCCAGGGTTACTTTGACTGCGTTGGCTAGGATGTTCACACCCTCGACCATGCGTGCGCGGGCTTCGCCGCCGAAAATTACGTCTTTTGCTGCCATGATAGGCTCCTATAATTGGTTAAAAGTGCTAATGTCAGCGCCAAATGGTGCTAACACGCTATTAAATAATGAGTGCTGAGAATTACTTCTCGACCACGGCAAACAAGTCTTCTTCTTTCATCACGAGCAGTTCGTCGCCAGCGATTTTCACGGTTTGGCCAGAGTATTTGCCAAACAACACGCGGTCGCCAACTTTCACGTTCATGGCTTGCACTTCGCCTTTGTCGTTTTTGCGGCCAGGGCCCACAGCCAACACTTCGCCTTGGTCAGGCTTTTCGGCGGCTGCGTCCGGAATAACGATGCCAGAGGCAGTTTTGGTTTCGCTGTCCACGCGTTTCACGATCACGCGGTCTGCCAAGGGGCGTAGTTTCATTGTCATTGCATCTCCTAAGATAGTAGCAAGTGGTTTAAAAATTCAGAGCGCACCCAGCATTGGGCGGCCACAAATCAACAAGGACAGTGCCAAACAAGAAAATTGTTAGCACTCATGTCCTGTGAGTGCTAATGATAAGGGTTTTTCTGGAGATTTCAAGGGCGGAAAACTGATAGCAGTCAAAAACTAAGGTTTTTTGACCTCGCCGCCGATGTCGCGTATAGTTAAAGCGCGTGGTATTGCGCCCGAATAGTTTTTTTTATCTCCCTTTATTTCAGTTGATATGACACCTATTTCCCCCACCGATTTTGCACGCCGCCAGTTCCTAGGCCAAACGCTGGCGCAATCCGCTGGCGCAGCATTGGCCGCATCGCCATGGCTGGCGCAGGCGCAATCGGCGTGGCCTTCTAAGCCTTTGCGTTTGGTGGTGCCTTTTGCCCCCGGCGGCAGCTCTGAAATTGTGGCCCGCGCCGTGGCAGGCGAAATGTCCAAAACCATGGGCCAAAGCGTTTTTGTAGACAACAAACCTGGCGCGGCGGGCAATATTGCCATGCAAGAAGTGGCCAACTCGAGCGATGAACACACCCTGATTTTGGGCCACATCGGCACATTGGCTGTAAATCCGTACATATTTGCCAAATTGCCCTATGACGCAGCCAAAGATTTCACCCCCATCACGCTGGTGTCTAAAGTGCCCAGCCTCTACGTGGTGCATCCTGATCTTCCGGTAAAAAACCTCGTAACTACTCAGCCCCCACCCAAACTAATCACGTAAAGCTATCAAATAATGAGCGACAATCGCATCCATGCAAGATCTGCCAAACCTCAATGAACTC
>JAYTMT010000043.1:0-25283 GCA_043728315.1 Polaromonas sp. | reverse complement strand
CCCTGCGGCTAAGCGAGTGCTGTGCCAATGCGCAAACAATCAGGGCGCTGGGCTTGTTTTTTTGGACAAATGGGGGATCAGAATGTTCATCTGTCTGAGCCCGCAGGGCGAGTTATGAACATTCCCCCCATTTGTTCAAAAAAATAAGCTCCCCCGAAGGGGCCAGCGATCCGTTTGCGCATTGGCACAGCACTCGCTTAGCCGCAGCTGTGACCAACTCAAAGCGAAACATGCGTTGGCATACCGCTCGCTTGGCAGTAATAATGACCAAGCTGGGCATGAACCCTTCGACGAGCTCAGGGCGAACGGAAATTGCATAAACTCTTCGACAAGCTCAGGCCGAACGGGTTTGGTTTATTCAAAATAAGTACGGCAACTCAACCCGTAAACACCGTCAAAACCCCCGTATACCCATACAAATGCTTGTGCGCAATCTCGCCGCCTGCAAAAAAGCCCACCAGCGGTACATCGCCCAGCGCTCGGCGGATGGTTTGCAGCTCGGCGCTGGGGGCACCAAAGTGCGGGCCGCCTCGGCCTGCGCAGCTGACATAAATTGCTCCTAGGATGTTATTTTCAGAATATTTGGGCAATGTCAGCGTCATATCGTCATTGTTTGCTGCATATTGTGTAGCATCGTCAAAACCCATTTCGGCTGGTTCTAAACTCTCGCGGATTTCGGCGCAAATGCGGGTGAGGTCGGCTTTGGCCGCTGGCATGCTGCGCTGGCAAAAACTCAGGCTATTGCCCACGGTGGCCATGTCGGCAATGGCTATGCCACGGCGCGTGGGGTCCAGGCCAATGATGTGGCGCACGCGCACGTCTTGGCCAAACAGCCCCATGGGGTTGAGCGCCGACTCGTGTGCATCGGCCAAACCCACCAGCGTGGCGCGCACGGCACTGAGTGCTTCACGCGGCTTGTCTAGGCTGATGTCTAAATCTTCCAGCAGCAGGTCTAGCGCGCTTTGGCCGTCTAGTTGCAGCACCACGTTGCGGTCAGACTGGGTGATGGTGCGGGATTTGGCGCGGCCATTGACCAAGACCGGCTGGCAGCCCTGCGTAACGCGCGAGAGCATGGCCACATCGGCCGTGAAGGCCACGCCGCTCATGCCGCCATGCAGCACGCCGCTGCTTTTGCCTTGGCCGCGCAGGGCGTGGTCAGAGCTTATGGCGAACTGCACGGTGCTGGTGCGGCTGGCAGCCAAGCCACCAAAAAGGTAGCCAGAGGCGGTGCGCGCGGCCATTTCGTGCAGCAGATCGGGCATGTCTGGGGTTTGGCCATCGGCATGCACCAAGGCGGTGTGCGCTGCAAAACCTGTAGCGGCATTGAGCGGCGCTACGCCCGAAAACACGCGGTACTGGTCACCGGGCAGGTCGCACAGCATCACCGCCATGGCGGGCTCGTCAAAATACTCCACATTGTTAGCCGCTATGCCCACGCCCACCGTGCCAGCCCAGTCGGTAGCCAGCGGCAGTTCGGCTCCAAGGTAGTCCAAAATGGCCTGCGCATGCTGGGCGTAATGGTCGGTGATGTAGACAATGCCCAAGCTGGGCGCTGCGGCATACGCGGGCAATGCCATCTGGGCGCGAAGCTGGGCTACCACTAGGCCAGCGGCCATGGCCCATTGGGGGTGGGTGGCGTGGCCGAAGGGGAAAAGTTTGGGCACAGTGATGCGAACTGCCGCAGGGCAGCTTGTTACTTGGTTTTTTTGCGAGATGCGGGCGTAGCACGGGCTTTTGTTGCTACGCTTTTGTTAGCAAAATTGCTGATCGTGTTGGCGGTTTTTTGTGCCGTTTTCATGGCGCTTTTGGTGGCCATTTTAACGGCATCTTTGGTGATGGCAGCAGCCATGTTTTTGGTGCTGTCCATGGCGGTTTTTTGCGCTGCGTCTTTCATGGCACCCGAGGCAATGTCGGTGAACTGCTTGGTAAGCGAGCCCCACCACTGCATGGGGTCTATCACGCCGCCAGCACCTGCCGCACTTGCTGCGCCTTTGGCTGAGGCTGCGGCTTTTTTAGCCGCTGGCTTCTTAGCCGATGTGCCCATGCCAGCCAAGCCTTTGGCAGTGTCGGCGGCTTTTTGTACTGTGCCCATCACCGTGTCGGCGGCTTTGAGTTTGAATGCATTGGCCACATCGCCCATGCTGAAATTCATGCTTTTGAGGGTGGCCAAGGTCATTTTTTGCACCTCGAGCGCCGTGATGGTGGCAGCCAGCGCTTTGGCGTTTTGGTCTAGCCAAAACTGCACTGCTTGCAGCTCGGCAATGCGTTTTTCAAGGTCTTCCACACTCAGCGTAGGCGCCACCCAGTCGCCCATGGCGGGCAGCTGCGGGATGCTGCTGGCCGCGCCTTTTACGGCGGAGCTGGCCAAGCCCTGCAAAAAATCAAAACCGGGCACGAATTTGGCAAATGAAGAGGGGTCGCTCATGTTTAGTCTCCAAAAAATGGTTGTACGCACAGCTTACCGCACATTAGGCCGGCGCGCTAGGGGCAAATTCAATAGCGCCTGTGACTGGAGATGACATCAAGGCAAGTTCTGATCGGTATAGCCAACGAGTGCGTCTTCTAGTTTGACTTGAAACGCACAAAAAGACTCGAGTTTGCTCAAAGCAGAAAAATCTCGAATCAAATCAGCCACCCGATTTTTTGCCTCATGTGCATTGAATTTTGCCAATCGTCTACCAGACAACTCGCTGGCTTCGCGCAAAGCAGTCAACAGCAACAGCTTCGGATCAATTTCTTGCTCCCATTTTTTTGCCGTACTAAGAAATATTGGCTTGACCCCAATGGGATTTCCAGCTGCTCTGCGCACAGCCAACTCATCGAACAACAGCCAAGCTTCTGTCATGCGAACTGGAATTACTGAAACTGCGCGCGTTTGATTTAAGTTGATAATCGAAAGAGCATCACGTATCTCCTTTTCACGCAACACTGGTTTCGCAGCTTCCGCATCTCTGTGAATGACCAAGATATCACACGGATAGTGCAATGCTGCATGCTCAATACGGTCTCGAAGCCCAGCGCTGTGCCCAAGTGAAGTATGCGCCATTTGCACTTGAAATGGATATGAACTAATTTTATTGCCAACAATCCATTCAACAATTGGGACAAGCGCTCGGTCTGATGGGCCGTCAGTCAGTAAAGTGATGCTTAAGACTTTCATCTAACTAGAATCCAAACTCACTTTGAGCCCAAATAGCTACTGAATTTTGAGCGCTATTAGCAGTTTCATACTGATTCTCGATTTTGATATTTTCAAGATAGTCTATCAAGCTTTCTCTGGTTACAGGAGGCGCTCTAAGACCGTTTTGATGTATTTGATCTCTCCAAGTTTTACGAATGGATGCAAAAGTTGTAACGCTATTTAGTCCCAATCGTACCGGTGTGGCAAGGATTAAATCTTCAATATTTAGATTTCTAATCACTATTGGAGAATGCGTATTGATAATGATTTGTCGAAGCGGATTATCTTCGTTCACAGCATCTTGCACATCTACCGCAATGCTCTTTAGTAGTTCAACTATGGCTGGAATTCTTGCTGGATGAATCCCGTTTTCAGGCTCCTCCATGCAAATAACACCCCCAGCCTGTGGATCACAGGCCAACACGGCCAAGGCAAGAAATCGCAGAGTACCGTCGGATAACGACCGCGCCGGATGCTCTTGGCCATTTCTTTGGCCAAGGTATAAAGTTCTTGATCGACGTGCCTCATCGATATCAACCCTCAAACCATCTACATTGGGTAATAATCCAGCCAGAATATTTGCAACTTTATCAAAACTATTAAGCCGCAAGAGCGCTGAAGGCAAGTGCTCACCTGTAGACGATAGCCTCTCATCCGAGTTAAAGCTATCCGGCATTCTGAGTTTTGATGGTTCAAGTTGTAGCTGCGCCCAAGACTGCATTTCTCTACGTGCAGCTAATGCAGTAGGTCGATCGTCTGTGTTTACCGTGCTCAATACCGTACGGGGGGTCGTGCTGGCAGGAATACGTGACGGCGATCCTTTTGCTTGATCTTGATGCAGCAAGATCACTTTTTTAGTGCCCTCGACTGTTTGCGTTGAAATAAAGTCGGATCTTTTATTCCCCCCCAATACCGACTCTAGAAAAAGCTTGTTAACTGGAAAACCGATCCTTTTCTTGGCATCTGTTTTAGAAATATATGTCAACTCTTCCTCAAGAAGCTCTATCCTCTCGCCGCCATCGCCATACTCAACATATCTAAGCCCAATTTTATATGTCAAAAATGTAGAGCTTGGTTCTGCCTTTCTACTGAAGTCATCCAATACCATCTTAGGAACTATAAAATCTAAACTCAGCTCAATATCTTTCCATCCACTACCTGCTTTTCTTGCAAAAAGTGATGCAATTGAGTTGCTAGTATTTCCGATCGACCCGCGGACCATCAGCGCAGCCTCGACTATGTTGTGACTAGTTAAATTGCTAATGAATGCAATGACATCGAATAAATTCGATTTACCAACACCATTTATACCTGCTATGCAAGTAAACGCGCCAAAGCGAACCTCGGTATCAATCAAGTTTTTAAAACCTTTTACCGATATTCTGGTTAGCATAAATAGTTCCTTTTGACGTACAACAACGACTAAGTACGAATCTTTGATTTGGCTATTGTCTTCATTGTATGCAGGTATTTATCAAGATAACGAAACCATCTAATCATCTAGCAATGAATTGGCGTACTTATTAAAATCAACACAGTAAAACCGTATCTTGATAACTGCCTAATGCTTCATGCCCGCATGTCCAGCGTGTGGGTCAGCTGACGTGCCTACGGGCGCGGTGGCGCGCACAGGCAGCTGCAAGGCTTGGCTGGTTTTAGCCCCTTTGGCATCCTCTAGAAGCAGGGTAATGTCCACTGTGCTGTCTTTGGGCAGGCCTTTTTTCAAGTCCATCAGCATCAGATGCAGGCCGCCGGGCTTGAGCTGCACGGGCTTGCCTGCGGGCAGGGCGATGCTGGGGATGGCGCGCATTTTCATCACATCGCCCTCCATTTTCATCTCGTGCACCTCGCCAATGCCCGCCACGCTGGGGGACACGCTGATGCCCACGAGCTTCATGTCGGTTTTGGCGGTAAGGGTCATGAAGCCGCCCGTGCCCGACTGGCCGGGCACGGCGCTGCGCACCCAAGCGCCCTCCACCGTCAAGGCTGTGGGGGCTGGTGTTTGAGACGAGGTTTGGGCATTTATTTGAGAAAATATGCCCAATGTCACCGTCAAAAGGACGTATGTTGCTAGTTTTTTCATAGTGTTATTGTCTGGTTAATGGTTTGGATCAGTGGTGGGCGTGGCCTGCGGCTGGCCTTGCTACAGGTGCGGCTAAGGGGGTTGCTAAAAATGCTGTAGATGCTATAAGTGCTGCGGGTGCTGCTGGGGCATTTGGGGTGTCTAGGCTGACATGGGCAATACTGGCATTGGCGCTAGCCAGTAAAGCAGCGCTCAGGGCAAGCGCCAAACGATTTTTTTGCATGGTAAATCTTAAAGAGTGAATTAAAACAGCCAATGTCAGCGTCAAGTCGTCATGTAGCGCTATGGTTTTAATACTTTAAAGAGGTGGGCCGCGCGGTGGAGGCTGGGTAAAAAGCAGCGTGGCTACACGTGCTTGGGGGATGGCTTGGGTGGCGTAAGACAGGTCGCTGGGTTGCGTTTGGGCGCAGGTCTGTGCGGGCGGTGGCGCGGCAGTGCCCACGCACAGTGCGCAGTCAAGCGTGTGGCTGCCTTGGCTGATGCTGCCGTCATCCGACTTGACGATGCGTTTCATGGCACCAGCGCTAGAGCAAATCAGCTCCACGGTCTTGGGCGCAATGATTGGCGAGGCAATCGCCGCCCCTAATGACAGCGCAAACCACAGCAATACGCAGCGGGCAAGCGCAGGGAGGTGGTGCATGAGGGGCTGCGTTGGCATTACTTAATTTTAGCAGGGCATAAATCAGTCGGTCAGCTGGTGCGATTTAGCAAATTGCGCCACTGTTTCCACTAATCGCGCCATTTCTACACAATCTACCCCAACCACTTCGCCGCGCCCTGCCCCGCCGCCCGCCCGCTGGCAAAGCAGGCCGTGAGCAGGTAGCCGCCGGTGGGGGCTTCCCAGTCGAGCATTTCGCCTGCGCAAAACACGCCGGGCATGGCGCTCAGCATTAAGCCTGCGTTCATGGCTTGCCAGCGCACACCGCCAGCGCTGCTGATTGCCTCGGCAATCGGGCGTGGGGCGTGGGCGGTAATCGGCAGGGCTTTGATGGTGCGCGCGAGCAGGGCGGCGTTGTTGAATTGCGCGGGGCTGAGCACTTCGTGCAGCAGGGCAACCTTAACGCCATGCAGATTGAGGCGGCTTTTGAGGTGGGACGACCACGAGCGCGTGCCGCGCGGGTGCGCCACCTCGCGTGCCACGTGTTCGGCTGTGTGGGCTGGCAAAAGGTCGAGTGTGAAGCGGGCGCTGCCATGGGCGGTGATGGCGTCGCGCAGCAGGGCGCTGGCGGCATAGACCAAGCTGCCTTCGAGGCCAGTTTTGGTCAGCACGCATTCGCCTTGGCGCTCAAACACCGCGCCAGCGGGGCTTTCAAAGCGCAGGGCGATGGATTTGAGCGGCTCTCCTGCGTATTTGGATTGCAGGTAGGTGCTCCAAATGGGGGCTGGCGGTGTGGCAGCACCCAATGCGGCACTTTGCGCGTCTCTGGACCCATCCCTTGTGTCGCTCAGTTGAGCGGCGTGTTGGCTGTTTGCTCCCGCAGAGCAGTCAAATCCGCAATTAGACGGCTGCAAATCGGCCACGTCCACCCCGCGCGCACGCAGCCACGGCAGCCACGCGCCATCTGAGCCCAAGCGCGGCCAGCTTGCTCCCCCCAGCGCCAGCACCACGCAGTCGGCTTGAACACACTGCTCGCCTTGCGGCGTGGCAAACCGCAGCACCTGCGGCGCTGGTAGGCTTTGCTTAGCTTGCGGGTGGTGGGCGCTTTTGATGCTTTGGGCACTGGTATCTGCGGTTTGCGCGGCTGCATCCACGCCCTGCATCGCATCCCAACCCAGCCACTTATGCCGCGCATGGAAGCGCACCCCACTGGCGCGCAGCCGAGTCAACCAGGCCCGCAAGAGTGGCGCGGCCTTCATGTCTTTAGGAAAGACGCGGCCCGATGTGCCTACAAAAGTTTCAATACCCAGCCCTGCGGCCCATGCGCGCAAGTCATCCGCGCCAAAAGCCTTAATCAAAGGCTGCACCTGCTGTGCAGCGCTGCCGTAGCGCGCCGCAAACGGAGCAAAAGGCTCTGAATGCGTTAAATTCAAGCCCCCAATACCCGCCAGCAAAAACTTGCGCCCCACCGAGGGCATGGCATCGTACACATCCACTTGGAAGCCCGCTGCGGCCAACTCTTGCGCCGCCATGAGCCCGGCAGGGCCTGCACCAACGATTACAGCAGTTTTTAAGGTTTTTGAGGGCAATGTCAGCGTCATATGGTCATAGTATGCTACTAAATATATAGTAATTATTAAACTTGACCGGCGCGCTTTTTGCGGCCACGGCCAGTCAGCAGTTTGTCAAAAAGCCAGTTGGGCAAGAGGCGCAGCAGCTTAGCCACCACGCTCATTTGCCACGGAATCACGCGGTAGCTGGTGCCCGCTTCGATGCTGGCAAAGGCTTGGTTGGCAAAATCATCGGCTTGCATTAAAAAGGGCATGGAGTAGCTGTTGCCACGGGTGAGTGGCGTGTCAATGTAGCCGGGCAGGAGGGTGACCACCTGCACGCCCGAGCCGCGCAGTTCGCCGCGCAGGCTCTCGCAGTAGGCCACCACGCCCGCCTTGCTGGCGCAATACGCGCCGTGCCCGGGCAGGCCGCGAATGGCCGACACACTGGCTATGCCCACCAGTGCGCCGCTACTTCGCGCTGTCATGGGCTTGATGAAGGGGTGAAAAGTGGCGGCAAGGCCTGTGTTATTGATGGCAAAGGTTTGTGCCATCACAGCTATGTCGTCCAGCTCGCTGCTGTCCATGCCCACGCTGATGCCTGCGCAGGCTATCACCACATCGGGCACGCCCATGCCCGCCATGCAGGCCTTGCCTGCGGCCACGATGCTGGCGGTGTCGGCCACGTCGGCGCTGTAAATTTGGCAGCGTGTTAGGTCTATTTGGTGCTGACTTAGCCACTTTTGTACTTCATCCGTGCGCCGTGCCACCAGAGCCAGCGCGTAGCCAGCCGCATAAAAGCGCGCAGCCAGTGCTTGGCCGATGCCGCTGGACGCACCAGTGATAAAAACAATTTTTGGCATGGGAAATCCTAGTGAAGATGTAAAAAAATCACTGCGTGCGCGGTGCCAGCACGCCACGCACGCGGCCTTGCAAATCGGCGGTTTGCGCAATATGGTCGTAGGCCAAGCTGTCGGCAGAAAAAACGTCTGCGCCCCGGGTAATGGTGACCGGCTTGTGGCTTTTGAGCTTTTCTTCGTTGCCAAAAGCATGCAAAAAATCGCCCGTGAACTCCATGCGCACCAGCAATTGGCCACTGGCATCTTTGCCCGCTTCGCGCACTACGCGGGCATTGCCAATCAGTTGAATCTCTGAGCCATCGGCATTGGTAATGGCTTGGTTGGCGGTGGCCAGAGTCACGCGGCCTTCTTTGCCCACCGAACGGATGCGCGCGCCGTCAATCTCCAGCACATCGCTGTCTTCAAAATGCCGCCCTTTGGCACCCGATATTTCGCTTAAAAGCATGCCCGACGCATCGAAGTTTTTCACCGCAAAATTGGTCATGAAATAGTCTGGCGTGTGGCGCACCACGCGCGGGGCATCAGGCGTGCTGGTGCTCGGGCCATGGCGGGTGAGCCACCATGTGCCCAGCGCCAAAAGCACCATCAGCAGCACCGGAATATAGATGGTGAAAGCGTCCCACACACGCCAAACATACTGCAGCACAAGCTTGGGCATGCGCGCCATCAAATCACCTTAGCCCGCATCAAATCGTTGGAGTTGAGCGCGCCCACCAGCACGCCTGCTGCGTCCACCACCAGCAATCCCGTGATGCGCTGCTGCTCCATGCGCTGCACCGCATCCACGGCCAGTGCATCGCTGCGTATGGTTTGCGGGTTGGCGCGCATGGCATCGCTGGCGCGCAAATCGCGCAGGTCTTGGCCACGCTCTACCAATCTGCGCAGGTCACCGTCGGTAAAAATACCCAGCGGCATGCCCTGCGCATCCACCACCGCAGCCGAGCCCATGCCTTTGGCACTCATCTGGCGCATCAGTTCGCTGAAAGTGGCATCGCCCGTCACGCGCGGCACGGCATCGCCCGTGCGCATCACGTCGCGCACATGGGTTAAGAGCTTGCGCCCCAGCGCGCCGCCGGGGTGGGAGCGGGCAAAGTCATCGGCCTTGAAACCTCGGGCATCCAAGAGCGCCACGGCCAGCGCATCGCCCAAGGCCATTTGCGCGGTAGTGCTGGCGGTGGGCGCCAAATTCAAGGGGCAGGCCTCTTTGTCTACAGTGCAGTCCAGCACGGCATCGGCATGCAGGGCAAGGCTCGAATCGGCCTTGCCCGTCATGGCCACAATCGGCACACCCAAGCGCTTGAGCGCAGGCAAAATACGCGTGATTTCCTCGGATTCACCGCTATACGATATGGCCAACACCACGTCAATGGCTTTGAGCATGCCCAAATCGCCGTGGCTGGCCTCAGCCGGGTGCACAAACATGGCCGCCGTTCCAGTCGATGCCAAGGTGGCGGCTATTTTGCGCCCCACATGGCCGCTTTTGCCCATGCCCATCACCACCACACGGCCGCGGCAGGCCAACATGCGCGAGACCGCATCGACAAAGCTAGCCCCCACGCGGGCTTGCAGGCCTTGCAGTGCGGCAATCTCAATACCGAGCGTTTCTTGCGCCAGTGCAATGGTGGTTTCTGGATTCAAAGTCATGGCTGCATTCTATCGGGCAGAAAAACCAGCCTCCTTTGGGGTTGTGTCTGGGCGTTTGGCCATGGTGCACTTGTGCTCGGGTAGTATCAGGGGCATGACTTCGCTAGAACTTACCCTGCTCTACCTGCTGGCCGCTGTGCTGGGCGTGGTGGCGTGCCGCAGCCTCAAGCTGCCCCCCATGCTGGGCTACTTGGTGGTAGGCGTGGTGATAGGGCCCAATGCGCTGGCGCTGGCACAAAACTCGCAGTCGGTGCGCTATTTGGGCGAGTTTGGCGTGGTGTTTTTGATGTTTGTGATTGGGCTGGAATTTAACCTGCCCAAACTGCGCGCCATGCGCCAGCATGTGTTTGGTTTGGGGCTGGCGCAGGTGGTGCTCACGGTGCTGATAGCCACCTGCGCATCTATTGGCTTGGCATGGCTGCTGCCGAAGTTTTGGCACATGTCATGGCAGTCAGCGCTGGCTCTGGGCGCTGCGCTGGCCATGAGCAGCACGGCCGTGGTGGTCAAGCTCATGGCGGAGCGGCTGGAGCTCGAATCTGAGCACGGCAAGCGGGTGATGGGCGTGCTGCTGTTTCAAGACTTGGCCGTGGTACCGTTTTTGGTGTTGATTCCTGCGCTGGGCTCGTCGCCTGAAAAATTGGCCGTGGCTTTGCTCTTGGCAGCTGTCAAAGCAGGGTTTTTAATCACTATTTTGCTCACAGGGGGGCAGCGGGTGATGCGCTGGTGGCTCACGCTGGTGGCGCGGCGCAAGAGCGAAGAGCTGTTTATTCTGAATATTTTGCTCATCACACTGGGTCTGGCATGGCTGACCGAAGAAGCGGGCCTGAGCTTGGCGCTCGGCGCATTCATAGCTGGCATGCTGATTTCCGAAACCGAGTACAAGCACCAAGTGGAAACCGATATTCGGCCTTTCCACGATGTCCTGCTGGGCTTATTTTTCATCACCATTGGCATGCTGCTGGACTGGCGCTTGGTGATAGAGCGCTGGCCTTTGGTGCTCGTGCTCACCGTGCTGCCCGTGCTTTTTAAAATGGGCATGGTCGCTGTGCTGGCTCAACTGCTGGGGGCAACAGCTGGGGTGTCGGTACGCACGGGCTTGTATTTGGCCCAAGCCGGCGAGTTTGGTTTTGTGCTGCTCACACTGGCCCAGCAAAACGCCTTGGTGCCGCCAGAGCTGCTCAACCCCATTTTGGCCAGCATGGTGCTGTCGATGCTGGCCACGCCTTTTATCATCATGTATGCGAACCGCATTGTGATGAAGCTGGTGAGCAGCGAGTGGATGCACCAGTCATTGCAAATGACATCGATTGCCAAAAAATCCATCAATGTGAACAAACACGTGATCATTTGCGGCTATGGCCGCTGCGGCCAAAACATGGCGCGCATGCTCGACCATGAACACATTGCCTACATGGCGCTAGACCTGGACCCCGACCGCGTGCGCCAAGCCGCCGCTGCGGGCGACTCGGTGGTGTTTGGCGATGCAGCCCGCTTGCAAGCGCTCATGGCCGCTGGCTTGGCACGCGCCAGCGCGGTGGTGGTCACCTATTTGGATGTGGCCAGTGCCATGAAGGTGCTGGCCCACATCCGCGTCCATGCGCCCCAAGTACCCGTGGTAGTGCGCACGCAAGACGACCACGATTTAGAAAAACTGCAAGCCGCAGGCGCTACCGAGGTGGTGCCCGAATCCATAGAAGGCAGCCTCATGCTGGCCAGCCATGCGCTGGCACTGGTGGGCGTGCCCATGCGCCGCGTGATACGCAATGTGCAGGAGCAGCGCGATGCGCGCTACAGCCTGCTGCGCGGCTACTTTCATGGCGCAGACGACGACAGCGTGGACGAGCTTGACCACGCTCGGCTGACCACAGTAGCTTTGCCAATGTCGGCTAAAACATTGGGCAAAAATTTGGGCGCTTTGGCCCTGCATGCGCTGGGCGTGCGTGTGGTCAGTTTGCGCCGTGCAGGCGGTGCACTGGCAGAACCTGACGATGCCTGCCTACTTCAAGACGGCGATACACTGGTGCTCAGCGGCAAACCCGAGGCATTGGCCTTGGCTGAGAACAAACTTTTACGCGGCTAAGTTTTAGCCCATTTTTCAGGTCTGCCATTTTCTGTCACCCAAGCACACAACAAGCCATGCAAACTTCTCTTGATGTTCAAAACTACCTCCTGCACCATATCCGCACCGTGCCCGATTGGCCAGCGCCTGGCGTGCAGTTTCGCGACATCACGCCCCTGCTGCAAGACCCGCAGGTGTTCAGAATATTGATTGATGCTTTTGTGCACCGCTACATGGCCCCAGGTCTGCGCCCCGACATTGTGGCGGGCTTGGATGCGCGTGGTTTTATCATCGGCTCGGTGATTGCCTACACGCTCAATGTAGGCTTTGTGCCGATCCGCAAAAAAGGCAAGCTGCCGTTTACCACGGTGGAGGAAAGCTACGAACTCGAATACGGCAGCGCCACCGTAGAGCTGCACACCGATGCGGTAAAAGCTGGCCAGCGTGTGCTCTTGATTGACGATTTGATAGCCACTGGCGGTACCATGATGGCGGGCAAAAAGCTACTTGAAAAACTAGGCGCTAGCGTGATGGAGGGCGCAGCTATTGTGGATTTGCCCGAGCTGGGCGGCTCTGACAAGCTGCGCGCCACTGGCATGCCACTGTTTACGCTGGTGGATTTTGCAGGGCATTGAGCGCTTAAGGCTGTGCTAATTGACAGCCCAGCTGTTTACCGCACTGTTCTTCACCGCTCTGTTCTTCACCGACTCGTTCATCAAGTAAATTGCCCAACCAAAATGGCCTCACGCATGCGGTGGGCCAGCACCGAGGCCAATGCTATTGTTAATACCAAGGCCAATTTGGGCTGCTTGTCAGCCATGGACTGGTAGCGCTCCCAGTTGAGTGCCCATGCCACACCACTTTTACTGGCTTTGATGGTGGCACTGCGTGATGCCCCTGAGAAAAAAGTGCCCTCACCCACCACCTCGCCGGGGCTCACCTGCGCTACCACATTGCCACGGATAAGCACCTGCAGCTCACCCTCGGCCAATATGAAAAGCTCGCGCTCACACTCGCCTTGGCGCATCAGCGTTTCGCCCACCGATAAAAAGCGCAGGCTCAAATACGGTGCAAGCTGTTTCCAATCATCGATACCCAGAGTCGATGGCAGCGCATCAGGCCCTTTGAAATTGGCGATGGCATCAACCAGTTGCTGAACATTCATGGACTAGGCTCGGGCTCTAGGGTTTAGCGCAGTTCGCCGTATTGCGTACCACTCAATACGGGCAAGTCGGGCGCATCAGGGTCTGGCAATTCGGTGGCCTCGTATCCGGTAAGAAGCAAGTTATTGGACTGCTCCTGCGGGGCTCGCGCGGGCGCTAAGCGCTGGGCGGGCGTGGGCGCTTTGTGGGTGGCTGCTTGCGCCGCAGAGCCAGAAGCGCCTGAGGTGCCAGAAGCCAAAGCACGTTTAAAGGCCTCTACCTCATCGGCTTGCAAAGGCTCAAAGCCGCCAGCCGAGGCAGGCGCACGCACTGCCATGCCTTGCTGTGCAGCAGCATGGCGTGCAGCAGAACCTGGGCTTTCATAGGTGCTGCTGCGTGCACCAGCACTTAAGGGCGAAAGCCCCGATGGAGAAAAGGTTTCAATCAACGAGCCGGGCTGGGAGGGGCTAAACAATGGCGCTGGCATGCTCGGCTGCGCATCAAAAGGCGCGGGCATGCTGGACGAAAAGCTGGGGCGTTGTGCCTGGCGTGCAGAGGCCAATGCAGGCGATGCTGCCGACTGCGCGGCCGCTGCCAAATTGTTAAAGCGCCAATACAGTGCTTGCACCAGCACATCGTGGCGGGTTTTGGCTGATCGCGCCACCAAAGCCTCGATTTCGGCGAGTTTTTCCATCTCACCTGCATATTCAGCGGCCAGATCAATCATCACCATGAATTCTTTGCCGCGCTGGTCGAGCGACAACACTTTGAATTTGTAGCCAGAGGAGAGCACGCCCGCCCGCACCATCGACTCGCGCACAACTTGGTACAAGAGCTCACGCCGGGCATTGCGTTCGGTGCGCCGCTGCACATGCCGATCTGTAGGCGCTTTGGGCACACTGCTGCTGCGCTGCGCTGCTGGCATGAGCGGCCGCGTGGACTCCATACCAGACATGCCTGTTTGCACATCGGAAGTGATGGGCTTAGCACCGGGCTTTTTGCCACGGCTGAACCAAGAAAAAATAGACATAGACAACCTGACTTTCGCAACAACATGATTCCACGTCGGTCAACACGTTCGATCTACGAGTGTAATCAGCTGTTACGTATTCATCAAACTAAAAAAGCAGTATTTAGTGTTAATTTTTCACATTTTGTAGTTCTTTGCGCGCCAAGCGCTGCAAATGCCCCCGCATTTTGGACACACCCAAGTCGTGCTCGTAGAGGCGCTCGCGTTCGTTGGCATCGGGCTCCATGGCTTCGAGCATCACGCGGTCTTGCTCCAGCACGGTCCAATGCCGCGCTTCTAAACGGTTGCGGTAAAGAAAGCGCCACACATCGCGCTGCCAGCCCTGCACCTTGCGGCAGCGCCAGAAAAACACCGCCGCCAAGTTGGGCGAGCCTGCTGGAGTGACGATGGGCGTGTAGGAACCAATGATGATGAAGCTGCCACCGGGCCCGCCTGTTTTGGGGTAAGGGATTTCTAGGCGCATCCAGTGCGTGCCGGTGTCGGCCCACTCGGTCCAGTCAAAATTCACATCGCGCTGGCCGTCCTTTTCAAACACAAAGCCAGTGGGGGTGTTGCGCAGTTTGAATTTGGCATGGATGTCGCCCTCGCTCATGCTGTGGGACATTTTGTGCAAAAACGTGCCGTGCATCGGGTCCATCACGTTGTCGATCACATAGCGGTAGTCGCCGCGCCATTCGTTGTAGCACAGGAAATGGCTGTAGTTGTCGGTGTCGGTCAGCTCATGTGGCAGATTAAGCGGCGGCGGTGTTTCCACATAGTCGGCGCTGTTGTAGAGCCAAATTGCGCCATGCGCATCTTGCATGTGAAAGCTCTTGGTGGCGCGCGCGCCTGCCAAAGCGCAATCAGGGCTGGCGGGCACTTTGGTCACCATGCCGTCGCAGCGCACCTCTATGCCGTGGTAGGGGCAGGCCAATCGGTCGCCCAAGTTCACGCCCATAGACAGGGGCGCGCCACGGTGTGGGCAGTGGTCTTCTAGCGCATGCACCGCGCCTGCGGTATCACGCCACAGCGCCAGCTTTAGGCCTAGGCGGCGCATAGAAATTGGTTTGTCGGTGACAAAGCCGCTGGGGCAAATGGGATACCAAAGGTTTTTCAAGCCACGCTCAAGCGCTGCGTTGACTTGTGCCTTGCTGATGGGACCAGCTGGCGTGCTTGGTGTGGCGGCAGCTGGTGCTGCTGGCGCTGTGTCTGCCAATGTTGCTGCGTTCATGCTCATTGCCCCCTTTGCGCCATTTCGGCCTGAAAACTCTCTGCTGTCCAGGGCGCGCTGTTGGATGCCAGCGGCCCGGTGCGGTTGAGTTGGGCTACCAGTGCATCAAGCTCCCAGTGGCCTGCGGCAAAGGCGCGCTCTAGCGCATCGCCCAGTTGGTCTTCATAGGCGGTGGCAGGGCGCTGGCGGGCTTGGTGGGGGCTGAAGTAGCGCTCGCTGGGGTTTAAGTTGGGGGGTTGGCTGTGGATGGGAATCATGTTTTTTTCTCCGTCAAAAATGCACCAGTTGGTACAGGTACTGGCGCTGCCTTGTCCGATGCTTGCCTGCGGGTGTGGCCGTCAATGCCGCCGTCTACCGCCCACTCGGCAAATACCGTGGGGCCGGGCGTGAACTCGCGCGCCCTCCATCCGGCGGTGAGCTGGTCTTCATCGGCGTTGTACTCTATCAAGCCGCCGCAGGGGTTTTCAAAATACCAAAAGTAGGCCGATGAAATCGGATGCCTACCCGGGCCCAGCTGGGTTTTCCAGCCCGCGCGGCCCATGGCCAGCCCGCCGCCGAACACCTCATGGATGTCGCGCACGGTGAAGGCCACGTGGTTAAGCCCTGTGGCTTTGCCGGGCACTTGTAGCAAAAACACATCGTGGTGTCCCGCAGTGGCCGCGCAGCGCAAAAATACGCCACGGCCGGGGTAGCAGTCTGAGAGCACAAAACCGATACTTTGGTAGAACGCCACGGCCTCGTCCAAGCGGTCGGTGAACAGCACCACATGGCCAATTTCTACGGGCGTGGCACGCTCGTAAATGGGCGATGGCGCATTGACGCGCTGGGTGTTGCCATAGGGGTTGCTGGCAGCCCCCTGCGCCGTGGTGGCGCGCTTGCTGCTGCGCTGGAAAACCAGCGACAGGCCGTGCGGGTCAAGCGCTTGCACGCACTCGGCGCTGGCCGAAAAGCCTTTGGCAGTTTGTAGGGCTTGTGCTAATTGCGCCAAGTCTGCGTCCGACTCCACGCCCCATGTCACTTCACGCAGAGTCGGGCCAGCTTCCATGGGCGGGGGCAGTGCCGCATCGGCTGGCTGGCGCACGCGCACCTGCGCACCGTTGAGCGTCTCAAAGCATTGCTCGGTGTCGCCGTAGACCAACTCCTTTAAGCCCCAGTCGTTGAAAAAACGGCGCGACTGACTCCACTGGTCGGTGCTGTAGGTGATGGCGTCGATGCCTTCTATGGCCATGCTGCTTGCTCCAAGCTAATTAATCCAAGGCAGAGGCGCAGAATTTGTGCCCCAATAAAAACTTTTTTGCGCCATGTATTCGGCAATCGACGCTGCGCCTTTTTCGCGGCCGAGGCCACTCATTTTGAGGCCACCAAAGGGCGTGCTGATGGAAAATACTTTGTAGGTGTTGACCCAGACCGTGCCCGCTTGCACCGCCTTGCCCAAGCGCAGGGCGGTTTGGAAATTGGCGCTCCAAATCCCGCAGGCCAAGCCGTACTCGTTGTCATTGCATTGCGCTACCAAATCGGCCTCGTCAGACCACGGCAAGAGCGTGAGCACGGGGCCAAAAATCTCTTCGCGGCAGGTGCGGCTGGTGTTGGGCAGGCCTTCAAAAATGGTCGGCAGGTAGTAGTAGCCATGCTCAAATGCTGCGCCCTGTGGCCGCGCACCGCCGCACAGCAGTGTGCCGCCTTCTTCATGCGCCAGTGCTACATAGCGCTCCACGCTGGCGCGGTGGCTGGCGCTGATCAGCGGGCCCATTTGCGTATGTTCTGACGTTGGGTCGCCAACGCGCAACGCCTTTGCACCTGCCACCAGCCGAGCTTTGAAAGCGTCATACACACTGGCATGCACAAAAGCGCGTGAACCCGCTATGCAGCTCTCGCCACTGCTGCTGAATATGCCGTAGAGCACGCCTGCCACGGCGTGGTCTAAGTCTGCATCGGCGCAGACAATGGTGGGCGATTTGCCACCCAATTCGAGTGACGTGGGCATGAGTTTGTGCGCGGCGAGTTGCGCAAGCCCTAAGCCTACATTCGTGCCCCCGGTGAAGGCGATGCGCTTGACCAATGGGTGGCGCACCAGCGCATCGCCCACCACCGAGCCCTTGCCGGGCAGTATGCTCAAAATGCCTGCTGGCAGACCCGCCGCCTCTGCTATGCGCGCCAGCTCAATAGCCATGCGCGGCGTGATTTCTGCGGGCTTGACGACGATGGCGCAGCCCGCAGCGAGGGCGGGCGCGATCTTTTGCGCCTCCGAGGCTATCGGGCTGTTCCACGGCGTGATAGCGCCCACCACGCCCAGCGGTTCATAAAGGCTCATGCTTAAAAAATCACCGCGCTGCGGGGTTACGGGGCTCTCAAAAGTCTCTGCCACCGCCGCAAAATATTGGAACGTGCCCGCTGCGCTGGCGACCAAGCCGCGCGTCTCGGTAATCGGTTTGCCATTGTCTAGGCGCTGTAGCTGTGCCAGCTCCTCGCCGCGCGCGCGTATGCCTACGGCGATGCGGTGCAAGATGGCGGCGCGCTCATGGGGCTTGAGATGCGCCCAACTGGGCTGGTGGCGGGCGGCTTCGGCGGCCGCCACTGCTTCGTGCACATCGTCCACGGTGGCGGCATGCAGGGTGGCCACGGGGCTGCCGTCTGCCGGATAGTGGGTGCTGTAGAGCGGGCCACTGGCATCGCGCCAGCGGCCTGCGGTGTAGGTTTGGATATGCACGGTGGGGGTGTTTGAAGGCGTGGTCATGGGGTGTTCATACCGTGATGCTGGCAACGCGGTTGTGCAAAAAGCGCAGGGCGCTGAGCACCGTGAGCGCCGAGGTTTTGGGGTTATCGGCCAAGGGCTTGCCGCGCATTTCTAGGCGCATGCTGCCAAACGCGCCTGTGGCCACAATTTCATGGATGTTCTCGGTCGCTCCGTCGTCGGCCAGCAGGCGCACTTGGGTGGCATCGAGCCCCAAGCCCGCCAAGGCCACGGTGGCAGCCACGTTGGCATTTTTAGGAAACTGCGCAGCGGCCTGCCTTGCTGACGCTTCTAAAATAATAGTGACACAGGACGATTTGACGCTGACATCACGTTTTTTTTCTTTAAATTGTGCTTCGGATAGCCCCCACGCGGCGGGTGGCTTGCGCCCCGTGTAGACCACAGAGTCTAAGCCTGCCAACTTGGCCGCTGCAATGGCATCTATGCCGCCAATCGCACCACTGAGCAGATGCACCTGTGTCTTGCCAGCCGCAGCGGCATTGGCCAGTTTTTCGGGCAAACCCAGCTCTGACAGAGCACCCACCGAGAGCACTGCGCACTCCACTCCGCGCGCCAGCGCAGGCAGCACGTGCGCTAGCAAGGCGCTGTGGCCAGCGCATTCGAGCACCAAAGGGCAATCGGCTGGCACGCTGCTAACCGCTTGCGCCACGGCTGGGTACGGGGCTGAATGTGCGGCGGTACGCGCGGCAGTATGTTCTACTGGGTGCGCGGCTAAATTTTCGGCTGAATCTACAGCTGCTGTGAGCGCCCTGCGCCATGCCGCATCTTGCGCCGCCAGTTGCGCTTGCACGGCCTGCACCCGCTCTGGCCGCACCACCACATGGCTGATGCGCAGGGCAGCATGGCCGAGCAGGCGCGCGTGCAGACTGGTGCCAATGGCACCGTATCCTATGAGGCAAATGTCAAGCATGGTAGTCAAACGCTTCAGTGCTTGCGCGCGGGTCCCGCAAATTTCACAGCAAAGGGGCCCCAAGCCTGCATGTCCACCTCTAGCACCACGGGGGTGCTATGTGCCAGTGCCTGCGCCAGCAGTGCGTCGCAGTCGGCAGGGTCGCGCAGATGCACATGCGCGCAGCCCATGCTGGCGCACAGCTGGGCGAAGTTAGGGGTGTGCAAATCTACATAGCAGTGGCGCGCGCCGTAGTCTGCGTCTTGTATGTTTTTAATCACGCCATAGCCGCCATCGTTCATCACAATCACCAGCATGTCTGCACGCTCTTGCACCGCGCAGGCCAGCTCACCCACGTTGAGCATAAAACCACCGTCGCCCGACAATACTATGGTTTTTGTAGCGATATATGACGTTATGACGCTGACATTGCCATTATTTTCTGTAAATTGATGTCTCAAACGCTCTGCCGCCACCGCTGCGCCCACGCCCATGGCCAAGCCTTGGCCTATGCCACCGCCCAGCGCGTGGATGCCTGCGCGCGGGTGGCGCAGCACCAAGCTGCGGTTGCCCCACATGGTGTTGGACAGCGTGATGTCGCGCACCCATGTGCAGTGGCCGCCTAGGTGCGTGGCCACGGCGGCATTCAGCCTGTTTTTAAGCTGCACATAGGCGCCCAAGCCATCGTCGACCTGCTGCTCGGCTGCGCTGCGGGCGGCTTGCACTTGGCTTTGCCACGCGGCATCCATCTGCGCTGCGCCCGCTTGCGCTGCTTGCTCCAACGCGTCGGCCAAAGCGGTTAATGCCGCTGTCGCATCTGCGCACACAAACACCTCGCTTTCGTAGGCGCGATTTTGCGCCAAAGGGTTGGCATCTATGCGGTAGATGTTGGCAGGCAGCGCCAGCGTGTATTTCATGGTTTCATTGCTGCGCAGGCGCGAGCCCACCACCAGCATGGCATCGCACTGGGCATACAAAGCGGCACTGGCTTTTTGCAGGTTAAAAGCGCCCAGATTGGCTGCATGGTCTTCATCCAACACGCCGCGCCCTTGCACCGAAGTAACCACGCCCCAGCCCAGTTCCACCAAGCGCCGCACCGCAGCGCCAGCGCCGCGCGCCCCACCGCCCAGCCACAGCAGCGGCTTCTTCGCAGTTTTTAGTTTTCCCACTAAATTTATAAAATTTGGGGATGATGTCACCGTCAAATGGCTATTGTTTGCTATTAAATACGGAGTAATATCATCAGGCAGCGGCATCAGCATGCTTTGCACGTCTATCGGTATTTCAATACTCACAGGCCCGCAGGGCGCTGTGTGGGCAATGCGCACCGCCTCGCGTAGGGTGGCCAGCGCGCTGTGTGGGTTGCGGATGCGAAACGCCGCCTTGCCTACCGCTTGCAGCATGGCCAGCTGGTGCGTGGCTTCATGGATAAAGCCCAAGTCTTGGTCGATGTAGTCGCTGTCGATTTGGCCCGTGAGGTGCAAAAGCGGTGTGCCTGCAGTGAGCGCCTCTACCAGCGCGCCAGCGGCGTTGCCAGCGCCTGTGCCGGTACTGGTGATGCACACACCCAGACTGCCAGTTTCCTCAGACCGCATGATGCGCGAATAGGCATCGGCCATGTTGCAAGCGCCAGCCTCGCCGCGCGCGCTCACAAAGCGAATGGCACCGCGCGTGTGGATGGCGTCTAGTATCGGCATGTTGTGGATGCTGATCACGCCAAATGCGGCGCGCACGCCACAGGCTTCTAAGAATCGGGCAACCAGTGCGCCTACGGTGGTGGTTTCGGTGCTCATGCGGTGTCGGCTCGCTCGGGGGTGTCGTTGTATCGCCAGTTGGCTGGTAGTTTGTTGTTACAGTGCGCAGGGCTAGGCCAGTGGTTTGCGCACTCGAGACGCAGTTTTGGCGGCCTGACTTGCCGCTGGCTGCACGGGCTTGTGGGCTACAAAATGCGGCTGGTGGCTGATGCGCGATGTCAGTTGGTAAGCCGTTTCGCACACCTGTGCGGCCAGCAGCTTGGCGTTTTCTGGGGCTATTTTTTGCGCAGGCACGGTGATGCTCACGGCTGCAATCACATCGCGCACATCATTGAGTACCGGCGCTGCCAAGGTGCAAATGCCCGATTCGTATCCGCCTTGGCTGATGCCCCAGCCACGCATGGCATCGGCCTCGACCAGTGCTTTGAGTGCAGCGATGGTGGTGGGTGTAGCAGGTGTTTTAGCCACCAACTCGGTGTCTTTGTACAGCGCGGCCAAATTGGCCATGCTTTGGCCACCAAGCAATATGCGCCCTAGCACCGTGGCATGCGCGGGCAAGCGAGCGCCCACTTGCACGGCATGGAACAAGGCATTGCGGCCCGTGGCTTTGGCCACAAACACCACCTCGCATTTGTCACGCACCACAATGTGGGCAGAAAAGCCAGTTGCATCGCGCAGCGCATCAATCAACGGCCGGCCATGCTCGGTAAGCTCCATAGAGGCGATGTACTCAAAGCCCATGCGCAGCACGCCCAGACTGAGCTTGTAGTCGCTGCCATCGCCCACGCGCTCCACAAAACCCAGTTGCTCAAAGGTTTGCAGCATCCGAAACACCGAGGCGCGCGGCAGCTTCAAACGCCGCGCAAGCTCAGCGCCAGACAGTTCTCGGTCGCTCCTGCTAAATTGCCCCAAAATGGCCATGCCGCGCTCCAGCGCTGGCACGGTATAGCGTGCATCTAATACGGTCATACGCTGCCCAATCCCAACAGTTGGTTCACCTGCGTCCACGCCTGCACGGCACACAAATGCCCCGCTTGCGGCAGGTTCACGTAGGGTGCTTGCAGCTTGTCGGCCAAGGCTTGGCAGGCCTTGGGTGGGGTGACAGTGTCTTGGTCGCCGCAGGCCACGGTGATGGGGCAAGTAGCGCCCACTAGGTCGTTGGCAATCACGGCATTGGCCAGCAAATGCGTGGCCTTGGTGTAGCCATCTAGATTGAGTCTGGACATCATCAACGTGGCCAAGTCCAGTTCGCCGCTGCTGGCGCTGGGTGTCAGCAGGGCGGGTGCGCGCAGTGCAGCCATGCCGCTAGCGCCCAGCCGCGTGAATGTGCCCAAGCGCTCTTGGCACATTTTGGCGCGCTGCTCGGCTGTGCCAGTGCCATAGCCCTGTGCGGGCGCGAGCAAGCACAGGCGCTGCACGCGTGCAGGCTGCGCACGCAGGGCACCCGCGGCCATGATGCAGCCCAAGGAATGGCCCACCAAGTGCACTGTGTCCACTTCCAAAGCATCCATCCACAACCAAAAACGTGCGGCGTAATCCGCTGAACTTGGGCTGTGCGCCATGATGCCGCTGCTGTCGGCATAGCCCGGCGCATCCCAAGCCAGCACGCGCTGCGCGCCACCGTCTGCAGCCACCAGTTGGCGCACCCAGCTGGCCGAGCCTGAGCCTATGCCATGCAGCAGCACCAACACGGGTGCACCAGCTGCTTTGCTGCCCGCCTCACGGTAGCGCAGCAAGGCACCGCCGGGCAGCATCTGCTGGCGCACAGGCATTGCTTCTAGGGTGTCAAGCAGATCCATGGCCAGTCCTTTTTTCAGCGCTTAAGGGATGCCAATGGCGAGCCGGGTGGGTAGGTTGGGCGAATAGGCGCGGGCGAGCCCAGCATCACGCACATCAGCGCGTCTTCGTCGCCAATGTTGATCTCCTCGCGGTACACCCCCGGCGGCACGCTGATGAGGTCGCGCTCCTTGAGCACGGTTTCCCAGCGCTGGCCGTCTTTTTCGCACACCACTTTGAGCGTGCCGCGCAGTATGAAGAATATTTCTTCTACGTCGTAGTGAATATGGCTTGGCCCCTCGTGCCCCGCTGGAATCACCATGGTAGAAAAGGTGAAATGCCCCACGGGCACGGTGTTGTTGTCGCTTTGCACGCCGGTGCCGCCCGTGCCCACATAGCGCATTTGGGCGCGGCGGTATTTGGGGTCGTAGTCGGCTTGAAATTTCAAGGCATTCCAGTCGTATTGGCGGGTGGCAAAGCGCGCCACGCGGCTGCCCATCCAAGCCTCAAAATCCTGCCCCTCTTGCGCCAGCATGGTCTGCTGAATGACGGCCTCGGGCGGTGCGTTCGAGTCCATCAAGCCGCGTTCATTAAAAATCGGTTGGTTCGCTGCTTCCATTATTTGTCCTTCAATGCATCACAAAACCGCCGTTGACCGGCAGCACCTGACCCGTGATAAAGCCACTGGTCTCTGACAACAAAAACACCACGGCCGCGCTGACATCGCTGGGCTGCTGCGCCCGCGCAATGGCTCTGCCAGCTGCATAAAAATCTTGCCTCGCCTGCGGGACGTATTCGGTAGACTCGCCCACTACCAAGCCTGGCGCTATGGCATTGACTGTGATGCCATCTGCCCCCCATTCGCGCGCCATGCTGCGCGTCATGGCGGCCACTGCGCCCTTGCTGGCCACATAAGCCAACAATTTGGGCGCGCCCCACAGCGCGGTGTCTGACGACAGATTGACCATGCGCCCACGCCCCGATGCTTTGAGTGCCGCATGCGCCGCCTGCGCTACCAGCCACGGGCCGCGCACATTCACCGCCATCACGCGGTCCCATGTGTCGTCGCTGATCTCGGCCATCAGCTTGCCGCCCGAATCTGTGACCGCCGCGTTGTTCACCACGCCGTCTAGCCCGCCTAACCATTGCAGCGCCTGCTGCATGGCCGCATTGACCGAGCTGCGGCTGGACACGTCCATTTCCACAAAATGCGCGCCAGCGCCCATGGCAGCCGCTGCCGCTTGCCCACGCGCTGCCCACACATCGGCAATCACCACACGCGCACCCGCCTCCAGCGCCGCGCGCGCAAAGGCCTCACCCAGCCCGCGCGCCGCGCCAGTGATCACAATCCGATGCCCTGCTAAAACTGTAGTTGCCATGCCAAATGCCAAAAATTTTATTGCCTAAAGTCGGCTTGCTTGTCTACATTTTGTCGGCGCATTTGCAAACTATTGCCAACATCTTGCCGATATTTTTGTCGGCATTTTTGCCGACGGATGCACGCAAGCGAGTGTTTTACAATAGAAACACCGATTCATCCATGAACAATGGTAACCTACACCCCATCTATTTGCAAGAGGTATAACTATGGATTTAGGCATTACAGGACGCTGGGCGCTGGTCTGCGGCGCGAGCAAGGGGCTGGGCTTTGGTTGTGCGCAAGCGCTGTTCAACGAAGGCGTGCATGTGCTGATTGTGGCGCGTGGGGCCGAGGCTTTGCATGCAGCCGCTACTAAATTAAGTGCAGACTATGACCAAATGGCGCTGACATCTGGCTCAAAAACCTTAAAACCTACAGTAATCAGCGTAGCTGCCGACATTACCACCGAAGCGGGCCGCGCTGCGGTATTTGGCGCAGCTGGCGGGCCGGGCACGGCCTTTGACATCGTGGTAACCAATGCAGGGGGCCCGCCCACAGGCGATTTCCGCACATGGGACCGCGCCGCGTGGATGGCCGCCATCGATGCCAACATGCTCACCCCCATTGAGCTGATCAAGGCCACGGTAGACGGCATGGCCACGCGCGGCTTTGGCCGCATTGTCAACATCACCTCTAGCGCTGTTAAATCGCCGATTGATATTTTGGGCCTGTCTAATGGCGCGCGCAGCGGCCTGACTGGCTTTGTAGCTGGCGTGGCGCGCAGCGCGATTGCGGCCAAGGGCGTGACGATTAACAACCTGTTGCCGGGCATTTTTGACACCGACCGCTTGGCTGGCAATTTTGCCGCTGTATCTAAAAACACAGGTAAATCAGTACAAGAAGTGCGCGATGCCCGCATTGCCCAGCTACCGGGCAAGCGCCTAGGCGTACCCGCCGAATTTGGCGCCACCTGCGCGTTTTTGTGCAGCCAGCATGCGGGCTATATCAATGGGCAAAATGTGCTGATTGATGGCGGCAGCTATCCGGGCACTTACTGATCTTTTCGCTCGAACTGCGCTAGTCCAAGGGTACTTGCCCGGCTTGGTCACTGTTTCCCCGTGCGCCCTAGGCTTGTCGAAGGGCTCATGCCATGCTTGGTCACTATTTCTCCGTTCGCCCTGAGCTTGTCGAAGGGTTCATACCCAGCTTGGTCACTACTGCGGCTAAGCGAGCGCTGTGCCAACGCGCAAACGGATCGCTGGCCCCTTCGGGGGAGCTTGTTTTTTCGAACAAATGGGGGGAGTGTTCATAACTCGCCCTGCGGGCTCAGACAGATGAACACTCTGATCCCCCATTTGTTCAAAAAAACCAGCCCAGCGCCCTGATTGTTTGCGC
>JAYTMT010000042.1:0-2179 GCA_043728315.1 Polaromonas sp. | reverse complement strand
GCCGCCTTCTTCATAGCCTACGTAGCCAGGGGGCGCGCCAATCATGCGTGCCACGCTATGCTTTTCCATAAACTCGCTCATGTCGATGCGAATCAAATGATCCTCGCTGTCAAACAAAAATCCTGCCAGTGCCTTGCACAGCTCGGTTTTTCCTACACCCGTAGGGCCCAGAAAAAGGAAGCTGCCTGTCGGGCGATTCGGGTCGCTCAATCCTGCGCGTGAGCGGCGAATGGCGTTGGCTATCGCCGTCATAGCCTCGGCTTGGCCCACCACGCGTTCACGCAGTTTGTCTTCCATCACCAGCAGTTTGTCGCGCTCGCCTTGCATCAGCTTGGCCACCGGTATGCCTGTGGCGCGCGCCACAACCTCGGCAATTTCTTCAGCGCCTACTTGCGTGCGCAGCAGTGTGGGCCGGCCTGCAGCTTTGGCGGTTTTATTTTTTGCATCTTCTTTGGTTTGCGCATCTTTGTATTGCTTTTCCAGCTCGGGCAGCTTGCCATATTGCAGCTCGGCTACGGCGTTAAAGTCGCCTTTGCGGGTAAGTTCTTCTATCTGAAAACGCAGCTTGTCCATGGCTTCTTTGATGTGGGCACTGCCTTGGGCTTGGGCTTTTTCTGATTTCCAGATCTCGTCCAGGTCGGCGGCTTCTTTTTGCAGTTTGACAATTTCCAGCTCAATCAGGCCAAAGCGTTTTTTCGATGCATCGTCCTTCTCGCGCTTGACCGCTTCGCGCTCAATTTTCAGCTGAATGATGCGGCGGTCCAGCTTGTCCATCACCTCGGGTTTGGAGTCGATTTCTATTTTGACTTTGGCCGCGGCCTCGTCTATCAAGTCAATCGCTTTGTCAGGCAAAAAGCGGTCGGTAATGTAGCGGTGGCTCAGTTCTGCAGCCGCCACAATGGCGGGATCGGTAATTTCTACACCATGGTGCACTTCGTATTTTTCTTGCAGGCCGCGCAGGATGGCAATGGTGGCCTCGACCGTGGGTTCGCCGACCAAGATCTTTTGAAAACGCCGCTCTAGCGCCGCATCTTTCTCGATGTATTTGCGGTATTCGTCCAGGGTGGTAGCACCCACGCAGTGCAGCTCGCCGCGTGCCAGCGCGGGTTTCAGCATATTGCCAGCGTCCATTGCGCCTTCGGCCTTGCCTGCGCCCACCATGGTGTGCAGCTCGTCGATAAACACAATGGTTTGGCCTTCGTCTTTGGCCAGATCTTTCAGCACGTTTTTAAGGCGTTCTTCAAATTCACCCCGAAATTTGGCACCTGCCAGCAATGCTGCCATGTCCAGCGACAATACCCGTTTGCCTTTCAGCGATTCAGGCACTTCGCCTGCCACAATGCGCTGCGCCAAACCTTCAACAATGGCCGTTTTGCCTACGCCGGGCTCACCTATCAGCACGGGGTTGTTTTTGGTGCGGCGCTGCAATACTTGGATAGCACGGCGAATCTCGTCGTCGCGGCCTATCACGGGGTCTAGCTTGCCTTGGCGGGCGCGCTCGGTCAAATCCATGCAATATTTTTTAAGCGACTCTCGTTGGTCTTCGGCGTCGGCACTGTCTACAGCTTGGCCACCGCGCACTGCGGTAATAGCGGCTTCCAGGCTATTGCGACTTAGCCCTTGGTCTTTAGCAGTTTTGGCAATATCTTGCTTGCTGTCGGCCAGTGCCAAGAAAAACAATTCACCCGCAATAAACTGGTCGCCACGTTTAATACTTTCTTTCTCAGCCCCCTGGATAAGCGAAGCTAAATCGCGCCCCACGGTCACTTGGTCTTGGCCCTGCACGCTGGGCAGCCGCTTGACTGCTGCGTCTGCTGCCAGTTGCAGGCTGGCTACGTTAACGCCCGCACGCTCTAGCAGCGCGCGTGGGCCATCGTCTTGGCGCAGCATGGCAGCCAGCACATGGGCGGGCTCAATGTAGGCGTTGTCGTTACCTAGCGCCATGCTTTGCGCATCAGCCAAGGCCTCTTGGAATTTGGTGGTTAATTTATCGAGTCGCATGAAAATCTCCAGATTAGTGTGCAGCTTGGGCTGTTGTGTTGATTTTCAAGTCACTGCAGCTATCTGGTGTTGATGCATGTCAAGTCTGCACCACCTGTGATTTACATCTGCACCCTTGCTTGCGCCTACTAGGCAGTGTCCACGCGCTGAATCATCCGTTTACAAAGCGTAGTCACCC
>JAYTMT010000041.1:0-1831 GCA_043728315.1 Polaromonas sp. | reverse complement strand
TAAGTTGGGTTACTCGTGGGGCGGGCATTTAAGCTTGGTGGTGCCTTATGACATACCTTCCATGCGTGATGCCACAGTAGCCCACTGGCCGTATCGCGGGACATTGGTGCGGTTTAACATTGGCCTGGAAGATGTGCGGGACTTGCAGGCGGATATGGCGCAGGCTATGGGTGCGTTGGCTTAAGTCTTGTTTTGCTACTAGCTTCTTTTCGTTGTTATAGAGCGCGACCTGCTGCGCCGTAGGGCTATCGCCACCCGAACCACGGGCCCTACGGGCAAGCATCTGCAGCGCCACATTCCGGGGGAAATAACGAGCCTCGCCTTTGGCTCAAACATCTAAATTTCTGATCCCCTGCATTTGCGTTCCTCGAGCCCGAAGTTCGAATTGGTGGCGACAGCCCTACGGCGCAGCAGGCCGCTTGTAGTTGGCTGAGAGTTAAGCGCGGAGGCATCGCGTTTTGAACTGCAACATGCAACCGGGGTCGGATCAAAATTCAGGAAGATCAATCTCCGAAGACCACTCCACAAGTACGAAATTTTGCTCTGACCTCGCTTGCCCACACCGGAGCACGTGACTTAAAACTACAACATCGCTCACCGCCCGTCCACGGTAAACAATGAAGAAATGCAATGCCACAGTGGAGTCCAAAGAACCTCAGTAAATCAATAATGCTACAAATTCAATAGCGAATTAAGCAATAGATACTTGGACTAAAAGCCATTTACGCTATCAAAACGTGCTTAAACGTAGTTGGCTGGAAAAAACCGCCGCTCTACCAGTTCAATCAAAATATGCAGCACTTTGATATGCAGTTCTTGCACGCGATCAGCATATTGACCCGCTGGCGTGCAGATGTACACGGTGCTCAAGGCTTCCAGCTCGGGGTTGCGCCGCCCGGACAAGATGATGACTTTCATGCCCAAGTCTTTGGCTGTGCGCGCTGCGCGAATCACGTTTTTACTGGTGCCGCTGGTGGTCAAGGCTAACAAACAGCTACCTGCGCGGCCATGCGCTTCGATGTAGCGTGAGAACACATGCTCGTAGCCATAGTCGTTGCCCACGCAGCTCATGTGGCTGGCGTCGCTGATGGCGGCTGCACCTAAGGCTGCGCGGTCATTGCGGTAACGGCCTGTCAATTCTTCGGCAAAGTGCATGGCATCGCACATCGAGCCGCCGTTACCACACGAATACACATGGCCCTTGTTTTCAAACACTTCAATCAACGTGGCGGCGGCGCGTTCAATGCTAGTCAGTGCCTCTTGGTTAGATAACAGCGCTGTTAATGCGCTGTGGGCTTCGGTCAGGCTGTGGGTGATGTGTGTTTGCATGGAGTTGATTTTAGAGCGTTGCTGTGAGGGTAGGGCACCACGGGTTAAACACAGGTTAAGCTGGGTCTATAGCTTGCAAAAAAGCTTGCGCGTCGTCAAGCTGATGCTCGCTGAACACCGCTATTCCGTTTTGCAGCAGCAAAGCAGCGGTTACACCGGACAGTGCAGTACGGCCACCGCTAAAGCTGCCGTCATAGGTGGACGATGACCCGCACGATGGGCTACCTTCTTTGAGTACGGCCACTTTGATACCTTTAGCAAGCACCACTGACAAGGCCTGCTGCGCACCGGCTACAAAAGCAGGCGTGACATCGCTACCGTCTGCGGTGACTACGCGTGCCCAGCCTTGCAGCACTTTAGCGCCGCCGCTACCTTGGGTAATCTCGGCCGCTGGGCGCGGTGTGGGCAAGCCGCCCGCCATCTCAGGGCACAGCCCCACCACGCGGCCCTCGCGCTGCCACTGGGCTAGCAGCGCATTGCCAGTGGCAGCATCTTTGCCGTT
>JAYTMT010000040.1:0-26056 GCA_043728315.1 Polaromonas sp. | reverse complement strand
CTGGCCCCTTCGGGGTAGCTGGTTTTTTTGAACAAATGGGGGGAGTGTTCATAACTCGGGCTTCGCCCTCAAACAGATGAACACTCTGATCCCCCATTTATTCAAAAAAACCAGCCCAGCGCCCTGATTGTTTGCGCATTGGCACAGCACTCGCTTAGCCGCAGGGCGAGGTGGTGGATCGGAATCGGTTGGAAAACTGCTCAGCTACCCGGTCAACAGCATGCTGGCGCGCTACTTCTCGCTTAGACTTGTACTTTTCATGAAAAATAGTGGCAATGTCAGCGTCATATGGTCATAGTGCGCTATTATTTATATAGTATTTAGCAAACAAAGCATGACGTACCTGCGGTATTAAAACCTCAAAGCGAGCATAGCCCGATCAGCGTTTTGGCTTTCGCGCACGACCGATTTCTGGTACTCCAGCATGAGGGAGTGTGCGAAAGCCAAAACGCTGATCGGGCGCGCAAGACTAGGAGCGTAAGATCGGACGCACAAACCAGCATCCGCAGAGGCTAAAGCGAAAAGTATCGACCCTAAGTCCGAACAAAAACCAGCCTAGGAACGCAACAACTCCCGCACAGATGCGATAGCCGCCAGCAAATGCGCACGCGCCGAGTCGTTCACCCAGCATTGGCGCAGGTAGCCGTGGGCCATGTCGGGGGCGGTGAGCAGAGTTACTTGGCCGCCTGCTTTTTCTAGCAATGCGGCGTAATCCACACCCTCGTCATGCAATGGGTCGTGCCATGCCACGCTGACCACGGTGGGAGGCGGCTTGCCCAGCCACACTTGGCGCATCAGCACGGCGCGCGGGTCTTGCATGGGTTCCATGCTGCCCAAAAACTGCTCCCAAAACCACACCATGCCCGCCTTCATCAGCCCTGGGCCGCTGCCGCGCTCGGTGTAGCTGGTGTTGCCAAACTGCATATCGGCCACGGGGTAAATCAGCCACGCGGCGGCTACGGGCAATGCTGGGTGGGTGTGCATGGCGTGGGCGGCTAGGTGGCCGCCTGCGCTGTCGCCGCACAGCAGCACGCGGGTGCAGCCCCATTGGCCGCGCTGGGCATAGGCCCAGGCGTAGGCATCGGCCGCGTCGTCGCAGGGGGCGGGAAAGCGGTGTTCGGGGGATTTGCGGTATTGCACCGACAGCAGGGTGCAGCCCACGTGCTGGGCCAGAAACTGGCAGGCGTGGTCGTGGGTATACAGATCGCCCGCCACCCAGCCACCACCATGGAAAAACACGCACAGCACCTCGGCGTGCGGCGCATCGGCTGCCGCTTGGTACAGGCGCGCGGGCAGGCTGCGCCCGAGCAACGGGATGCGCTGACTTTCCGAGCCTAGGCGGGGCGCACTGGCGTTGAGCAGCATGGGCGTGGCCTGGCGCATCAGGGCGCGGCGCTTGTCGGGCGTGAGCTGGTCGGCGGGTATGCCTTGGGCTAGGGCAGCCGTTTGCAGCAGCAGGCTGGCGCTGTGCGCGTCCAGTGGGAGTGGGGTTGTGGTCATGCCTCTATCATGCCGCAAAATGTGGCAAGGCGCTACAAAAAAACATGCGCCAACCACGCAATCTCGGGCCACTTGCTGAGCCCTGCTTTAAGCCAAACAAAGGCTTAAAGCAGGGCTTGCATTCAGGGCTTGCTGGCTGGCTTCAATTCACCGGCGAGCTCAGCACGCATCTGCGCCAACATGGGTGTCACCACAGCAAACAGGCTGCGGATCAAGTCTGGCGCTGCTGCAGCAAACTGCTTTTGCAGGGCTGCGGCCATCTTGGCCTGCGCCTCTTGCGCGGCGCGTTCGCGCTCGGGGGGTGCTGCTTCTGGGGCTTTGCCAGATGCGGCTGCCAATAGGGATTTTTCGGCCTGCTCGGCCAGTGCGCCGATGTCGATACTGCCAAGCATCTGGCTCACCATGGCATCCACAGGCATCTTGGACAGGGCTTGCTCCATGGCTTTGTCGGCCGCACTGGGCTGGGGCGTGGCCACGGCAGCGGCCACTGCGGGAATCTCAGTGGGTGTCAATATGGGTGCAGGCAACGCATTTTGAGCCGTAGCCGCCATGGGCGCTACCCATGCGGCCACGAAAGCGGCTTGAACAAGTATGGTGGCATAGCGCATGAACTGACTCCAAAAAAGTGCCCAATTGTGGGACAGCGCGGCAAAATCGCCCCGCCATTGAGCAGCAACGCGCCGGCTGGGCATGCGGTGGACAGGGTTTTCAGGCTCGCGCCGCCACAGGCATGGCGCGGTGTGCAATTTTCAAACACGTGTCTTGCACCACCACCAGCCCCGCAGCCTGCGCCTTGGCCGCTGCCCCCTCGTGCCAAATGCCCAGCTGCAGCCACAGGCTGTGCGCCCCAATGGCTACGGCCTCGTCGGCCACGGGCGGCACATCGGCGGCGTTGCGAAACACATTGACCATGTCGATGTGGCCATGTTGCGCAGCATCTGCAAGACTGGCGTAGCAGCGTTCACCCAATATAAAAGGCTCGCTCGATGCGGCCACCACGGGGTTGATGGGGATGGTGACAAAACCTGCCGCCTGCATGTACTGCGCCACACCATAGCTTTCACGGTGCGGCTTGGGGCTTAGGCCCACCACGGCGATGCGGCGGGTGCGGCGCAACAGGGCGGCTATATCGACTGGTGTCTGCATGGTGCGTGGTGTTCGTTTTTGTTCGTTTGACGTGGCCAACAACATTCGCGCAGCGCAGGTGCTTGGGCGGCTTAGGACTTGTATTTCACCGAGCAGCCATAGGGCGCGGTGCTGGGTGTGCTGATGGCTTTGCCCTGCGCCGCCTCGGCCAGCGCCAGTTTCACAAAATTCGTGGCCTTGGCAATGTCAGACTCGCGCGCCGAGGGGATGCTGTCGATGCCGCCTGCATACACCAGATTGCCCTGCGGGTTGATGATGTACATATGCGGCGTGGTTTTGGCACCATAGAGTTTGCCAATGCTGCCGTTCTCGTCCATGAGTGTGGCGGCCACCGTGCTTGATTTTTCCTTCATCCATGCGCCCAGTTTGGCGGGGTCTAGGTAATCGGTATGCGCGGTTTCGGTGGAATTGATGGCCAGCCAGACCACACCTTTGGCGGCTGCGTCTTTTTGTGTGGACTGCATATTGCCGCCGTTGTAATGCTTGCGCACAAAAGGGCAGCCGGGGTTGACCCATTCGAGCACCACATGCTTGCCTTTGAAGTCGGCCAAGTTCACGGTTTTGCCAGACACGTCTTTGGCTGTGAATTCTGGGGCTTTTTGGCCCACTGTCACCGCCGCATGGACGTGTGACGCTACAAAAACAACAGCAAATGCGGCTGGTACAAGAATTGAATTGCGAACCATCATGGACTCCTGTAAAAATCAAATCATCACTGTTTACAGTGTAGCCAAAGCGGCCCGCACCTCGCCCACGCTCAAAATTTCTGACAAAACAATAGGGGCTTGGCCCGCTTTGTACAGCACATACACCGGCACGCCGCTGCGCCCCAGCTGCTGCAGAGCGGCGGTCACGGCGGGGTCGCGGCGGGTCCAGTCGGCGCGCAGCAGGGCCACGTTTTTAGCCTTCATGTCGGCCAGCACGGCGGCCGAGTTGAGCGTGGTTTTTTTGTTCAACTGGCACGTTACGCACCATGCAGCCGTGAAATCCAAAAAGACGGGCTGGCCTTTGGCCAAAATTTGCTCCACGCGGCCAGGCTCCCATGCCTGCCACACGGGCGCAGCGTTTTCTGGCCATGTAAAGACTGCGCTGGCCTGCAAAACGGGCGCGCCATTGGCTGGCGCGCCTGCTGCGCTCTGCGCACGCGGTAATTCTTCCATTTCTACAATTTTTGAGCCCAATGTCAGCGTCAAAAGGACAAAGCTTGCTACTGATATTGTAGTAATTACCCAGCGCGCTTTGCCCGCCAGCTGCAAGCCCCACAGCAGCATGGCCAACACCACCAAGAGCAACAAAAGCGCGCCTGCGCCGTCAATGCCGCTTTGCTGGCCCAGCACCCACACCAGCCACACCACAGTGGCAAACATAGGAAAAGCCATGGCGCGCTTGAAGACATCCATCCAAGCGCCAGGCTTGGGCAGCACCCGAGCCACCGCAGGCACCAGGCTGGCCGCCAAGAAAGGCAGCGCCATGCCCACGCCTACCATGGCAAACACCAGCAAAGCCTCCCACGCGGGCAGGCCTATGGCAAAGCCTAAACTCGCGCCCATGAAAGGCGCGGTGCAGGGCGAAGCCACCGCCACCGCCAGCACACCCGATAAAAATGCATCCACCGAAGGATTCTTGGCCTGCAAACTGGCCACGCTAGAGGGCAAAATCGAGCCAAACTCAAACACACCCGCCAAATTCAAACCCATCAAGGTAAACAGTGCCGCCAGCGCAGCCACCACAGCAGGCGACTGCAGCTGAAAACCCCAGCCCAGCGACTCCCCCCCCGCGCGCAGGATGAGCATGAGCGCGCCCAGCGCCACAAAGCTGGCCACCACGCCCACTGTGTAGGCCACCCCGCTGCGCACGCGCTCACGCGGCGTAGCATGCTTGACAAAACCCAGCATTTTGATAGCCAGCACGGGGAACACGCAGGGCATGAGATTCAAAATCAAACCACCCAGCAATGCGAACAACAGGGCGGGCAACAGGCTTTGCACGGTGCTGCTTGATGCAGCCACACCAGAGCCAGCGCCCAGCACTGCCGCCCCGCTGCTTGCAATGGCGCCCGAGCTGCCGCCTGCTGCACTGCCACCAATCAGACCACCGACCGCTGCACCAGTTGCAGCATTTTTCACCCCTGCATTAGGCCCACTAGGCGCCGAATTGGCCGACATATTGGCCTTGAGCGCCGCCTCCAGCGCTGCAGGCACTTGCGCCGCCGCAGCCAGCGCAGGCCAAGCCGCCTTGCCCACCAGCGGCCCAGCACCCGCCCCCCCAGTCGCCCCTTCAGCCGTCACGCCAGCATCGGCCAAATAGCCGCGCCCACCAAAGCCCAGCACCACCGGAAAGCGCGCAGGCGACTCGCTGCGCTGCCCCGACAACGGCACTTTGGCCGTCCACAGCGCGGCTTCGCCCACGCCGCTCCAAGCCTGCGCAAAGGGCGCAGCAGTTTCAATCACATTGCCAATTTCAGGGAAAAAATCCAGCGTTTTGCCGCGCAATGCAGCAGGCAGGCCCGCCACGGTAATGGCCAAGCTCTGCCCGTCTTTGGCCACTTGTACGCTGTGCGCACCCGCCACCGCGCGGGGGTAGGCCTTGTCAGCCGCCTCAAATGCAGCGCGGTGCAACGCGGTAGAGCCTTTGAGCGGAATTTTGAGCACAAACTCGCCCTCCTCCGGTATGCACTCTTGCTTGCACACCAGCCACGCGGCCTTGAGCTTGATCTCTATCTCATTGGACAAAAGCCCCGGCTTGAACAACTGGCCCACCTCCAGCGGCACAGGCAGCAGCACCGTGTCTTCATAGCCATAGTTGGCCAAATTGCCAATCGGTATTTTCTTAGGCAGCGGCCAGCGCGTCTCGCCCACACCCACCCCCGCAGGCAACCCCCACTCCAGCGTGGTCGGCAAGCCAGAATCGCCCGAATTCTTCCAATAGGTATGCCAATGCGGCTGGTGCGTAATCTGCAAACCCAGCATCACCGCCTTGCCCGGACCCACCCCATCAGGCGCATGCGCCAAAAGCTCAGCCCGCACATGGTCCGTTTGCACAAAAGCCTTAGACGCGGATTTGATGGTATTTTGGGCGAATGTCAGCGCCACTAGGGCATATGCCGCTATGAAAAATATAGTTTTGATAAATTGCTTGTATTGCATACTGGGTAGATGACGAATCAGCGGTTTAGTTCATTGCACACCCAAGGCGGCGCTGGGGCAGCGGTTTTACGCATGCAGCGCCCGCAGCTCCGCTGCCCGCCCCATGGTGTGCGCATAGCCCGCCGCCATGCTGCGCAGCCTGAACTCACGGCTTACATTCACGTAGTAGCCAAAATCGGGGTGCAAGGTCATATTAGCGGACGCGGCATCGGGGGCGGTGAGGGCACGTTTGCGCAGGTCGCCTTCGCGAAAGCGTGTTGCGCCCTGCGGGGCGCGGTTTTCGTGGGCCGAAGCGTCTATGGCCAGCACTTTGGCAGCGCCCAAAGCGCGCGCCAAGCGCACTGGCATGGGCGCGGCCATGTCAGGGTCTACATACTGCAAACCCCGTATGCGCACGGGCGTGAATGTGCCCTCGATGGCACAACTGGCCTGCACTGCCACGCCCGTGTCTCCTGCGTTGAGAAGCATGGCTTGGCGGCTTTGGCGCGCTATCACGGCGGCTGCAAAGCGGATTTTCAATTGTTCGATGCGCTGGTTGTTCAGTTCGCGGTTCACAAGCTCCGCTATTGGCGTGCCCGCAAACTTGCCCTCCCCCGTCACGGCCAAGCGCCCCATTTCGGTGATGCCCAAATCCAGCGCCAGTGCCTCGATAGCAGAGGCCCGCAGCCCGCAGGCATACAGCGCCCCCACTAGGGCACCCACCGAGCCGCCCACGATCAAATCAGGCTGCAAACCCAGCTCTTCGAGCGCCTTGAGCACCCCCACATGTACAAAACCGCGCGGCCCGCCCGAGCTAAGCACCCACGCGACGCGCGCAGATTTGGCTAAAGCCGCCTCAAAACGCGGCGCGTCTAAGCTGGCGTGGTCGTAATCCGTGGAAATGCTGCAGGCAGGCAGCAGCGCAGTGGCTGCGGCTGCGCCTGTTATTTGAGCAAATTGGCGGCGTTGCATCTGCGGGTCAAGCAAAATAGGGAGTGCTCTGGCTGCATTACTGAGTGGCAGGAATGGTACAGCAGACTGGGACGAAACCGACACTGCTCTTAACTCATCTTGATCCTCTTTTTTCCGCCTTGGAAAGTAAAAATAAAAACAGCCCAGAAGGGCTGTTTTTATAAGCTTACTGCTTAGTGATACCAAAGGCCATAAAGGCACTCCTATAAAAAGAACCCAATTAAGGGAACGTATACCGATGTTTAAACACAACGGCAAAAAAGTCAAGCAGAAAAAACCCTTAGACGCTCTCAGTACGCGAACTACTATGCGTTGGATGCCAAAGGAGCGCTATTCCCTGACCTGGCAATATTGCATTTTCAATAATCCATTCTTTATGTACAGCCCGATCATTCGGGGTTAGCGGCCTTTCACTTTCTGGATGCAACGACACAGCCTGTATCGTAAATTTTTCTGACGGATCAGTGACTGCAATATGTAAGCCGTCCATAGGCACAGTAGTGATAACCACCTCAACATAATCGGCTGGGGCGAGTTTAATGTACTCTATTCGTACTGGAATAGAGTCATTGGGAGGCACACTTTTTTCTATAGTTAACGATATGAAACTACGGGAATCATCTTCCTTTACTAACGCTACGAGTTGTTCCTCTGTGAAAATTTCATCCCCAATTGTGATACGCGTAAATTTGCATTCCCCTCGATATTTCGGAGTCACATCTACCACGGCCTTCACTACGCTTACATTTACTGGCTTATTCGTGACATTAAAAACGCGATAATCATTCACGTACTCAACGACAGCTAGATTTTCATCTTTAGGAAAGAGCCGCACCGTAAAGTGTGAGCGAAAGTTGCGTCGCATAATGTCGGCTCGTAAAAGATGTTTTTCAATTTGCTGAAAAACGCTTTCATCAATATTTCGCTTATAAACTCTATTGAATAGCGCTTTATCTACATCAATCAAAAGACTTTTAGCTGTTTCTTTTTGCTGCTCCTCAGAGCGTTTGAGCAAGTCGATGGTTGTTTCTTGATGCTTTATATCAAGTTCATCAAGCAAGCTATGCTGGTGATGCTCGTGGCGCTTTCTGTTTACCCATTCGATTGAGAGATTTAATATTAGAGCGATCAAGCCTGCCAAGCCTAACTCTTCTAAAACAACATTCAACAGTGATCGAGAAATTTCTGCATCAAAATTTCTCGATATAAGCCAATGAACTATGAGGCAAAATGAAGATGCGAGCAGAATAACCCAGTTAACAATTTTGAAGTTCTCATACCATTTAAGTGATACTTCTGTCATGATTCAGCTTTCTAAATGTTGTCTTATATTTAGGATTGCATAGCTCTTGCCAAAACCCGACTCCTTGCGGTGGGGAAAAAGCGATCTAGATTCTACGCATTACAAAAGCTGGTGCGGCTGGCGGGGATCGAACCCACGACCCTTGGCTTCGGAGGCCAATACTCTATCCACTGAGCTACAGCCGCACAAACAGGCTGTATTGTAGGGCGCTGGCCTAGGGTTTTAACCGATGCTGCGTTTATAATCGTGTGTTGGATTGGCGCGCCGCAGCGGTTTGCATGCGCCACCAAGCCCTGATTTTTGCAAAGAGAGCCCCATGAGCGACCCACACAGCAGCCACGACGACGACAGCCACTCAGGCCCGATCAAAACCCCTAGCCAAATGCTGTGGACGGTGTTTTTCTCCCTAGTAGTACCCATTTTCGCCATCATTGGCTTGGTGTATTACGTCACCTCTGCCGCCAAGCCTGCAGGGGTAGCCGAGGTTGGCACGCTCAGTTTGGGTGGCCTTACGCAAGCCGAGGTGGCCAAGGCCACGGCCATGCGCATTGCCAAGGTAGGCACAGTGGAAATCCGCGATGCCAACCGCGCCCTCAAAGCGGGAGAAGATGTTTACAAAGCCCAGTGCATGGCCTGCCACGCAGCCGGTGTGGCCGGAGCGCCTAAGTTTGGCGACGCAGCCGCTTGGGGCGCACGCATAGCCACTGGCTATGAGGCACTGCTCAATGCATCGCTCAAAGGCAAAGGCGCGATGGGCGCGCAAGGCGGTGGCGATTTTGAAGACACCGAGATCGGCCGCGCCGTAGCCTACATGGCCAACGCCGCAGGCGCCAAGTTCGCCGAACCCCAGCGCGCCGCCGCTGCTCCAGCAGAAGGCGCAGCTACAGCAGCCCCCGCCGCAAAGTAAAAAAACTAAGTGCCCACAAAAAACCGCCCAAGAGGCGGTTTTTTTATTGGTTTTAAAGAAAATACTGCCAATGTCAGCGTGATATGGTCATATATTGCTCTTAAAAATATAGCGTATTGTCATTGCCAAAGTCATGGTGAACCCTTCGACAAGCTCAGGGTGAACGGAGAAAACTATTAAACAAAGAAAATAATTTTCAAGAACAGCAACAAAAAAACAGCTTTAGATCAGCAGCCCAAACATCCTTTCGGCTGTTCTTTTGCGTCTTTTGCGAAACCTTCGCGCCCTCTGCGTTCAAAATTCCCCGCCCCCGCCCCCACATTCACCAGCAAGCGCGCACATTAGCCCAGAAAATACCGCCGCACCACACCAATCACCCGCTCAATACCGCCCGCGTCAACGTCCAAATGCGTCACAAAGCGCAGCCGATAAAGCCCCGTGGCCAAAATGTTGTGCGATTTGAGGTGCTCTAAAAACCCCGCCGCCTTGGCCGCTGCCGCACCGCCCAGCTCCACAAACACGATATTGCTGTGCACAGGGTCCACCGTCACCCCGTCAATGGCCGCAAACGCCGCGCCCAGCTTGGCGGCCAGCGCGTGGTCATCGGCCAAGCGCGCCACGTGGTGGTCTAGCGCATGGTGAGCGCCCGCTGCCAGCATGCCAGCTTGGCGCATGCCGCCGCCGGCCATTTTGCGGATGCGGTGGGCTTTTTGGATGAAGGCCTTGCTGCCGCAAAGGGCAGAGCCCACAGGTGCGCCCAAGCCTTTGCTAAAGCACACACTCACTGAGTCAAAGCACTGGGCAATGCGCCGCGCTTGCACAATAGCCGCTTGGTGCAAGTCCTGCGCTGCGCCAGCTTGCTGGGCTGTCTGAGCCGTTGGCGCTGCTGGCCAATCTTGTGACACGACAAGGCCAGGCGCAGCACAAACGCTGGGCGCGCCCAGCAGGCCGGGTGCAAGCAGCCCAGCATCCAAAGCCATGGCCTGAGCCACCGCCGCGTTAAACAGCCGAGCCCCATCCAAATGCCGCGCCAGCCCCTTGCTTTTGGCCAGCTCCGTGGCTGCTTGCACATAGCTAAAAGGCAGCAGCTTGCCGCCAATGGTGTTTTCTAGGCATAAAAGCCGTGATTTGGCGAAATGCGCGTCGTCGGGCTTGATCGCCGCCTCAATCTCGGCCAGCGGCAGCGAACCGTCAGCCGCATGCGCAATCGGCTGGGGCTGCACGCTGCCCAGCACCGCCGCGCCGCCGCCTTCCCAGCGGTAGCAGTGCGCCATCTGCCCCACTATGTATTCATCGCCCCGCTGGCAGTGCGCCAAAATGCCACAAAAATTGCTCTGCGTGCCCGTGGGCGTGAACAGCGCAGCCTCAAAGCCCAGCAAATCTGCAATCTTGCTTTGCAGCGCGTTCACACTCGGGTCATCGGCAAACACATCGTCGCCCAGCTTGGCGGCAAACATGGCCTCGCGCATGGCGGGCGTGGGCTGGGTGACGGTGTCGCTGCGCAGGTCAACAAGGGGGAAATCGTGTTGTGGCATGGTGATTTTTTGGCTTGAGATGGTTGGTCTTTTGACAGAGTCTAAGGTAACGCGAAAAGCGCGAAGATTTCGCGAAGAACGCTAAAAAATACCGAAATTCATCAAGCGCCTCACTTCATCGCGCTTCATTTTTGAGATTTTTTGTTATTTTTAACGTTTTTTTGTGGCATCTAACGAAGCGCTAGCCAATCAATCCCGCGCGCTCAATCCTGCGTGCTCAGCGCCAGCTTGACCCCCAAGCCTACAAACAGCGCCCCCGCCACGCGCTCTAGCCAATGCAGGCTGCGCTGCACCACGTCCACCCGCTGAGACACCCAAGCCGCCAGCAGCACATAGCCCATGTTCACGGGAATGGCGTTCAGGTTAAACAACACGCCCAGAGCCAAAAATGCAAGGCTAGGGTGCGCGGCATCGGGGTGGATAAACTGTGGCAAAAACGCCAAAAAGAACAAGGCCACCTTGGGGTTAAGCACATTTGTCCAAAAACCTTGCAAAAACACCTTTTTTAAAGAATTTGAGCCCAATGTCAGCGTCATATGGTCATTATTCGCTATGGATTGTGTAGTATTGACTGCCATCGCCTGTGGCGCATTCGCAGCACTATTGCGTGCTTCAGCATTCGCAGCAAACGCTGGCGCTTTAGCCCGCAGCATCTGCAGCCCCACATAAACCAAATACGCCGCCCCCAGCCATTTGAGCGCTGTGAACGCCACACTGGATGCCGCAATCAAAGCGCTCAGCCCCACCGTAGCGGCTGCCACATGCACAAAGCAGCCAGCCGTGATGCCCGCCGCCGCCACAGCGCCCGCCCGCACACCAGCGCGCAGGGCATGGCTGACCATATAAAACACATCCGGCCCTGGCGTGAGGTTGAGCGCCCAGCCAGCCAACACGAAAAGCCAAATGTTTTGAATGCCTAAACTGTCCATGATTGCCTTAAAAATTCCTGTCTCTTTCCTTGAATTCACACGCCTCTGAGTAGTTTGCTGGCGCATGCAGTGGGTGGCCTGATTTTTACTCCGCTCTTTTTCGCTCTGGCTAAGCGGTGCTAGGTCTGCGTACTGCGCAGGAAAGTCGCTTGGCCACGGGGCTGCCTTTTGTACATCACGAAAACCACTGCGAAAAATCAGGCCACCCACTGCACGCTTGGGATGCTTGGTTTGTGGGGTGCAGACTGGGCTCGCATTTTTTGGTATCCCTTTTCGCGAATTTCGCGCACTTTAGCGCCCTTCGCGGCCGGAAACTTCTGCATCCCTTCTGCGCCCTCTGCGAAACCTTCGCGCCCTCTGCGTTCAAAAAATCCCTGCATCAAACCCTCAAAAAATTGCGCAACATCGCATGCCCATGCTCAGTCAAAATGCTCTCAGGATGAAACTGCACGCCCTGGATATCCAGCGTGGCATGGCGCACGCCCATGATCTCGCCGTCTGGGGTGTGCGCGGTGATGCGCAAACAATCGGGCAGGCTGGCGCGCTCTATAGCCAGCGAGTGGTAGCGGTTGACTGTGAACTGCAGAGGCAAATCTTGGAACACGCCCTCTTGCGTGGTGGAGATCACCGATGTTTTGCCATGCATGAGCTCCTGGGCGCGCACGATGCGGCCACCAAAGGCCGCGCCAATGGCTTGGTGGCCCAAGCACACACCCAATATTGGCAACTTGCCCGCAAAATGCGTGATAGCCGCCACGCTGATGCCCGCCTCGGCGGGCGAGCACGGCCCGGGCGATATGCACATGCGCTCGAAATGCCCCGCCTTGAACTGCGCATCAAGATCATCCACCGTAGTTTCGTCGTTGCGCACCGTGGTCACCGTAGCGCCCAGTTCACCAAAGTATTGAACAATATTGAACGTGAAGCTGTCGTAGTTGTCGATCATTAGGAGTTTCATTGGTTTTCTCCGTTGAGGCGGTAATTCGGATGCGTATTTTTGGCCGCGAAGAACGCTAAGGTGACGCGAAGAACGCGAAAGGAATACCAAATGGATGTCATAGCTTGTTGACCAGTCTGTGTATGCCTTTGACCACTGGAAATGCATTGAAGTTGATCAATAAACCCAGCTTAAGTCCTGACAATCGCAAATAGGAAAGCAACTGTGCGCGGTGAATGTCCGCCAATATATCTACCGCTTTGAGTTCTACGATCACTGACTCTTCCACTACAAAATCGGCCTTATACACAGTGCCCAATTGGTAGCCTTTGTAGCTGGCAGAAATAGGCACTTCGCGCTCAAAGAATAGCTCACGCTCCTTGAGTTCAATCGCCATCGCTGCAGCGTAGGCGCTCTCTAACAGACCAACACCCAACACCCGCTGCACCTCCACGGCCGCGCCAATGATGTCATGCGAAAAATCGTCATCAAAATTTTGGTTCCCCTTTTGCGTCTTTAGCGTATCTTTCGCGTCCTTCGCGGCCGGAAGTTCGGTATTCGTATTCATTCCAAACCCTCCTCGACCAGCTCAGCCGCCCGCAGCATGGCGCGGGCTTTGGCTTCGGTTTCTTGCCATTCCAACTCGGGCACACTGTCGGCCACCACGCCTGCTGCTGCTTGCACATACAGCGTGCCGTCTTTCACAATGCCAGTGCGGATGGCTATTGCCACATCCATATCGCCTGCAAAGCTTAAGTAGCCACATGCGCCGCCGTAGATGCCGCGTTTACTGGGTTCGAGTTGGTCGATGATTTCCATGGCGTGCACCTTAGGCGCGCCTGTGAGCGTGCCCGCTGGAAAGGTGGCTTTGAGCACGTCCATATTGGTGATGCCCTCTAGCAATATGCCTTCCACATTGCTCACAATGTGCATCACATGGCTGTAGCGCTCTATGGCAAAAGCTTCGGTAACTTTCACGCTGCCTATTTTGGCTATGCGGCCAATGTCGTTGCGGGCCAGGTCGATCAGCATGACGTGTTCGGCGCGCTCTTTGGGGTCGGCCAGCAGCTCTTGCTCGGTGCGTTTGTCGGCCTCGGGCGAGGCGGCGCGCGGGCGCGTGCCTGCGAGTGGGCGAATGGTGATTTTTTGGCCTTCTGGGGTGTGCTCTTGGCGCACCAAAATTTCGGGCGACGCGCCCACGATATGGAAATCACCCATGTCGTAAAAATACATATACGGGCTGGGGTTCAATGAGCGCAGCGCGCGGTAGAGCGACAGTGGCGATTCGCTAAAGCGCTTCTTAATCCGCTGGCCCACCTGCACCTGCATGAAATCGCCCGCCTCGATCATGCCCTTGGCTTTTTCCACCGCGGCCAAATAATCGGCCTTGGCAAATTCGCGCTCCACAGGGTAGTCTTGGCTTTGGCGAATTTGCGGTGCGGCCACGCTGTAGCGCAGTTTTTCTTTGAGCTCGCGCAGACGTTTTTTAGCATTGGCATAGGCCTCTGGGCTTTTCGGGTCTGCATAGACGATCAAATACAACTTGCCCGAGAGGTTATCAATCACGGCCAGCTCCTCGCACAGCAGCAGCATGATGTCGGGGCAGCCCAGCGTGTCGGGCGGGCAGCTGGCAACGAGCTTTTTCTCAATATGGCGCACCGTGTCGTAGCCAAAATAGCCCGCCAGCCCGCCGCAAAAGCGCGGCATGCCCGGGCGCACCGCCACTTTAAAACGCGACTGAAAGGCCTCTATCGCGTCCAGTGGGTTGCCAGCCAGCGTTTCGGTGACCACGCCGCCCGTGACCACCTCAGTTTTAGCGGCATCGCCAAAGCCAGTGGCACGCACAAAGGTTTTAGCGGGCAATCCAATGAAGCTGTAACGCCCAAAGCGCTCGCCGCCCACCACCGATTCCAGCAAAAAGCTGTATTGACCTTGACCACTGGCGTAAGCCAATTTCAAATACAAGGACAGCGGGGTTTCAAGATCGGCAAAGGCCTCGGCCATCAGCGGAATGCGGTTGTAGCCTGCGGCTGCGAGGCTTTTGAATTCAAGTTCTGTGATCATGGGGAGGGGCTTTCTAGCCCACGTTCTGTGTGGGCTTTGCTGCGCGGGCGGCTTGTGTTTGGCCGCACATGCTGTTTATCCAATTGCTCTCAAGTGTGTTGAAAGCGCTCGAGCGGCGTGGCCGCTCAGTATCAACGCAAGCTAATTGGCTTACGCCACAGCCAAGCTCCTTGGCCAGACAGGCCTGCGGTGGTGGGTGCGCGGTGGATAAACATGCGCCAAGTGTACCAAATCTTGCGCCTGCGTAGAAACCCTGTTGCGCAGTTTCGCGGCTTACGTGACAATAAAAAAATAAAACGACCGTGCTTTTTTACTACTACTAGGACACAGACACTATGCACACCCGCCCACTATTAACCGCTTGCTTGGCTGGCGCTTTGTTGCTGTGCGTGGCCGTGGCCCAAGCGCAAACCACCTTAGCAGGGGTGAAGTTCGAGCAAGAAATCAGCTTAGGCGGCCAAAAGCTGCAGCTCAACGGTGCCGGTGTGCGCTACCGTGCGGTGTTCAAGGTGTATGCAGGTGCTTTGTACATGTCCAGCAAAGCCACTAAGAGCGAAGATGTGCTGAAAACCAACGCACCCAAACGCCTGCATTTGGTGGCACTGCGCGACGTGTCTGGCGACGATTTTGGCAAGCTGTTCACCCGCGGCATGGAGGCCAATGCCTCGCGCGAGGATTTTTCCAAGTCTATCAACTCCGTGATTCGCATGGGGCAAATTTTTGCCGATGCCAAGCAGTTCAAGCAAGGGGACGTGATTTTGATTGACTATGTGCCCGGCACAGGCACTATCGTGAGCCATAAAGGCAAACAGCTGGCCGAAGCTTTCAAAGAACCTGAGTTCCACTCCCTCATGATGAAGATTTGGTTTGGCCAAAAACCAGCAGACGAGGCCTTTCGCGGTGCGTTGTTAGGGCAGCAAACGTCGGCAAATACCAACGTCAATTAAAAATAAATCACGTTTCTTCAAGCAATTCGCGTCACGCTAGGGTTTTCCCTGTGTTGCGTGCAGTTGCTTTTTTGCACAATGCATAAAAGCACGAACGTTCGTTTTATTAACCCAAAAACAAAGAGACCCAAAATGAAGCTATTTTCCTCTAAACACATGGCTGCATGCGCAGCTTTCTTGCTGGCCACCGCAGCTTTTGCGGTGTACGCCACCAACTATTCGCTGTGGATCAATGGCCGCAGCAATTCCAACGCAGTGTCAGGCAACCATGCAGACTTCATTTACTGGGGGCCTTCGGCCACTGCTGCGGGCGTGAATAAAAAATCAGTCAACTGGGATGGCTACAACCGTATTTCTGACCAAAACTACCGCGTGCGCGACGCATTAGACTGCTATTGCACAGGCACTAACTGGTGCTATGTGGCGGCGCACAGCGCGGGTAATCTGCAAATTGGCTACGCCCTCTCGCTCTTTGGCGGCAGCACCCGCACCAAGATGAATGCCACACCCAACGCGGCTGGCACTTGCAGCGGCAACGGCACTGGCACACAAACGGGCTGGAACATCAAGTGGGTAGACGTAGCAGCGGGTGCTGGCGGGGGCAGCGAGCTGTCGGATGCGGGCAGCTGGGCGGTATCAGAGCCTTTGGTATCTGACCTGAAAACCACCACGGCGCGCGCCATGTATGACCATAACCAAACCCGTTCCAAATGGTTTTACATGTACACAGGCGCTAGCGGCACGGCTTACTCAGCCATCCTGCCCGGCCAAGACGACCAAGCAGTGGCCTACCATTCGGCTGGCGGCGTGTCGGGCAGTGGCGGCGCGGGCTTTTGCAACCCATCGGATTGGTTTTGCAATGACCTGACACTGGGCACAGCGGCCAATGAAGGCGGCAAAGCCAAGTGGAGCTTTCATACGGTAGCTTTCCGTGACGATGCCCAATCATTGAACCATTACACCAATGGCAACTGGGGTGGCGTGGTCGGCAAAGTACGCGCCGACATGGTGACAAACGCCAATTAAACCCAAGGCCGCAACGTGCGGCTTCTCCCCATAAAAAATGGCCAAGCCGCACATTTAACTGCCGCTTGGCATTTTTTTATCCAAAATACTCTCTACGGGCAGCCGATAGCCCACAATTACAACCATGCGCAACCACACTATTGCCATTGCAGCATCTCTCACACTGGCTCTGGGTGGCTTGATAGCTTGGCTATTAGCGCCAATGAGTGAGCCTTCTGCTGCGCAGCAAACGACGCTAACCAGCGCTGCAATGCCAGCCCCAGCGAGCAATATGCTCGGCGCTAGCGCTACCAGTAGCACAGGCCCCTATAGCGCAGAGGGCCTCCAAGCGCGCCAAACCCAGCGCAGCGCCTTGCAGCAGCGCTATGAAAGAGCCGAGCAGGTGTATTCCAGCTACCGCGAAGCCACACGCTACCCGCATGAGTCGCGCCCCATCGCCGAGCATGCCGACCAAACACAGCCGTTTGCGCCAATAGGCGAAGAAAAAATCCCCCGCAATAGCGCCACAGGCGAAGCTATTAAGGGCTTGCGCCTGCGCACCACCCAAGAGCGCGTCTTCATGGGTGGGCAAGAAAGCGCGTGGTTCAGCCTGCAAGCGGTAGACGAAGCGGGCAAACCACTGGCGCTGAGCATCACCAAAGCTTGGGCGCAGTCAGTGCCCGCGCCCGGAACGGCCGTGGCGATTATCCGCAGCGACATGGTGTTTACCGATGACGGTACGCTGGCAGATGCCAAAGCGCTAGACGGTATCTACACCACACGCCTTCTCCCAATCAAACAGGGTTTTGCAAGCTACGGCGGCACCATACAGGTAATGGCGCAAATCAGCGCTGGCGGCCAGCAAAGCGCGGTGCAGTTTGATGTGGTGTACAACCCGCAAGTGCCCGCCGTCTGGACGGGTATGCGCGAAGCCATGGAATCGGGCTCACTGGTGTTTTATGCCAAGGCGCAGGTCGCGCAGGCTGGCCGCTATGTGGTCAGCGCGCGGGTCGACGATGCCAATGGCCAGCCCTTTGCCCTGCTGCAATACAACGATGAAGTAGCCGCGGGCCCGCGTGAATTCAAGCTGCAACTCTTTGGCGCACTGGTGCGCGACAAAAAACCCGCATTCCCCCTGCGCCTGCGCGATATAGACGGCTTCCTGCTCATCCCCGACAAATTCCCCGATCGCGCCAACCTCTCCCGCTGGAGCGGTGTGGTGCACACCAGCGCCAGCTACGCGCTAGAGCGCTTTTCAGATGCCGAATGGAGCAGCGAAGAACGCAGCCGCTACCTCACCGAATACGGCAAAGACGTAGAGGAGGCGCGCAGGCGGCTGGAGGAATTACAAATCAAATAATTTTTAAGGTTCTTCACGGAATTCACTGTGATTTTTTCCTCAGCCCAGCCCCAGATCCAACTTCCCGCAATGGAAGAGAATGTGCGCGCGGTAGTTGGCAAAGTTCTTGAAGCCACGGGCGTTGGCCTTAATGAGTTGGATGGCACTATTGAAGCCTTCGGCGCAGGCGTTGCTGATTTTGTGCTTGCTGTAGGCCAGCAAACCTGGCTTGTGGCGGCGCAGCATGTTCACCACCACCTTGATGGGCTCGATGCGGCTCCTCATGGCGTGAGTGCTCCACGAGTCGAACCATCTCTCGGCCGGCCCGGTATAGCTGTACGACCAGAATTGGTTGAAGGTTTGTTTGATCGTCCACGCCCGACTGGTTCTCAGGTTGAGTTGATGCATGGCTCTGAACGAGACGGCCTCGCTGCTGCGCCCGTCTGCATAGGTTTTGAGCCAGTCGTATTTGGTGCCCGTCAACGGCGAGTGGCCAGCGCGACTCAATTCGCGGTGCTCTTTTCTTCTGACTTTGTCCACCGCCTCGTTGAGGTATTTGGCAACGTGGAAACGGTCATGCACGATGTCTGCGTTAGGCAAACAATTTGTGGCTGCGCTCATGAATGCAGGCCACATGTCCATGGCGACCGCCTTCACACCAGATCGTTGTTCTGGCGTCAGTGTGTTCAGCAATTGAGTCGCGCTTTCAAGCTTGCGACCGGGCACCAAGTCCAGCACCCGCGAGCCGTCGATGTCGGTCAATATGCTGGCATAGCTGTGCCCGCGCTCCATGCTCTTTTCGTCTATGCCAACATGCTTGATGGGTTCGGCTTCGCGGCGCGCCATACCGCGCTCAACAGCCTTGACCATGATGGCATTCACCGTATCCCAGGACAAGCCAACCAGGCCGCACACCTTGCTGATATTGGGGCAAGCTTGCATCAGCCGAATGACAAAGGCCTCCATGAGGTGACTGACCCGAGCGTAGCGGTCAGCCCAGGGAACCGTCAACTCCTCGACCTGGCCGGTGCTGTATTTGAGTTGCGGCACGCGCGCTCGGATGATGGTCTCAAATTGACAGGTATCCAAATGCCGCCACTCACGAACAGTCCAGCCATTGATGTGGGCACGCGCCTGCTCATTGGTCGGATCTGCCCAGACTTGCTTGGGCTTGAGCGCCACCTCCACCGTCACCCGCTGGTCTTGCATCGACAAGTCCACGGACTTGACAAACCAAGGCGTTTGAATGCCAAGCAAGTGCTCATACAGTGCTGTGTCCTTCATGTGAAAGCTCGTCGAGTAGTTGTTGATCAACCCACATTCTCTTCCATTGCGGGAAGTTGGATCTGGGGCTGGGCTGAGGAAAAAATCACAGTGAATTCCGTGAAGAACCATTTTTAAAACATATTTGATTTAAAACAATTGTGTTGTGAAACGGCTAAATAGAGAGTAGCGAATCCACAAACCCATTGGCATCCACAGCGCGAATCGGCGCGCCGTGGTTATAGCCATAGGTGACCAGCACCACCGGGCAGCCTGCGGCGCGCGCGGCCAGCGCGTCGTTGCTGCTGTCGCCGATCATCAGGGTGCGCGCGGGCAGCGTGCCTAGGGCTTTGCAGGTTTCAAGCAATGGCAATGGGTCTGGTTTTTTGCGGGCAAAGGCGTCGCCGCCATATGTGTGGCTGAAGTAGCCGCTCAAGCCTTTGGCTTGGAGTAAAGGCATGGCAAAAGCTATTGGCTTGTTGGTCAGGCAGGCCAGCTTTAGGCCACGTGCGAGCAGCGCCTCCAAACCTTCGCGCACGCCGGGGTAGACGGCGCTGAATTGGCCGTTGATGGCCAAATAGTGCGACTGGTAGGAGGCAAGCGCCTGCTCTAAGCTGGGGAATACTGGATCGACTGAAACATGGCCAGTCGTGCTCTGCGCCATATGGGAAGCTTTGGTGTGAGGCATTCCCGTAGGCGTAGCATTTACTATATTATTAATAGCACAATATGACCTTTTGACGCTGACATTGCCAGTATTTTTTATAAATGCTAGTGTTTGGGCAATCAAATGCTCGCTGCCCTTGCCTACTGCACGCTCGATGAAGCTGCGACCCACTGGGGGCAGTGCACAATCAGCCAACATGCGGTTAAGCGCCACCTCAAAATCGCCCAAGGTGTCCACCATCGTGCCGTCTAGGTCAACGATGGCAGCATCGATGCCCTGCAATGCAATACCCATAAAGGCGATCAGGCCAAGGCTTTGCGCATCTGGTCGATCACGGCTTTGTAATCGGGTTTGCCAAAAATCGCGCTGCCCGCCACAAAAGCATCTGCCCCCGCATCGGCTACGCGGCGGATGTTGTCGGCTCTGATGCCGCCGTCTACTTCTAGGCGGATGTCTTTGCCGCTGGCGGTAATGCGCTTTCTCACGGCGTCGATTTTGCGCAGGGCAGAATCGATGAAGCTTTGGCCACCAAATCCGGGGTTGACGCTCATGATGAGGATCAGGTCAATATCGTCAATCACATCATCGAGCACATGCAGGGGCTGGGCGGGGTTAAACACCAAGCCGGGTTTGCAGCCCGCAGCGCGGATGGCTTGGATGCTGCGGTGCACATGGCCAGAGGCATCGGGGTGAAAGCTGATGTAATCCGCGCCCGCTTGGGCAAAGGCTGCGGCCAGCGCGTCTACCGGCTGCACCATGAGGTGCACGTCCATGGGAACTGGCGTGCCGTCGGCGCGCTTGGCATGCGGTTTGATGGCTTGGCAAATCATGGGGCCAAAGCTCAAATTGGGCACATAGTGGTTGTCCATCACGTCAAAATGGATCCAGTCCGCGCCTGCGGCAATGACGTTTTTCACCTCATCGCCCAAGCGGGCAAAGTCGGCGGACAAAATGGAGGGGGCGATCAGGTAGTGGGGTTTAGTCATACGCCGATTGTATTTGGGCTCGGGGGGATGGTCGCCCCATGCTGGTCGCTCAGAGACTCTGTGCTATTGGTTTGGCGCGCCCGATCAGCGTTTTGGCTATCCCGACGCGCCCTCATGCGGTGGGTACACCGAAATCGGTCGGTCGGGATAGCCAAAACGCTGCTCGTGCTATGCTCGCTTTGAGGTTTTAAGACCGGAGACACGCTACTCTTAAATCATCAATTACTATATAAAACGTAGCGCACTATGACCACATGACGCTGACATTGCCACTATTTTTCTTGAAAAGTACAAATTTAAGCGCGAAACAATAGGCTAGCATGCTGTAGCCCTGAAGCTGAGCAGTTTTCCAACCGCTCCGAGTAACCACCTCGCCCTGCGGCTAAGCGAGTGCTGTGCCAATGCGCAAACAATCAGGGCGCTGGGCTTGTTTTTTTGGACAAATGGGGGATCAGAATGTCCATCTGTTTGAGCCCGGAGGGCGAGTTATGGACATTCCCACCATTTGTTCGAAAAAACCAGCTCCCCGCGAAGCGGGTCAGCGATCCGTTTGCGCGTTGGCACAGCACTCGCTTGGCCACAGCAGTGACCAAGCAAGCTAAAACTCTTCGACAAGCTCAGGGCGGACGGAAACCGTGGACAAGTTCTGAGCGAACAGTGTTGGTATGTAGCCCGAAGAAGGTGCAAAAGCCAGCGAATACATGCTAGAGCTCGAAAAACTGCCACAATCCAATTCTCTGTCTTTAAGCCCAAGCCTGACCATGTCCGACTACCAGATGCGCGTGAACGTGCAGCCGCAGTACCTGCCCGAGCAATCGTCTCCGGCGCAGGGCGTGTTCACCTTTGCCTACACGGTGACGATTACCAACACCGGCACCATTGCCGCCCAGCTGATCTCGCGCACTTGGAATATCAACGACGCCAATGGTCTGCACGAAAAGGTGAAGGGCTTGGGCATTGTGGGCGAGCAGCCGCTGCTCAAGCCGGGTGAGAGTTTTCAGTACACCAGCGGCTCGCGCCTGCGCACCCCCACTGGCACCATGCACGGCAGCTACTTTTGTGTGGCGGTAGACGGGGAGAAGTTTGAGGTGGATATTCCCATGTTTGTGCTCGATGCTTTGAGCGCGCTGGGCGACAAGCCGACCCTGCACTGACACTGCGGGATGGCCTTTATGGGTGAATTTGACCTTATCAAGCGCTATTTTCAGCAGCCTGCTGCTGCGCAATCGGTAGCGCTAAGTGGCCAAGACGTGGGCATTGGCGATGACTGTGCGGTTTTTACACCCACAGCAGGCATGCAACTGTGCGTCAGCAGCGACATGCTGGTGGAGGGGCGGCATTTTTTGTCTACGGTATCGCCCCGAGCGCTGGGGCACAAGGCTTTGGCGGTGAATTTGAGCGACTTGGCCGCCTGCGGCGCGCGGCCTGTGGGCTTCACGCTGGCACTGGCCATGCCGCGCGTGGACGAGGCTTGGCTAGCGGGCTTTTCGCAGGGCTTGTTTGGGCTGGCCAACCTGCACGGCTGCCCTTTGATTGGCGGCGATACTACACAAGGACCTCTGAATATTTGCATCACGGTGCTGGGCGAAGTGCCGCTGGGCGCGGCGCTGCTGCGCAGCGGGGCGCAGCTGGGCGACGATATTTACATCAGCGGCGCTGCGGGCCAAGCGCTGGACATGGTGGGAATGGTGGATATGGCGGATAGGGCAGACAACGCAAGCAGATGCGTGGCGCAGCACGTGGGCCAAGCGCGGCTGGCGCTGGAGGTGTTTCGCGGCAACGTGTCGGTGGACGCTGCCGTGTTTGCCCACGCCCGCCAGCGCATGGAAATGCCCACGCCCCGCGTGGCGCTGGGCATGGCGCTGCGGGGAGTGGCCAGCAGCGCCATTGATGTGAGCGACGGGCTCTTGGGCGACCTAGGCCATATTCTGCGCGCCAGCGGTGTGGGCGCTGACATTGATACCACATTCACTACACAATTAATAGCGTCATATGACCATATGACGCTGACATCAGCCAAAATTCTTCAAAAACATGCGCTAGAGTGGTGTTTGGCAGGCGGGGACGACTACGAACTGCTGTTTACCGCGCCGCCTGCCGCGCGCCAAGCGCTGCAAGCCATTGCGGCCAGCACTTACACCACGCTCACGCGCATTGGCAGTATCACGCCACTGCTGCCAAACCAGCCAGCGCTGCGTCTGCTGGATGCCAAGGGCCGGCCGATGCCAGCTGCTTTTGCATCTTTCGATCACTTTGCGTGAGGCCGCTGTAGCCCCAGTCCTGCGCGGGCAGCTCCCGCACCACGCAATAACTGGCCTTGGCCAAGGGGCCAAGCACCGCTTGCATCTCGCCAAAAGCCTGTGCAATCCAGCGCGCTTTTTCCGCTGCGGTATTCGTGCCTTGGGTGATGGAGATTTCGACCAAGGCCGTGGGCTGGGTAACGGCTTGGCCGCCAATGCTCCAGCGCGCGGCGGGCAGGTCGTCCACCAGCACTGCGGTCACGCTTTCGTCTTTGTGCAAAATTTCAGCTGTAATGCGCGTCAGTCGGCCTGCAATCGATGCATATTGCTCAGGATTTTGCAGCGGTGCGATGCGGGCAATGATGGTTGGCATGTCACACCCCTTGCGCGCAGGCCGTGCGGCCATGGCGGTCGATGCTGCGGGCAGCGCGGGCCAAATGGCGGCTGGCGGCGCACAGCACAAAGGCTGCGCTGCGGCAAGCGGCATCGCGCAGGGCGGTGCTGAAGGCATTCCAATAAGCGGTGTTGAATTCGTTGCGGGTCATGGTGTTACTCCTGTGTTGAAACCATGGGGTAACTGTAGGCAAAACACGGCTTCTTGGAAACCGCATGCACTGCAATTTGCTTTTGCGTAAAATGCAAAAGCATATGGACTTTGCCGACCTTCATCTTTTTCTGCGCGTGGCCGAGCTGGGCTCGCTCTCGGGCGTGGCGCGTGAGCGTGGTGTGCCAGTGAGCCAAATATCCCGTGCCATCACAAGGCTGGAGGCGCAGCACAAAATCCGTCTTTTGCACCGCAGCACCCACGGCCTGTCGCTCACCGACGAGGGGCAAACCATGCTTGACTACGGCAAACGCATCAGCACCAGTATGCAAGACTTGGCCGATGACATTGCACCCAGCGGCGTATTGCGCGGCACGCTGCGGGTAGCAGTCAGCGCGGCCATGGCGCATTATGTGATTGCGCCCAGCCTGATTGGCCTGCTGGCCTTGCACCCGCAGCTTCAGGTGGAGCTGATGGCCGATGACCGTGCGGTGGATTTGGCACGCGAGGGGGCAGACATCGCCATCCGCTCTGGCCAAATTGCCGACAGCTTGGTGGCCCGTGAAATCGGCAGGCAAGACCGCAGGCTGTATGCTGCGCCTGGCTATTTAGCGCGCTGGGGCCAACCAAGCAGCGTGGCCGATTTGGCCCAGCACCGCTTGATCACCAACAGCGTGATCCCGGCATTCAACCATTGGCCGTTTGACAGCCCTGATGCGGTTACGCAACCCAGCGTTTTTCACGCCAGCGGCCAACTGCGGGCCAATTCCACGGCCGTGATGATGACCATGGCCTTGCAAGGCTTGGGCATTGTGCGCGGCTCTAGCGTGATTTGCGCCCCGCTGGTGAAACAAGGTTTGTTACTGCCGGTGCTGGCAGACTTGGTGCACAAAGAAGTATTGCCCATTTATGCGGTCATGCTGGCCGAGCGCCACCGAAGCCCCAAAGTGCGCGCCGCCATTGACTATTGGCTGCAATGGTTCGCGCGTGAAGCCATGTGAACTTGCTCTTTTCTGTGCCCTGTTACCCCACCTAGCCACCCCACCTAGCCACCCCACCTAGCCCCCCACTAAGCCACCCATTCACAGCCCCGCCATTTCACAGCACCTGCCAATTTCACACACCACACACCACTTATGGCACTTATCAAGGACCCAAACCACGACTTCACGGCACTGCCAACAGGCGCTTATCCTGCCTCCAGTGTTGCTGCCAACTTTGGGGTATTTGCTGATGCTGCACCATTCGGTTCACCCCTGCACCCGCCCCTGCATCCCCCTTTGTTGCCCACTGTGCTGCTTCCGAGCGCCCGCTTCATGCTGGGCCACCCTGCCCGTCTGGTTGCATTGGGCTTTGGCTCGGGTTTGTCGCGCATTGCGCCGGGCACAGCGGGCACGCTGTGGGGCTGGTTGTCGTTTTGGGCCATGCAGCAGTATTTGTCGAGCGCGCAAATTGGCTGGGTCATCGCCGCATCCATCCCCCTTGGCTGGTGGGCCTGCACGCTGTGCGCCCAGCACATGCGGGTGGCCGACCCGGGGGCCATTGTGTGGGACGAAATTGTGGCTTTTTGGCTGATTTTATGGGTTGCCTCACCCGTTGGCTTTTGGGCGCAGCTGGTAGCCTTCGCCCTTTTTCGCTATTTTGATGCCGCCAAGCCCGGACCCGTGACCTGGGCCGATCAGCTCTTCAAAGGCTTTGGGCCGCGCGGTGGCTGGGGCATTATGTTTGACGACTTGGTGGCGGCTGGGTGTACTTTGTTGGTGATTGCGCTTTGGCGGTTTTGAGGTTTTCGCTTTTTTGAAGCTGCCGTATTGGTCTGAACAAAAGATGTAGGCTCAGCTTTTGTAGCCTTGCGTCACCGGCTGTGTGCGCTACGTCTGCGCCCGAGTTACCGGCCCGCTTCGCGGTGAGCTATGCGGTACTCAAAATGTGGGGGTCTGTCATAACTCGCCCTGTGGTCTCAAACAGATGACAGCCCTGATCCCACATTTTTCCGTTCCTCTAGCCCGGTCACTCTGATTGGGCGCAGACGTAGCGCACACAGCTAGTGACGCAGCATAGATGGTTGTTTGGCACGTGTTTCGTTCGTAGACTGTTGATTTCAAAAAAATAGTGGCAATACCAGCTCCATATGGTCATACTACGCTACATTTTATATAGTGCATAGCAAACAAAGAGTAACGTACCTGCGGTATTAAAAACCTAAAAACGAGCATAGCCTGATCAGCGTTTTGCCTATCCCGATCGACCGATTTCGGTGTACCCACCGCATGAGGACGCGTCGGGATAGGCAAAACGCTGATCGGGCGCGTAAGATCGGGCGCGCAAACAAGCAGCTACAGAGGCTCTTAGCGAACAGTACTGGAGCACCCCCGCATGAACATAAGCGCTAACTTAAACACCCACAAACTCTGCTAGCTGCCGACATCGCCGTCGTTTAGGCTCAGCTAGTTTATGCGAGATACTTCCCCAGTTCTCAAACGCCCCAGCCAAAGACATGCGGGGTGCTGCTGCGCGCATCCGCAGCACCAGCATCAGTTGAATCTCGCGCCATTGGCAGCGTGGGCGCTCACTGGTCTTTAAATTCGTAGCCCCAGGGGGAAAAATGCTCGGCTTTGGCGAGCATGTATTCAATCAAAAAGGCCAC
>JAYTMT010000039.1:0-2044 GCA_043728315.1 Polaromonas sp. | reverse complement strand
CTAGACGGCGGCACCACCGCGCTACAAATAGCCAAGCACCTGCCCCTGAGTCTGCAAGCCACCGTGGTCACCCACAGCCCCGAGGTGGCCTGCGCGCTGGCTGCGCACAGCAAGCTAGACGTGATCATGCTGGGCGGCAAACTGTTTCGCCATTCCATGGTCAACATGGGCGCACAAACCCTGCAAGCCGCGGCCCAGATGCACATCGATGTGTACTTCATGGGCGTGACCGGCGCACACCTGCAAGCGGGTTTGACGACAGGCGACTACGAAGAAGCCGCCCTCAAACGCGCCCTGCACGCCCAAGCCGCCGAAACCGTGGTTTTAGCCTCCCCCGAGAAACTAGGCACAGCCTCGCCCTACGTCATCGCGCCTTTGCGCGCCATCTCCATCCTAGGCCTCAACCACGCGCCCGATGCGGCTTGGCAGAGCGCGGCTGCGCAGTTGGGGATCAGCGTGTTGCTCACTGGTTTTGTGTGAGCAAACACTACGATAAACGTAGCAAACTATGACCATTTGACGGTGACATTTTCACTATTTTCCATAAAAAGTGCAAATATAAGCACGAAACGCAAGCAAAGTCACCACCTCGCCAGCGACCGCGCCAGTGTGCTGCCTGTCTGCGCCCAATCAGAGTTACCGGGCTAGAGGAACGGAAAAATTTGGGATCAGAGGACGCAACTGTTTGAGGGCGCAGCCCGAGTTTTGCGGCCTCCCCAAATTTTGAGTACCGCAGAGCTTACCGCGAAGCGGGCCGGTAACTCGGGCGCAGGTAGGCAGCGCACTGGCGTGGGCGCGATGCTACAAAAGTCAAGTAAGCATGAACCCTTCGACAAGCTCAGGGCGAACGGGAAAAATCAGTGCGAATGCCCGCACGATGACCCTGCTGCTTCGACCATCGGCGTGTCGCGCGTAGCGCCCGCGTCGAGCAAGCGTTTTTCGTAATCTGCCCAGAGCTCGCCCTGCTGGTGGCCTAGGTAATAGAGATAGTCCCAGCTGAAAATACCGCTTTCGTGGCCGTCGGTGAAAACTGGTTTGACAGCATAGTTGCCAATCGATTCGAGTGCTTGCAAGCCTACATCGCGTTTGCCAGTTTGCAACACTTCTTGACCTGGCCCGTGGCCTTGCACTTCGGCGGATGGCGAATACACGCGCATGAGCTCTAGGGGAATGTTGAAATGCGCACCGTCAGAAAAACTGATCTCCAGCGTGCGCGACTGCTGGTGCACGGTGATGTCGGTGGGGGTTGCGGTGTCTTTGGTAAGGCCTGCCATATGGTGTCTCTTTAGAAAAATGAATGAATTTTCAGCGGTTTTCGGTGCTCTTTAGCACTTTTTGAGTGTCTCATGGTAGCTGAGAGCCAAAGGCCAAACGCCTGTAACTATGCACATTAGATTTCGCACAGCGCAAAAGTCTAGACCAGCACCCGCTCAATGCCGCCATTATTAGCTCGGGCCACGTAGTCAGGCATCCAGTCTTTGCCCAAAATCTGGTTGGCCATTTCCACCACGATGTAGTCGGCCTCAAGAAGGCCATTTTGCAGGTCAGCGCCAAAGCGGTTCAAGCCTGTGAGGCAAGCGGGGCAAGAGGTGAGTATTTTGACGTTGTCTTTGGCGCCCACCAAGCCTTGCGCGCGCAGGGCGGCTTCGCCTTTCAAAATTTCTTCTTCTTTGCGAAACCGCACCTGCGTGGAAATATCCGGCCGCGACACGGCCAGCGTGCCCGATTCGCCGCAGCAGCGCTCGGATTTGATCACTGACTCACCCAACAGAGCTTTCACAGTTTTCATGGGTTCTTGCAGCTTCATGGGGCTGTGGCAGGGGTCGTGGTACAGGTATGCGCCCGCGCCTTGACCGCCTGTGTTGAGGGTGATGCCTTTTTCTAGCAAAAACTCGTGGATGTCGATGATGCGGCTGCCGGGAAAGATTTTGTCGAACTGGTAGCCTTGCAATTGGTCATAACAAGTGCCACAACTGACCACCACGGTTTTGATGTCGAGGTAGTTCAGCGTATTGGCCACGCGGTGAAACAGCACGCGGTTATC
>JAYTMT010000038.1:0-2289 GCA_043728315.1 Polaromonas sp. | reverse complement strand
GCGAATAGATTGTTTTGTGAAGGCTTCGACAGGCTCAGCCCGAACGGATAAATCAAAAGCGAAAGAAAGAGAAAAGCGGGCGAAAGAGATAATTACCGTTCGCCCTGAGCTTGTCGAAGAGTTGCAGCGAAGAGAACGCAGCTAACGCTCTTTGCGCAAAAACAGCTTCTGCACCACCTGCGCCGTGTGCTCACGCGCTGCCGCATCGCCCGCGTGTAACTCGGCATACGCACCGTGCAGCATTTTTTGAGTCAAACCCTTGCTCAAGGCTTCTAGGACTTCTTCAACAGAGCTGCCTTTGGCCAACAGCTTGCGGGCACGACCCAGCTCGGTTTCGCGCCAATCGTCCGCTTGCGCATTCAGTTGCTGTATCAGTGAGACACTGCCCGTCTCGGGGTCGCGCTGCCCCAGCCAGTGCATAAAGCTTTGCACGCCTGCGTCGATGATGGTTTCTGCCTCGGCTACCGCCGCCTGCCGATTCGCTTGGCCAGTTTGCACCACGCCAGCGAGATCGTCTACCGTGTACAAATACACGTCTTGCAGCGCTTTAACTTCTTGCTCAATGTCGCGCGGAACGGCCAAATCGACCATAAAGATGGGACGATGTTTGCGCAACTTGAGGGCACGTTCGACAGCACCTAAACCGATGATAGGCAATGTGCTGGCGGTGCAGCTGATGATCGCGTCAAACTCGTGTAAAAGATTTGGCAAATCCGCTAACCGAATCGACTGCGCGCCGAAACGACTGGCGAGCCTTTCACCGCGCTCTAAAGTGCGGTTGGCAATGGCTATTTTTTTAGGCTGTTTTGCTGCAAAATGCGTCGCGCACAGCTCAATCATCTCGCCAGCGCCTACAAATAAAACCTTGATTTTCGACAAATCTTCAAACAGCTGACCCGCCAAACGCACCGCCGCCGCCGCCATACTGATGGAGTGCGCGCCTATCTCGGTCGAGCTGCGTACTTCTTTGGCAACCGAAAAGCTGCGTTGAAACAGCTGGTTCAGTGTCGCACCGAGCGCGCCAGCATCTCCCGCCACGCGCACGGCGTCTTTCATCTGCCCCAAAATCTGCGGCTCGCCCAGCACCATGCTGTCCAGCCCACTGGCAACGCGAAAAGCGTGCCGCGCAGCCATGCCGTCTTGTAGGGTATAGGCGTGGGCGCGCAGATCAGCTGCAGATACGCCGCCCATGTGCGCCATCCAGTCCAGCGTGGCCAAGGTGCTTGCGCTGGATGCATGGGAGGTCGCCTCCGCGCTGGCGATATAAATTTCAGTACGGTTACAAGTAGACAGCAAAGCAGCTTCCAGCGGCGCTTGGTCTGCACGGAGCGCTAAAGTCCGGCTTAAATCAGCCCGCATTTGGTGCAAAGTCGGCTCAATTTGGTCCATAGCAAACGCAAACCGCCCGCGTAAATCGAGCGGCGCTGTGGTGTGATTAATGCCTAATGCCCAAACTGCCATCTCAGTATTATAAATTTTTCCCTTTAAACTCTGCTGATGAGTTTTTTCGACCTGCTAAACCACCTTGTGAACTTTGCCTTACCCGCTGTGAGTCTAGGCATCATGGTGCCCCTTTTCAGCCGCCTGATTTGGCGCAAAACGCCAGTCAAGCGCCCGCTGAAGTCGCAAATGTTGATCACCAGTTTGGCTGGATTAGGCGTTTTGTTCGCCGGATTGGCGATTTTCAGCACCGATGGCAAGATGGTGACTTATGGCGCTTTGGTTGTAGTTGCAGCGCTGTGCCAGTGGTGGTATCAGGGGTGGCGCGTTTAAGATATTTTTCGGCTGAATACGACTGCAGCCAGCGTATTTATTGCCTAAACAGCTATTAAAAATATAGCAAAAAGTAGAAAAATATTGCTATAAATTCGGCGAAAATAGCTCTACTTGGTCGGTAATGATCCCATCCGTCCCCAAATCTAACAAGCGCTTCGCTGCCCATTCGTCGTTCACCGTGTAGCTCAAACAGCGAAAACCTGCGCTTTTGGCCTGGGTGACGGATGAGGTGTCCCACAGGGCGTGGTTGCAGACTATTGATGCGCAATCTAGCACCAAGGCGGTTTCTAGCCAGCCTTTCCACAGCGTGTCTAAAAGCAGACCGCGTGGTAGGTGCGGCGCGGCGGCTTGGGAGGCTTCTAGGGCATCGGGCCGGAAAGAAGTGAGCAGGGGCGGAATTTGCGCATCTTTCCACAAACGGGCGGCATGTTCGGCAACGACTTTGCCGGTTTCTGCCTCTTGACCGGGTGTGGGTTTGATTTCAATATTGAGTAAATAGCCGTTTTTTAAGCA
>JAYTMT010000037.1:0-30362 GCA_043728315.1 Polaromonas sp. | reverse complement strand
GGGGGAGTGTTCATAACTCGCCCTGCGGGCTCAGACAGATGAACACTCTGATCCCCCATTTGTTCAAAAAAACCAGCCCAGCGCCCTGATTGTTTGCGCATTGGCACAGCACTCGCTTAGCCGCAAGGCGAGGTGGTTGCTCGGAGTGGGAGGAAAACTGCTCAGCCTCCTCGTCAACAGCATGGTTGCGTCCTGTTTCGAGCATAGATTTGTAATTTTATGAAAAATAGTGACAATGTCAGCGTCAAATGGTCATAGTGTGCTACGCTTTATATAGTATAAAGCACTCTAAAAGTGGCGTGACCGCGGCATTAAAACCTCAATGCGAGCCTAGCCCGAGCAGCGTTTTGGCCATCCCGACCGACCGCACAGACTAGGAAACGCTGGCCACCACAGGTTTTACCTCTGCTCCATTGCCTAGCCTTGCAAAGCGCGTAGCATCGCGCCCATGTACGGGCGCGGACGTTTCCCATGGCCAGCCGCCGAACTCGGTGCGTTGGTAATCTGCTATGGCTTGGTGAATTTCGGCTTGGGTGTTCATTACAAAAGGGCCGTATTGCGCCACTGGCTCGGCAATGGGGCGGCCTTGCAGCAGCAGGCATTCGAGCTCGTCTGCGCCCGTGTTGACCAGCTCTAGCGCAGTGTCTGCACGCAAATGAATAGCAGCGTGTTGTTGCAGCGCCTGCCCTGCCAGCAGCATGGCTTGGCCTTTGAAAAAATACAGCTGGCGCTGCACACCTGCTTGCAAGGAGGCGGGCAGCTGCCAGCGCGCCCCCGCATCCATGCGCAGCGTCCATATGGCCACATCGGCCTGGGCCTGCGAAGCCCAAGAGTCTGGCGGGGGCGCAAGCGGCGCGCCTGCCCGAGCCAGATAGCCTGCTATAACGGCCACGTCGGTGTGCAGGCCAGCAGCGTCGGTGTGGCGCAAGCGCGGAATGTTCTCGTTCCACAGCATGGTGAAATGCGGCTTGGCCATTTTGGATTGGGTAGGCAAATTGAGCCAAATTTGAAACAGCTCCAGCGGGTTGGCCGCATCCGCTTTGAGCAGCGGGAACATTTCAGCGTGCACAATGCCTGCGCCAGCTGTGAGCCATTGCACATCGCCGCCACCAAAGCGCGCTGTGGCACCCAGTGAGTCGCTGTGGTCAATCAAGCCTTTGCGCACGATGGTCACCGTTTCAAAACCTCGGTGCGGGTGGGCTGGAAAACCGGGAATCTCCTGCCCGTGGTACATGCTCCAGCCGTCTTTGCCGCTGAAATCCTGGCCCATGTCGCGCCCCGCCAGCGAGGCGGCAGGGCCCATTTGCGCGTTGCCAGCTGGGTAGGCATCGTCGTGGTAGACACAAAACAAAAACGGATCGATGGTGGGCCAGCGCTGCCCCAGCGGCTGCGCGCCTAGGATCGGATTTGTTGATTGATTCACTGGGTTTGGCGCAGGGCTTGTCATGGCGGTTTAAAACTGCTTTTTTATAGAAAATTTGACCAATGTCAGCGTCATATGGTCATAGTATGCTATATAAAAAGTAGTAGTTACTTTCCATTAATAGCCAAGAGCTCAATCTCAAAATGCAGCGTGGCATTGGGCGGAATCACGCCGCCAGCGCCGCGTGCGCCGTAGGCAATGGCAGCTGGGCAAGTGAGCTTGGCTTTGCCGCCAATTTTCATCAACTGCACGCCTTCGGTCCAGCAGGGAATCACGCGGTTGAGCGGGAAACTGGTGGGCTCGTTGCGTTTGTAGGAGCTGTCAAACTCTTTGCCGTCGGGGAATGTGCCTTTGTAATGCACTTTCACGGTGTCGGTGGCCACAGGGCTTGCACCCTTGCCTGCGGCTAACTCGCGGTACACCAAGCCACTGGATTTAACCACAGCCCCGACTTCTTTGGCGGCGGCTGCCGCCGTGGCATCGGGGGCTTGGGCATGGGCCAACGGGGCAGCTACACAACTGCCTGCGAGCAAGGCGGCGGCCATAGAGCGAATCATGGAATGCATAGAACTGTCTTTCAAAAGAGTTTTTAAGAAAAATTTGACCAATGTCAACGTCATATGGTCATAGTTTGCTATTAATAACAGAGTATTGCGTAGAAGCGCCTAGTAGCTGCCCACATAGTCTTTTTTGCCCACTTCGACGCCGTTGTGGCGCAAAATATTGTAGGCCGTGGTGACGTGAAAATACAAATGCGGCATGCCGTAGTTGAGCAAATAGACCTGGCCTGAGAAGCGCTTTTCTTTGGGGGTGCCCGCTTGCGAGACCACTTCGCGGGTGGCGGCTGCGTCAAACTGCGTGTTGTCTAGCCCTTTTAAAAACGCCAGCACACTGGCAATGCGCGCTTGCAAATCGGCAAAACTTTGCTCAGTGTCGTCGTGCTTGGGCACATCCACGCCCGCCAAGCGCGCGGCCACGCTCTTGGCAAAATCGCAGGCCACTTGCACTTGGCGCGTGAGCGGGAACATATCGGGAAAAAGCCGCGCTTGCAGCAGGGCGTTGGCATCGAGCTTTTTGTCATCTACATGCGCCTGCGCCTTGGCCAGCACGGCGCTCAGGCCGCCTAGCATTTGGGTGAATACGGGAATCGAGGCGGTGTACATGAAACTGGGGCTTACGGTCATAGTGGCTTTCTAAAGGTTAATGCGCTATTTTCGCAGGGTTCTGGGGGGATGCGCTGCCTTGTGTCTGAGTTTTTGTACAGTTGGCTAACTTTGTGATTGTGTTTTATCCAGTATGGTCACGCTGCGGCCAAACTTTGCGCTTCTTGTCTGGCTTGGTTACGCTGCGGCGTGAAACTGCTCTTCCTGATCGCCCGCAACTTGCTGAGCGCCGTTTCACGCTCAGATTTGTACTTTTCAAGAAAAATAGTAGTAATGTCATCGTCATATGGTCATAGCGCGCTGCGTTTTTTATAGTAAATCGCACTCTACGAGTAGCGTGCCTGTGGTATTAAAAACCTCAAAGCGAGCATAGCCCGATCTGCGTTTTGGCTATCCCGACCGACCGATTTCGGTGTACCCACCGCTGAGAGGGCGCGTCGGGATAGCCAAAACGCTGATCGGGCGCGCTAACAAGCGAGATAGCCAAAACGCTTATCGGGCGCCGCCGTGCATTGGCGAAAACCTCAAACAAGAGACAACGGCGGCACTACAAACCCGCCACGCAGACGCGACAAAGCCGCGCCAGCACTGCCAAAGCGCGGTAATTTTTGATGCATACTTAGGGCTCTAATGTTTTTACCTCCCCAGAACCCCGCCATGCGCTTGCTGCAGCGCATGCAAGAGCGCGCCACCCACCTCCACCCCGCTACGCGCGCCCTGCTTTGGGCGGCCAGCGCGGGGCTGCTGTTTAACCTTTTGAACGCACTGGTGCGGGCGCTGGCGCAAGACATCCACCCCCTGCAGGCGCAGTTTTTGCGCTACGCCTGCGGGCTGGTGGTAACACTGCCCATCGTGCTGAAATTTGGCTTTGCCAACTACTGGCCGCGCAGCATCGGCAGCCAGTTTGGCCGTGGCGCACTGCATTCGGTGGCCATGTTTTTTTGGTTTGCGGCATTGCCCAAAATCCCGCTGGCCAATATGACCGCCATTGGCTTTTCTACGCCACTTTTCATCATGCTAGGAGCCTATGTGTTTTTGCACGAGCCTATGCGCTGGGAGCGCTGGCTGGCCACGGGGCTGGGCTTTGCGGGCGTGGTGGTGGTGGTGGGCCCGCAATTCACATCGGGTGATGCCAACTCGGGCTGGTACCACCTGCTCATGTTGTGCTCCGCGCCGCTGTTTGCCGCCTCGTTTTTGGTCACCAAGGCGCTCACCCGCTACGAAACCGCTGGCACGATTTTGCTATGGCAAAACATCAGCATCACCGTGCTTTGCCTGCCGCTAGCACTGCTGCACTGGAGCGCTATCAGCCCCTTGTATTGGGCAGGCTTTTTGCTGGCGGGCGCTTTAGGCAGCGGGGCGCATTATTGCCTGACGCGCTCGTTTCAAAAAGCCGATATTTCGTCTACCCAAAGCCTTAAATTTTTAGATTTGATCTGGTCAGCCATGCTCGGCTGGCTGCTCTTTAGCGATGTGCCCACGGCCAACGCCATAGTGGGAGGCGTGGTGATCAGCGCGGCCACGCTGTGGGTGGCGCGGCGCGAAGCGCGGCGGGTGGCCGATTGAATGGGCTTTCAGCCCAAAAACACCTGCATGCGCGCCAGCTCATTGGCCAGCGCCGCTTTAAACGCCTTGCCACGCGGCGCGCTGCCTGTCACATAGCCCATGTCGGCCGTTAATGCGCCGTCTACCATGGCCAAATTCCCCCAGCCCACCACCTGCTCGCGCCACAAAAGCGGCAGCGCGTAGTAGCCGCGCACGCGCTTGGCAGCGGGCGTGTAGGCTTCAAAGCGGTAGGCCCAGCCCCACAGCAGCTCAAAGCGGCGGCGGTCCCAAACCACGGGGTCAAAGGGGGCGAGCAGGCGCACACTGCCGTCCACGGCATAACGCTTGGATTCTGGGTGCTCATCTGCGGGCCAATACCACGCCGCGCCATCCACCACCGCACTGGCAAGGCGCAGCTTGGCGCGCTGCATGGTAGTGGCGCGCAGGCTCTCCCACTGGGGCGCACCGCCGCGCAGGAGGCTAATGAGCTCACGCAACGAGCGCTCGGGCAGGGGCGCGTATTTGTGCACAATCACGTCTACCAGCGCGTCCATGGCTTGGTCGGGCGAGGGTTGTGCCAGAGGCTGCGCATCCGCACCATCGGGTGCAGTTGTTGCCAGCGCGGTTTTGGGCAGTGCGTAGGTGCGAATGCCGTTGACACGCCCTGCAATACGCAGCATGCCCCGGTAATGCATGCCATCGAGCAGCTGGGTGCTGGCTCTGGATGCGCCGCCAAAGCCGCTTTTAGCTTTACCGTGGGCAAACTCTGCATCCACCGCACGCGGGTGCACCACGCCCTGCTCGGCCACATAGGCCAGCACATCGCGCGCCTGCTGCATGCGCGGCTCGGTCCATGTGATGCGCGGCTTGCGCGGGTGCATCAGCGCCTGCACAGCGGGCGTGACAAACCCGTAGTTCACAAAAAAATCTTCTTCGACATCCAGCGCCGCATACTTGCGCTCCAAATCCCCCGCTGCATAGCCCCGCACGCGGTGGCGCAGCGTCAAATCCTGCGCCCGAGCAGGCGCGCGAATCGGGTCGGCCTGCACAAAGCCCAAGCGCTTGATCGCCGCGGGCAAACTGGTAGGCGTAAAAAGGCTGCGCGCTACGGCGTAGCGGCGCAGGGTGTCTAGGGTGATGGCGTGTGCAGACACGGTGGCTGGATTGATGAATCCTAGCAAGCAGGATTCAAATTGAAATGCGCCAGATTACTTAGCTGGCCGGTGCAGCGCACAAATCTTGTTGCCATCTGGGTCGCGCAAATACGCCAAATACATTTTGCCCATCGCGCCATCGCGCATGCCCGGCGGGTCTTCGCAGGTGGTGCCACCATTGGCCACGCCCGCTGCGTGCCACGCATCGCCCTGCTCTGGCGACTGCACCAAAAAACCCACGGTGCCGCCATTGGCAAATGTGGCTGGCTCGCCATTAATCGGCGTGGTGATGCCAAATGAACCCGCGGGACTGCGGTAAAAATACCGACTCTTATTGGCCACGCCAGGCCCAATGCCCAGCGTGCCCAGCACCGCGTCATAAAACTTCTTTGAAACCTCGAGGTCATTGACCCCAAACATCACATGGCTGAACATCTATTTTTCTCCTTGTAGCCCGGGATTGGGCAAAATTAAACCAACAAGCATACTAACCGAAGGCAAATTGTTCAGTCCAGCCATTAGTCAGTAAGGCGACGGCGGTAATTGCCGCATTGCTTGCGGCAATATTCGCCGTACATTTTGCGGCGAATAAATGGCATAATCACCGCATGCGCCATCACCAGCTCATTTTTACAGCCTCCGAGCCCCGCTACATTTGGCAACTGCCCGATTGGCCACATTTCAGCTACGACGTCGCTGAGCTAGCCGCGCCGCTGGCCCAAGTGCACCGCGCGCAGGGGCGGCTGATGGGACGCATGGCGCAGATGGGCATGGCCGAGCGCGAGCAAGCCACACTGCAAGTGCTCACCCAAGAGGTGGTTAAAACCAGCGAAATAGAAGGCGAACGCTTGAGCCAAGATGCCGTGCGCTCATCGATTGCCCGCAGACTGGGGATTGACATTGGCGCACTTGCTCCCAGCGATAGGCATGTAGATGGCGTGGTAGACATTGTGCTAGATGCCACCCGCAACTATGACCAGCCTTTGACCAAAGAACGCCTGTTTGGCTGGCACGCCGCCCTGTTCCCCACTGGCTACAGCGGCCGCATGCGCATTACCGTGGCGGCTTGGCGCACCGACGCGAGCGGCCCCATGGACGTGGTGTCTGGCCCTATAGGACGCGAAAAAATTCACTTTACTGCCCCACCCGCTGACACCCTGCCCACGCAAACCCAAGCGTTTTTTAAATGGTTAGATGCTGCCCCGCAGGGCGATTCGCTAATAAAAGCAGGGCTGGCCCACCTGTGGCTAGTCACCCTGCACCCATTTGACGACGGCAACGGCCGCCTCAGCCGTGCCGTGGGCGATATGGCGCTGGCCCGCGCCGAAGGCACCAGCCAACGCTACTACAGCTTCAGTGCCCAAATACAGCGCGAACGCAAAGACTACTACGCCCAGCTAGAAGCCACCCAAAAAGGCACACTCAACGTCACCCCGTGGCTCCATTGGTTTTTAGCCTGCCTGCTGCGCGCTGTGCAAGGCGCTGATGCCACACTGGCTGGCGTGCTGGACAAAGCCCAATTCTGGCAGCGCTGGGCAGGCACGCCCATGAACCCACGCCAAGCCCACGTGCTCAACCGCGTGCTAGATGGATTTGAAGGCAAACTCACCAACGCCAAATGGGCCGCCTTAGGCAAATGCTCCGCCGACACCGCCCTGCGCGACATCAACGACCTGCTGGCGCGTGGCGTGCTGAAGAGGCTTGAGGGTGGGGGCAGGAGTGTGGGGTATGGGCTGTGTACCCAATAGGCATCTTTAATGATTTATGAAGATTGTCAGCACAGAATAGGCGCAGTACGCTATTCAAATAATAGCAACTAGCCTAAAGCCTGCAAACGCAGATGTACCGCATCGCCCCAATCGATTGCCCGCTGGTTTTTAGCGCCCAGATAGTGGTCGCTGAATACATCCAAATACGCATCCAGCGTTTGCGCGGCATGCACCTCGCCAGCCAGCGCTAGGCAGAGCGCGGCCACCTCGGCTGTGCAGAAATGGTCATCGCGCTTAGAGCGGCGCAGCAAATAGCGCGAGAGCTGCTCGGGCTGCAAGCTCAGCACAGGAAAACCATCCAGATACGGGCTTTTGCGAAACATCTTGCCTGCTTCGGCCCATGTAGCATCCAGCAATATAAACAGCGGGCGCTTCAAGGGCGCTGCATCGGGCAATAGCGGCAGCGCCTGCACCACCCGCGCCGGCGCCACAAACTCCCCCGGATACACCAGCAGCGGCTGCCACTGCGGATCAGCCAGCAAGGCCAGCAAAGCAGGGTCTACCCAGGTGCGCGCCCAGCCAAAGGCAAAGGTGTCGGTCACCACATCGGCAATCAGCCAGCCCGTGTTGCTGGGCTTGAGCGGCTCAATATCAGCCATCAGCAAACACATGCCCGCGCGCGTGGACACCTGCGGGCGCAGCGCACACATGCAATGGCTGGGTATCAGGCGGCAGCCCGCGCAGCGCTCCCCGCGAATGCCGCCACGCGCCAAAAAAGGCTTGCTACTGCGCGCCAAGCGCTCACCCCGCAGGCGCGCGACGGCGTGGGGCGCAGCTGGCTCGTTGGGGAGAATATTAATCAACTGTTAAGCCTCTTTGGGCGGGCGATGCAGTGCAAGCCAATCGTGCCCAAGACCGCACCGTAAAAGGCCTTTGATCGCCAGAGATCGTTTACACCGAGCATGAGATGACTGAACATGGTTGTCTCCTTCGTTAAAGCCGAAATTAGCTGATGCAAGGATAGTAACAAGGCGCCGACCATCCCTTTTGAGAGGACTGAGCAAATCAGTACGCTCTTAAAAACTGATTAAAAATACAGTTAAAATATATCACATTACCATCAAAGTGCTCACCATGAAAAATTCACCCAGCATTTCTGTGCAAAGGAGTCTGCAATGAAGAGCCGGATCATCAACGTCAAGGGTTCTGATATTGCTGTCGAGTCGCGCCAAGGGCAAGACTATATTTGTTTGACCGATATGCTGAAAGCCAAGGATGGCGATTTCTTCATCTCGGACTGGCTCAGAAACCGAAACACCGTTGAGTTTTTAGGAATTTGGGAGACTGTTTACAACCCTGCGTTTAATTATGGCGAATTCGCCACAATTAAAAGTCAGGCGGGTTTAAACAGCTACAAGATCAGCGTCAAAGAATGGGTGGAAAAAACCCACGCCATTGGCCTTAAAGCCACAGCAGGCCGATACGGCGGCACGTATGCCCACAAAGACATTGCGTTCGAGTTTGGCATGTGGATCAGCGCCGAATTCAAAATCTACCTCATCAAGGAATTCCAGCGCCTCAAAGATGAAGAATCCCGCACCACCTCGCTGGAATGGAACTTTCAGCGCACCTTGTCCAAAGTCAACTACAAAATCCACACCGATGCCATCAAAGAACGGCTGATTCCGCCACGCCTCACGTCTGCGCAGGCCAGCATCATCTACGCCAGCGAAGCCGACTTGCTTAACGTCGCCCTGTTTGGCATCACTGCAGCCCAGTGGCGGCAAGCCAACCCAGACGGGAGTGGCAATATGCGCGATGCTGCCACGATCGAGCAATTGGTCGTGCTGTCAAACCTTGAAAGTATCAATGCCGTATTGATCCACCAAGGCTTGGGCAGTAAAGAGCGCGTTGTGCAACTTAACGCCATTGCGATCACGCAGATTCGCTCCTTGGTGGGCTTGAATGCACTCAAGCAGATCAGCAGCTTGCAGGCCCAGAAGAAAATATCCAAATGATGATATGTGCTGACTTCAACGACATGAATCATTCAGATTCAGAGCGATCTGGAATCTTCAGCTCAGCAAACTTGGCCGCCATCGTCGGGTTGCCCCGCGTCAGCTTCTTGATCGTGACGTCTTGCGCCTTGTCGTTCGCAAGGCGTAGGTTTCGATCTGTGCCTAGCAGCGCATCCTTGGTTTTTTGTAAGTGGTCGATGGATTTGTCGATCTCTTCGATGGCCTTTTTGAAGCTATTGGAGGCTAGGTCGTAGTTGCGTGCAAAAGCGGTCTTGAATGATTCGAGGTTGTTCTCGAAATTCGTGATGTCAATGTTTTGAGCCCTCACTAGCGCCAGCTCAGACTTGTATTTGAGCGAATGCATCGCCGCATTGCGCAGCAGCGTGATCATCGGGAGGAAGAACTGCGGGCGGACGACATACATCTTAGGAAAACGGTGAAACACATCCACGATGCCCGTGTTGTAAAGCTCGCTGTCTGGCTCAAGCAGCGAGACCAGCACGGCATATTCGCAGCCTTTTTCAATGCGGTCTTTGTCAAGCTCCTTTAAAAAATCCTCATTTTTATTTTTTGTAGCCGTGCGGTCGTTTTCATTTTTCATCTCAAACATGATCGACACAATCTCGGTGCCCGCTTCGTCCAGGTCGCGAAAAATATAGTCCCCCTTACTGCCAGTCCGTGCATCGTTGTCTTTCTCAAAATACGCCCTTGGAAACGCCGTTGCGCGAATGCGGTTGAACTCCGTCTCGCAGTGCTGCTCCAGCGTCTCGCCCACCATCTTGGTGGACAGGCGCGCCTTCATGTCGCGAAGGCGCTCTATCGCATCATCGCGGTCTTTAATCTGTGTTTCATACTTGTCTTTGAGCGATTTTTCTGCGAGTTGCTTTTCAAGCTCAGCCCGCGCTAGGCCATTCTTCAGCTCGTCGCGTTCCCGCGCCACCACATTCACAGCCTCGGTGATCGCCAGCTTTTGTACAAGCTCGGCGGCATCTAGTTTTGCCTTCAGCCCTTGAATTTCCGCGTCCTTGGTGGCTGCGGCATTTTGCAACCCGTTCGCAAGCTTTGCTTCGGCCAGCTCAGAAGCCGCTAGCTTTTCACGCTTGGCCTGATCAAGCTCATTCGCCAGCGCATCACGTTCTTTTTGCACAGCACTCAGAGCCTCGGCCACGGCCAGCTTGCGCGCAACCTCACCCGCATCAAGCTTGGCCTTGAGCGCCTGAATTTCGGAATCCTTAGTCGCAGCAGACTTCTGCATGGCGCTGGCCACCTGCGCCTGCGCAAGCTCCACGGCATTGCGCTTGTCTTGCTCAGCCAATTCAAGCCGCTCATGCAACTGCTGCTCAAACGCGCCGTCGCGCACTTGCTTGAGGATATCGGCATACCCCGCCTCGTCGATTTTGAATGCTTTGCTGCAGTGGGGGCAGATGATTTCATGCATGGTGGTGCTTCCTTTTGCATTTGTTGTCGTCCAATCGGTCGTATGGACAAACGAAATCGCTTGGTAAATCGAGTCAAGTCTCGTTTTTTTAGACGATAGGCTTAAGCGTTAGAACGGTCTGTAGCGCCCTTTCAAGGCTTAGACATCAATAACTCGAATAAAGTTACTGGGCGTTGCATACCCGTCTGTGTTGTATTCCATTGGTTGCGAGTAGCACAATTGCAGCACTGGCTGTTCGAGACACAACAAGGCGATCCCAACGGTGGATATCTTCGTATTCAGAGGGCAAATGACAGTATTGAAATCTCGAAATTTTTCCAAATGTCCCGATAAATCGGTTTTTGCAACGAAAGGGTCAATGCAAGAAAACTCGAATTGCGACACCCTTTCACAAGTATTTTCTTGATCGCGGACAAACTTCTCTAGTCGTGTAAAGAAATTCAAATTGGCGTCATGATGTGCAAGTGAAATAGACTCCTCACGTCTGCCAACGCCCAACGAAAGAGCGGCAGGCTCATAAGTAGCGATTACTTCCATTGCCCGTTCAACTTCAAACCCTACCGTAATAACGAGATGGAGCTTTTTGGATGGCAGTTGTTCACCGCCAAAACCCAAAACGGAACGAACTGAAGATACGCCGCGACTGAGCCACATCTCGTCTTTAGTCGTGTTAAAGCTGTACCTATCTGCACCTGTGTAGCACAGAATGGTGTTCTCCAATTTACTCTCAGACCGCAAAATCGCAATTAATACAGACAGTAGCTCGTGAGACATTGAAGTTATATCGATTATCGTCTTGACCCTCTGATCAAAGGATTGAACGGTCTTTGATATAGCATCAGCAAGCTCCAAAATAGATTGGCAGCTTTCTCCCACTACTTTTGCGTTTTCTCTCTCCATACTCTGGAAATCTTGGAGACTTGACGAATTAAAGACGTTCCAGCCAACGTTAAAGAGACCAATGATTTCAATGGGCTTTGCGACTATCAGTGCATCAAGTACCCAACGACTTCTTTGGTCAAAACCAAGCCCCAACAACACTCGAAATGGCTGAGCGCCAATTTCTTGCGCCAAGCTGCTTATGTGAATTTGGCGGTTCATGTTGACCCTTGATCCAAAAGCCCCAGTTGCACCTGACCATCAGTAGACACCGTAGAGCTTTTTAATCGGTTTTTGTAAGTGCGTGGATTTTCAAGTAGCCCGCATAGGAATGTGTTCGTTACCGATAGATGGTTGGAAAACCCGATTGGATCTAGCTTAAACGCGGGGGCGAGGCGACGAGTTAGCACGTAAAGGGTCGCTCGACCCATTCCTTCTTTTCGTCCAATTGCGTCCTTGTAAAGATATCCGTACCGTACGGCCATAGCGAGTATGGATCGCAAGTGCTCAGATGGCTCATCTGAAAGATGGATCGAAAAAATGCGCCGCTGCGATGCTTCTTTATCCATCAGGAACGCTTGGAAGAGATAACCAAGACCGGAAATCAGATTTTTTAATTGGTCGATGTCTCGCGTTGCAACGGTACCGTTACGCTTCACTTCGTTGTGTAGGTTCTCGAATGCACCCAACAGCAAATCATCAGACTGAACACGTATCTGCGCATCTTGGATATCAGGACTAATCATCGTCACCCCTTCCCCGGAACTACGGCTTAGCTCCTCTGCAAACATTTTCGCGGCGGGGTCAAGAAAAAAACGAATAATCCCCGAGGAGATATGTACGAGTTGATCGAAACCTGCATAGCGATATGTTGCGCCTTGCCTAGAACTGCCGCCAAGCCGACGAATATATTCAGGCCTAGCAAATCGATATGCGTCATCACCTGGACGGAATCCCCCTTTTTCATTGCTGTGCCAAGAGAGCTTGAGTTCATCCTCAATGTCTTTTATGGCTTTTGCTTGAGGCGCGTCTTCGGGGAAAAAGTTTCGAGCATCGATACCTACGAGACCATACTTGGCCAGTCGCCGGTTCACTATGTCAGCGACCAAAGCTGGATACCCTTTTCGCACTGACCCCGTTCTCACAGTTGTAAAGTTAATTTCAGAAAAATCATGTGGTGCTTCAATCCTGACCTCGCCCGAAGTCATCAAAGTTTTGTAATTCAACTGTGTAGAAATTTTCAGAGAAATTACTTCTGTGCTTCTGTAAGAAACCCAAGTATTTAGGATCTTTGTCTGCTGCTCTGATAAATTGTCAGCATCGTCAATTAAAACAAAAACAGGGCATGGAGGGATCAGTTTGTGCTTGTGAAGCGCCTTAACAACGGGCACCAAGACATCCTGAAAGCCAAGCAGTGCGCCGTCATAAGGTAACGGCGTAGAGACAAACGCATGCCGTTTGATATATCGAATGGTATTGGCCTGCATCTGATCGATCAATGCAGCCAAGGTCTCAAATATAAAGTCAATTGTCGCTGCTTGTTGTACTGATTCAATACTCACGTCCTGCCAGCCGCAAAGCTCCAGCCGTCGAACAAAATCTTGCTGGACAAAATCTTTGGTACTAGTCAATAAGACTTCAGAGTTTTCTAATTTGGCGAGATTTCTACCCACCGATGCAATGAGATGACTAAGAACTTTTGTTGTCAGCACGTGTTCCGAGAGAACAAAACCACTAGGCTCTTTTTCAAGTCGCGCAAATTCCGGTTGGTTTATCTCTGTTGCTTTAATGGAAAAGTAGGTTCCAAAATAAGGTAATTCTCTAATACTGCAACCGCGATGCAAGGTTTGACACTCTGGCTCCATCATTCGCAGCATCATGCTTTTACCGCTGCCACGGTGCCCGTGCAAGAAGTGATGGCCGGTTTCTTGCAAATTTTCGTACTCCGGATATGGCACAAAGAGATCTACTAGTTCCTCGGCACCAAGACTTTCAGGTGTTTTTACAGCAAAGGGATTGATATTGAGTTCCATTCGACTACACCTCCATTCGTTGCCGAAGGGCTGCGCCATAGGCGGGCCCACAATAGGTGAGTAGCTGCTCGCGCAGCCCAGTCCCGCGGTCTTCTGGATAGCCGCGATCTGACAATTCAGGTATCTTGACACTCTCAATGCAGTCGTGATCTACATCGCTCACAATATCCATCGTGACTTTTATCGCATCAATAGTGAACATTTCTCGCGTGTACATGTTGCAGTAGCGGCGCTCCCGATCCATTTTCTCTAACCGCGAAAAAATTTCATCCATAAGGTAGACCTCTTTCACCACTGTCGTTGCGTCAATATGGCGCGACTCACAACCCCAAGGTTTTTCGATGTCGCACAGTTTTGCCTCAAACTTAAGGTGCAGAGCGCGATCCGCGACACTCCAACTGTTACTCACAATCGATGCCGCATATAGATGATAAATTTCACTATGAGGCGGTAGCTCTCTTGCTTGAAGCAAAACATTGGCGGCCCTTCTTCTGTTTTCACAAATTTCATCCGCGATACGAACAATGCCTGCAAGAAGCCTGGGGCGATAGACAACGTTCCCGGACCTTGTGCTGATATCCAACGGCCCAATCGTGTCCTTTGAACCACTTGGTGACTTACCCCCGTGGGCTTGCGCGATTCGGGCAATGATTTTCTTCTCAGTAGTATCCAGCCCTGCCGCAGCTCCAAGTTGTTGCAAAATTTGAAAGCATTTTTTTTCATGCCCATCACGGCCATACATGTTTCCTACATCATGTATTCGTATAGCAGCCAACAGCAAATAAAGTTCATAGGCATTCAGCTCTGTAGGACCCGGATTGGTCATTTCTGCGACAAGCAATGCATCTGCCTTTACGAGAATGCCGGCGTGCAAGACAACCTCATCAAAGTGTTGGCCATCATGTGCGGTGTAGAACCCCGGTTCAGATGAGTTTGCAGCTAACCCTGTTCCAATATTTGGGTAGTAATCAGTACGTAGCACGTTTACCATTTGCTGATATTGAGTGAAGTAGTTCTTACTCAGATTTGGAAGCTCAGCTGGCCGACCAATTGTTCGCTTTTGAAATAACTCTTCAAGAGGCAAGAGCTGTTGATGCTGTGGCAAGGTCATATTCAACCCGCCTGTACGATCTGGGTGAATACTGCTTTTGCCAACATTGGTGGCACAGCATTTCCCACTTGTTGTTGCTGAAACCCAATGCTACCCGAGAACCTAAACCAGTCTGGGAACGATTGCAATCGGGCCGCTTCTCGCACAGACAATCCTCTATCTTTCCACGGATGAACCAACATATTTTTTCGAAAATTACCAATCACAACTGATGGTTCATCCTCTTTGAGTCGTCGGTAGATTCCAGTATGGCATCGAGTTCTATCGGTATAGTTCTTCATGAGTCTTTGCGGAATGTCTTCCCAGTTACCACCCTGCGGGATGTGTGTATATCGCTCAATGATGTGTGGGGCGTTATCAGTCACCAGATTGTTGTGACATTTAGTCAACGAACCTCGCAACGACTTTGCGTAATTTGATCTGGCGATTTTGGCGTACTCCATCTCATCAGGCATATCCCCGTTGTTTAGATCTGGCAAGTCAGTGAATGCTTGGCGAACGGTAACTGCTTTTTTTACCGATGGAATCGGCGAACTAATCGACCGACCGTGCAACGATCCAACAATAAATAGTCTATTGCGCTTTTGGGGAACCCCGAAATTTTCGGAATTCAAAACGAAATGGTTTGTCGAATAGCCGGCTCTTTTAAAGCCTTGTAAGACGGCATCCAAGAAATAGCCACCTTCTGTTTCAAGTAGGCCTTTTACATTTTCAAATACCACCCAATCTGGCCTCACTTCTTCCACTATGCGAAGGTATTCCTGAAACAACCAGTTCTTTTCATTGTCAAACTGTCGATTCTTTTGATTTGAAGTTGAGAAGCCTTGGCAAGGAGGGCCGCCAAACAGCACCAATGGTTGGGTTCGATCCAGTGCCAGGAAATCAGAGCCTTTCACTGTTCTTATATCTTTTTCAAAAAGAGTTGTACTTGGATGATTAATTGCAAATGTTTCTGCAGCTCGGGCATCAAATTCAACCGCATATTGCACATCGATGCCGCATGCACCTGCACCAATGGACATGCCACCCGCCCCAGAGAAAATGTCGATACCTTGCATGACTCTATTTATAAACTAAGAACGCTGACTTTGCGTGTTACGTTGCGCATTGTAGACTCCAACTTCTCTTAAGACAGAACCTCCTATCCGCTGGCAATGAGGCTGGGCGGTTCGGCGTGAAGGCTGCAGGAAGTACGGGTCTTTGAAGACTAGGGCAGGATTGGTGTGGGCAGCTTCGGCAAGCTCAGCCTGAACAGATGCCGGGGCCTGCAAGGCGGCAAGCTCGGTACGCTCGAAGGCCTTGCGTTCGATTTGTTGGTACAACTCGCGCACGCTCCAGCCATCTTGTGCGGTCTGGTTGGCGTAAAACTGGCGGGCTTGCGGGGTTTTCAGCGCCACGATGGCGACCATGTGGCTCCAGCTCAATTGTGTCGACAGTGTTGACACAATTGCCGCATCGGGAAAGCCCTCGGCAAATTTCACCATGCGGCGCAGGTTGCGCGACTCAAATCCTCGGTCAAATTCTTCTGTAAGTTGTTGGCCCAATTGGTCCAGCAGTCGGAATCCATAGCTTGCGCGACCTTCCCCCAACACCTCGGTGCGCAGCCTTTGGCCCACACTCCAATACAGCCGTGTCAGCTCCGCATTCACGGCACCGGCCAGCTGCTGGAGGCTGCTGGCAATCAGGCTGCGCAGTTGGTTTAGCTCGGTTGGAGGGGTGGCGCTCAGCATGTATTTGAAGTTTTTGGTAGCTGGCTGCCAGTATCGCGCCATTTGGAGTGGCGCGTAAGGAGTATTGCGACAAATAGATGGCGCGATTCTATGGTCATGGTTCGAGCCTCTTGCCAAACCCACCCAAACACCCATACCCTCCCACTCCAATCACCAGCCTGTGTGTAGCCCGCGTTGCCGCCACATAAAACACCCTAGCCGCCTCCAGCTCGTCTTCACCCTTCGCGGGCATATGCCCCACGCCTGGCAATGCCACCACGGCAAATTCTAGGCCTTTGCTAACCTTCATGGTCATGACTTTGACGGTGTCACTGGCAGGGTCAAAGTCACCCGTGCCTCGGCGCATTTGCAGGGGGATTTGGCGCTGCTGTAGCACTTGGGCGCATAGGTCGCGGGTGCTGTAGTCGGGGCACAAAATGGCCATGTCACCCCATGCATGGCCTTCTTTGTGGGCGTTACTCAATTGGTCGGCTATGGCAAACGCTTCTTCGCGCAGGGTAGGTAATTTGATGATGGTGGGCGCTTGGCCTTCACGGCCGCAGCTAATAGGCTTTAGCAGGGGAATGCCGTCATCGTCTTTGTCATCGGCGGTTAGCACATCGCCTGCAATCAAATTGGCTATTTGCAGGATTTGTTTGGTATTGCGGTAGTTGATTTTGAGGATGGTGGTGCGCCCCTGCGCTTGTACCCCCACGCTTTTGAAGCTAAATTGCTTGCTGCGGCTGCGTTCATAAATGCTTTGCGCATCGTCATACAAAAGCAGCAGGCTATTGGTGCTGGGGTCTACCATTTGGGTGACCAGCTTGAGCCATTCGGGTGCGAAGTCGTGGCCTTCGTCGATGAGGATGGCTTGGTATTGGCCGCTGGGGATGTGTTTGCGATTCACGCCGTTAATCACGCGCTGCACCATGTCTGCCATCTTGGCATCGGTTGGCAAGTTGTGCGCTGGCAGGGTTTGCCCAAAGGCAATGAGCTGCTGGCGACACCATTTATGAAAATGCCGCACATGCACCTTGTTGCTCAGGCCCTTGGCATCCATCACGCTGGCCAGCTTCACGCCCAGCGGTTCGTTAAAGCACAAAATGAGAATGGGCTTGCTGGTGGGTGTGCTGGCCTCGGCCAAATACTCAGCGCGGTAGCCCAAAATCATGGTTTTGCCCGAGCCTGCCACGCCATGTATCACGCGGTGGCCGTCGCCCAAGCTGCGGGCCAGCTGCTCTTGTTGCAAATCCATCACACGCATGATGCTGGGCAGGTCTGCTTCTGCATCGTTGTTGTCAAACAGCGCACTTTGCTGCATGGACGCAATAGGCACACGCACCTGCGGAAACATGATCCAGCGCACGCGGTCTAGCTGGGGCAGCGACATGGTGCCGCGCATGCCATAGGGGAACATATCCCACAAGCGGCTTTGCAAGTCTTCGGCTTCCACAGTCTCCAGCATTTCGTCTTGGCAGAGCACGCGGTGGGGCTCTATGGCGTGGTGCAGCTGGGCATCCATGAATTGCTTACGGCTGATGTTGGGCAACACCACGCCGTAGCTCCAAGGAAACTGCAGCTTGCCTTGGTGTTTGCCAGCCTCTTGCACCAGCTGCGGGTCGCGCTCTAGCGCTTGAACTATTTGGTGGGCATATTGGCGGGCTTGCTCAATGGGGTTGATGACACTTTTGGGGTGACCATCTGCAATGATTTGCCACATGTCTTTGTCAGCTTGCACGATGGTGCTAAGCCGCCAGTCTTTCACCTCTAGCACCAAGAGGCCTCGGCTGGGGTGCATCACCACAAAATCGGGGTGCAGCATCAGCGCGCCTACTGGCACGTCAAACCACATCAGGTAGTCATCGTCGAGCTTTTGCTCTAGCCGCTCTGCCACACGGCGCTCACCACTCTCCATGCGCGCGCGGCATGTGCTGAGTGATGGGATGAGTGTGGCCATGTGTGCTGCCGATTATGGCGGAACTAATGCAAGGGCGACAAACAGTCCCCCACTGAAATGGCAAGCCAGTGGTCACTGGCACCCACTATCTGCCGCTCAAATTTTCTCGGCCAGTTGTTCCAAAATTGCTGGGTTTTCCAGCGTGGAGGTGTCTTGCGTGATGGCTTCGCCTTTGGCTATGCTGCGCAGCAGGCGGCGCATGATTTTGCCGCTGCGGGTTTTGGGCAAATTATCGCCAAAGCGGATGTCTTTGGGCTTGGCAATCGGGCCGATTTCTTTGGCCACCCAGTTGCGCAGCTCGGTGGCTATTTTGGCGGCTTCTTCGCCTGTGGGGCGGCTGCGCTTGAGCACCACAAATGCACACACGGCCTCGCCTGTTAAGTCGTCTGGGCGGCCTACCACGGCGGCTTCGGCTACTAGGTGGGTGCAACTGACCAAAGCCGATTCGATTTCCATGGTGCCCAAGCGGTGGCCCGATACATTGAGCACGTCATCAATACGGCCTGTGATACGGAAATAGCCACGGTCCACGCTGCGCACTGCGCCGTCGCCTGCTAGGTAAATCGTGCCACCCATTTCTTCGGGGAAATAGCTCTTTTTAAAGCGCTCAGGGTCGTTCCAAATGGTGCGGATCATGCTTGGCCATGGGCGCTTAACCACCAGCATGCCGCCTGCGCCATTGGGAATGTCGTTGCCGGTTTCATCCACAATGGCGGCCATGATGCCGGGCAGTGGCAGGGTGCAGCTGCCTGGCACTAGGGGCGTGGCACCGGGCAGCGGTGTCATCATGTGGCCACCTGTTTCGGTTTGCCAAAAGGTGTCCACAATGGGGCAACGCTCACCGCCCACATGCTTGTAGTACCACATCCAAGCCTCTGGGTTAATCGGCTCGCCCACTGAGCCTAATATACGCAGGCTACTCAAATCGCTACGCGCAGGGTGCACTTTTTCATCGCCCTCGGATGCTTTAATCAGCGAGCGAATGGCCGTGGGTGCAGTGTAAAAAATGGTGCATTTATGCTTTTCAATCATCTGCCAAAAGCGCCCAGCATGGGGGAAGGTGGGTATGCCTTCAAATATGATTTGTGTAGCACCTGCGGCAAGCGGGCCATAGGCCACGTAGCTGTGGCCAGTGATCCAGCCGATGTCTGCGGTGCACCAAAAAATGTCGTCGGCGCGCAGGTCAAACGTCCAGTCCATGGTGAGCTTAGCCCACAATATGTAGCCGCCGGTGCTGTGCTGCACGCCCTTTGGCTTGCCAGTAGAGCCTGAGGTATATAAGATAAACAGCGGATGCTCAGCGCCCACCATCACAGGCGCACAAACCGTGCTCTGGCCAGCCAATGCGTCGGTGAATGTGATGTCGCGGCCCTCGGTCATGGCGCAGGGGGTTGGGGTGCGCTGGTACACAAATACCGTCTTGATGGACTCGCAGCCGCCTAAGCCCAGGCCTTCGTCCACGATGGATTTGAGGGGCAGCTCTTTGCCGCCGCGCATTTGCGAGTTGGCGGTAATGACCGCTACCGCGCCAGCGTCGATGATGCGCTCATTAAGCGCTTTGGCGCTAAAGCCGCCAAACACCACGCTGTGGGTAGCGCCAATGCGGGCGCAGGCTTGCATGGCCGCCACGCCTTCAACGGTCATGGGCATGTAGATCAACACGCGGTCGCCTTTTTGCACGCCGCGGGCTTTGAGCGCGTTGGCAAATTGGCTGACTTTGCCTAAAAGCTCTTTGTAGCTTACCTTATAGCTGCTGCCGTCGTCTGCTTCAAAAATAATAGCGGTCTTGTTCTCGTTGGCGGTGCCCATGTGTTTATCTAGGCAGTTGGCGCTGGCGTTGAGCTCGCCGTCGTCAAACCATTTGTAGAAAGGCGCGTTGCTTTCGTCTAGCGTTTTGGTAAACGGTTTGCTCCACTGCACATTCTCGCGGGCTAGGCGCGCCCAGTAGCCTTCAAAGTCGTCGGCGGCTTCTTTGCACAGTGCGTCGTAGGCGGCCATGCTGGCTATGCGTGCGCCCTTGCTGGCGCGCTCGGTGGGGTGAAAAACGCGGTTTTCTACCAATACGGATTCGATGTTGTTGCTCATGGTGTCTCCTGGGCTTGAAAAGCTAATGGGTTCAGAACGGTAATTTAACACCGCGAATATCAGGGTTTGCACTTACAAAGGTCTGACTTGCATTGGACTTACGCTTTTGGCACATACTGCAAACCATATAAACGCTACGCGCCTCCCATACAATCCGGCTTTTGGGGCTGTGCCCATTCATTCTTATACATCGCTTATTTTTGAAAGTATCCATGAGCAAATCCCACTCTTCTGGCAAACCTGCCCGCCCCATGAACGCGCTGTCTGGTCTGATTTTTGGTAGCCGCTGGCTGCAAATGCCGCTCTACCTTGGCCTGATCTTGGCGCAAGCGGTGTACGTGTTTCACTTTGGGGTGGAGCTTTTTCACCTGATTGGCGCAGCCTTTGGCAACCAATCAGACATTGACGCGCTGGTTAAAAGCATTGGCTATGTGAGTGATGCCAAGCTCACCGGCTTGAATGAAACCGTGATCATGCTGGTGGTGCTGGCTCTGATTGACGTGGTGATGATCTCGAACCTGCTGATCATGGTGATTGTGGGTGGCTACGAGACGTTTGTAAGCCGCATGAATTTAGAAAACCACCCCGACCAGCCCGAGTGGCTGAGCCACGTGAACGCCAGCGTGCTCAAGGTGAAGCTGGCCACGGCCATTATTGGCATATCGTCGATCCATTTGCTTAAAACTTTTATCAACGCCGCCAACTACACCGATAAGGTGCTGATGTACCAAACCATCATCCATGTGGTGTTTTTGTTCAGCGCCATGGCCATAGCGTATACCGACAAGCTGATGGATCGCACAGAGCATGAAGCCCGCAAACACGACGGCCGCATGAATAACGATTAGGTCTTGCGCTTTGGATAAAATGCTCTGGTTATTCATCCCTAGCCAGCTTGCGCTTTATCTTTAGCCCACCATGACCACGATCAAACAATCTGACCTCGTAGAAACCATTGCAGCCGCCCTGCAATACATCAGCTACTACCACCCTGCCGACTACATCAGCCATCTGGCACGCGCCTACGAGCGCGAGCAAGGGCCTGCGGCCAAAGACGCGATTGCGCAAATCCTCACCAATAGCCGCATGAGCGCTACTGGCCACCGCCCTATTTGCCAAGACACGGGCATTGTGAATGTGTTTCTCAAAGTGGGCATGGATGTGCGCTGGGAGGGCTTCACGGGCTCGCTCGATGATGCCATCAACGAGGGCGTGCGCCGTGGCTACAACCACGAGGGCAACACCCTGCGCGCCAGCGTGGTGGCCGACCCACAGTTTGACCGCAAAAACACCAAGGACAACACCCCAGCGGTGATTTTTTGCGACATTGTGCCAGGCAACACACTGGACATCACGGTGGCGGCCAAGGGCGGCGGCAGTGAGAACAAATCCAAATTCATCATGCTCAACCCATCCGACGACGTGGTGGAATGGGTGCTTAAAACCGTACCACTCATGGGCGCGGGCTGGTGCCCACCGGGCATGCTGGGCATAGGCATTGGCGGCACAGCCGAAAAAGCCATGCTCATGGCCAAAGAGTCGCTCATGGAAGACTTGGACATGCACGAGCTGCAGGCCAAATCGGCCTCTGGCGCAGCATTGAGCAAAACCGAGGCGCTACGCCTAGAGCTGCACGACAAAGTCAACGCGCTGGGCATCGGTGCGCAGGGCTTGGGCGGCCTGACCACGGTGCTGGACGTGAAAATTAAGATGTACCCCACCCACGCGGCCAGCAAGCCAGTGGCCATGATTCCCAACTGCGCAGCCACACGCCACGCGCATTTGGTGATGGACGGCAGCGGCCCGGTGTACCTAGACCCACCATCGCTGGACCTGTGGCCCAACGTGAACTGGGCGCCTGATGAAAAACTTAGCCGCCGCGTGAACCTAAACACCCTGACCAAGGCCGAAGTAGCCAGCTGGAAGCCGGGCGAGACGATTTTGCTCAATGGCAAAATGCTCACGGGCCGCGACGCGGCGCATAAGCGCATTCAAGACATGCTGGCCAAGGGCGAAAAACTGCCAGTGGACTTTACCAACCGCGTGATTTACTACGTGGGCCCGGTCGACCCCGTAAAGGGTGAAGCCGTGGGCCCGGCAGGCCCAACGACTGCCACCCGCATGGACAAATTCACCGAAATGATGCTGGCCCAAACCGGCCTGATCAGCATGGTGGGCAAGGCCGAGCGCGGGCCAGTCGCCATCGAAGCCATTAAACAGCACCAAAGCGCCTACCTCATGGCCGTGGGCGGCGCGGCTTACCTCGTGTCAAAAGCTATCAAAACGGCCAAAGTGGTGGGTTTTGCAGATTTGGGCATGGAGGCGATTTATGAGTTTGATGTGGTCGACATGCCGGTGACTGTGGCAGTGGATTCGCAGGGCGTGAGCGTGCACAACACGGGCCCGGCTGAGTGGAAGCAGCGGATTGCAGATGCGGTGAAAACGGGTGAGTTTAAAAACATTGCGGTGAAGGCGGGTTGAGGCAATATTGAGCCTAAGCATTTGATATATAACAATTTCTACCAAAAATATAAACATTTATATAATTTAGGTAGAAATTCATTATAATCATGTGCTTATGCCATTTAATCGCCATGATTTCATCAGCTTTTCAGTCGATGCACAACGTATTGCCGCCAACCTAGAGCAAAGTTACGGGGCGTGGCTTGATGCCCAGCGGCAACTCAACACCCTACCTGCCAGCATGTACTGGGCAAGCAAGGGCGATGCGGAATACCTCACCTCTAAAAACGACAGCGCAGACAACGGCCACAGCCTGGGGGCGCGCAGCTCAGACACCGAAGCGCGCTACGCCGCCTATACCGAAGAAAAATCATTGCAAAAGGAGCGTGCAGGCAAGCTGCTCGATCAACTGCACGAGCGTGCTGCGCTCTACAAAATGCGCGGCCTGCGCCTACCCGTTTTGTCTGACCAACCGGGCGATATTTTGCGCGCCCTTGATTTGGACGATCTGCTGGGTAATGACGTGCTGTTGGTTGGCACAAATGCTTTTGTGGCCTACGAACTGGCTTGCGGTGTGCGCTTTCCCACCGGCAGCGAAGCCACTGAGGATTTCGATCTGGCATGGTGCCGTGGCACTAAAGCATCGCTGGCCGCCATGTCTGGCGCTGTGAGCACAGGCAAACGCAAAAGCTTGCTTAAAGTCATTCGCGGCATTGACAAAACCTACCGCATCAACCCGCGCAAGCCCTACCAAGCGATTAACAGCGAAAACTACGATGTGGAACTGCTGGCAGCGCCCAGCACCCACCCTCTGCCCAAAGGTGAAGGTTTTGACCCCATGGCAACCCTTGTAGAGCAAGAATGGCTACTGCTAGGCCGCCCTGTGAGCGTGGTAGCTGGCACCTCCAAGGGACACGCCAGCCCCATGGTGGTGCCCGACCCGCGCTGGATGGCACTGCACAAACTATGGCTCTCTAGCAAGCCAGAGCGCAATGTATTCAAAAAAGACAAAGACCGCCGCCAAGGCTATGTATTGCTCGATGCGGTTCGTTATTTTTTAAGCAACTCGCACCCCATGAACGTGGACTTTGTGATGGATTTACCCTCTGATTTGCAGCCTTTTTTTAACCAGTGGTGCGCAGAGACTGGCTTCATTCCCGCTCCATGACTTTTAAACCGCCCGGCCTATCCCCCATCGGCGTTTTCGACTCCGGCATAGGCGGCCTGAGCATATTGCGGGCGCTGCGCAAGGAGCTGCCGCAAGAGGCTTTTGTGTATTTTGCCGACAGCGCCCATGCGCCCTATGGCGAAAAGGGCGATGCTTTCGTTATTGAGCGCTCGCTGGCTATCACCAGCCGTTTGGTGGCCGAGCACGGCATCAAAGCCTTGGTGGTGGCCTGCAATACGGCCACAGCGGCCGCTATTGCTATTTTGCGCGCCCAGCACCCCGCTCTGCCCATCATAGGCGTGGAGCCCGCCCTCAAGCCAGCGCTGGCGGTCTCGCGCACCAAGCGTATAGCAGTCATGGCCACACGCGGCACACTGGCCAGCGCCAAATTTCAAGCGCTGCTGGCCAGCGTAGCCACCCAAACCGAATTCATCTGCCACCCCTGCGACGGCTTGGCCGAGGCCATAGAGCAGCACGCCAGCTTTGACAATACTACAAAAATAAGAGCGCTATGTGACCATATGACGCTGACATTGGGCAAATTTGGCTTAAAAACAGGAGAAATAGACACCTTGGTGCTTGGCTGCACACATTACCCACTGGTAGCCGATTTGATTGCGCAAAGTGTGGGGGCTGGCGTGCAGATTTTGGAGCCTGGGGAAGCGGTGGCGAGGCGGCTGCGGGAGGTGTTGGGGGGCTCTGGCCAGCTAGGGCATAACGAAACAATTGGAAAGCCTATTGTGCTGGAATCATCTGGTGCACAGCTGCCTCTCATACAAGCCAGCGCACACTGGCTTTAGGCCCATGCTGTCTGCATGCGGCGATAACAGGCCGCCTCACCCCATCCACACACACCCTGCCATCCGCCCCGTGCTGCCTAGCGCCTTGGCATCGCGCCTGTGGGAGAAGTATTGGGCAGGGTTGCCCACCGTACACCAAGGCGCGCTGGAATCGTTGCCGTAGATGTTGCTGATGCCCATGGCAGTTAGGCGCTGACGGGCTAAGGCCGATAGGTTACATAGGTATTTGCCGTCGGCTTGGGCTTTGAAGTGCTGGGCGGCTTGGGAGTTGTTCTCTACAAAAGCTTGGTGTACTTCTGCACCCACTTCAAAAGCGCTGTGGCCGATGCACGGGCCCAGCCAAACCAGCACATCATTGGCTACGTGGTGCACATCGTTTGCTATATTTTTATTAGCACCATATGACCATATGACGCTGACATTGTGCAATATTTCTTTAAAAATGGCTTCTAACACGCCGCCGGAGCTGCTCCCAAGCAATCCACGCCAGCCAGCGTGTGCTGCGGCCACAAAGCTGCCCTGTTTATCGGTAAACAGCACAGGCAAGCAGTCTGCCACCATGATGGTGCAGGCCACGCCAGCTGTGGTGGTGATGCAGGCATCCGCTGTGATGGCATCCAACGCACCATGGTTTGAGGCTGTAGGGCTTACGGCTACTCCTTGAGGGTGTAGCGCTGGTAGCCTTGCTACCGCCGTGCCGTGGATTTGCTGCAAAAATACGGGCTGGGCGCCGATGCTGTGCGCCAGCAGGGCGCGGTTGGCCGCCACTGCGGCGGGCGCGTCGCCAACGTGGCTGCCTAGGTTAAACGTGTCAAAAGGCTTGGCAGACTGCGCATCCGCCAGATGCCGCGTAGTAAACACGGCCCGCACATGCTCGGGCGCAGGCCAGTCAGGCGTGATCACGGCTCAAAATCTGGGCAGGCTGAGGGTTGCGCCGCTTGAAACGCGGGGTGGGCCATGCAGGCATCAAAGGCGGCTATGGTGCGCGGCAAGCCATCTAGCGGGGTGTCAAAGCGGCGGGCGTTGAATATTTGCGGCACAAGGCAGCAGTCGGCCAATGTGGGGGTGTTGCCGTAGCAATAGGTGGACGTCGTGGAGGAGGTGGGTAGCAAGGCCAGCTGGCGCTCAAAAGACTGCAAACCGTCTCTGCACCAATGCATATACCACGCGTTTTTGGCTTCTTCACTTAGCTTGAGCTCTTTCACCAAGTATTTGAGCACGCGCAGGTTATTTAGCGGGTGGATTTCACAGGCTATGGATTGCGCCAGCGCGCGCACACGCGCACGGCCTAGCGCATCAGCGGGCAGCAGGGCGGGCGTGGGGTGGCATTCGTCCAAATACTCCATGATGGCCATGGATTGGCTCAGTTGGGCGCTGCCAGTGTCCAGCAGGGGCACCAAGCCGTCGGCAGATTTAGCAGCATATTCAGGCTGCTTGTGCTCGCCCTTGGGCAGGTGCACAGGAAGGTAGTCATAGGGCAGACCCTTGAGCGCTAGCGCAATGCGCACGCGAAACGAGGCCGAGGAGCGAAAATAGTTGTAGAGTTTCATGGCCAATAGGATAACCCGATTGTGGGGGTTTGCGCTAGCCGTTACGATAGGAAACCTATGAATGCCCAACTCAATGAACTCCTCACGCGCGTGGGCCCGGGCACGGGCTGTGGTGCGCTGCTGCGCCGCTACTGGCAGCCCATTGCCTTGGTCGATGAATTTGACCCCACGCTCGATGCCCGCATGGCCACGGCACACGGCACGCGGCCGCTCAAAGCAGTGCGCGCTTTGGGGCAAGATTTTGTGCTGTTTAAAGAAGCCAGTGGCGGCTATGGCCTGCTCGACCGCGACTGCCCGCACCGAGGCGCAGACCTGAGCTTTGCGCGCTACGAGGTAGACGTTGATGGCCAAACCGGCATCCGCTGCCCTTTTCATGGCTGGAAGTTTGCGGCTAATGGCCAGTGCCTAGACACCCCCGGCGAGCCTGCGGCCAGCACCCTTTGCCAACACATCAAGCAGCGCAGCTACCCCGTGGTGGAAAAAGCGGGCGTGTTGTTTGCGTGGCTGGCTGAGGATGACAAGGGCAGCGCGCCGCCGCCATTTGCGCCGCTCGATTGCTTTGAGGCGCCCGCGAGTCACAGCTTCGCCTTCAAAGGCATGTGGCAGGCCAACTGGCTGCAATGCGTGGAGGTGGGCATTGACCCCGCCCACCCCTCGTTTTTGCACCGCTTTTTACACGATGTGGCTCTGGATGACATTGCTGGCAATGCAGGCGGCAAGCAGTTTCGCAGCGCCAGCGCAGGCGATGTCGATGGACAGCGCTGGCCCATGACGCGGGTGATGCGGGATCTGCACCGCCCCGACATCCAGTTTGCGCCCACGCCATCGGGCTTTCGCCTGAGCGCGCTGCGGGTAATTGACAGCCAAACCACCCACACCCGCATCACCCACGCGCTGTTTCCACAGACTTTTGTCATACCGCTTAGCGAGACCATGACCATCACGCAAATCCACCTGCCCGTGGACGACACCCACACCTATTGGTATTCTATTTTCACCAGCTTTGACCAGCCCATAGACAAAGCCGCCATGCGCGCCCAGCGCTTGCAATACATGACCCTGCCCGACTACCTGCCGCTGGCTGGCAAACACAACAACTGGGGATTTAACGCGACCGAGCAGCAAAGCAGCACCTACCTTGGCATGGGCGAGGACGACATCAATGTGCACGACCAATGGGCGGTCGAGAGCATGGGCGCCATCCAAGACCGCACCCGCGAGCACCACGGCACAACCGACAAAGTCATCATGGCCAACCGCCGCATGCTACAAAAAGCGATACAAACTGTGCAAGCAGGTGGCGCAGCGCCGGGCTTGGCCGATGCCAAGAGCGCGCTGCAAACCATCGGCCCAGACACCATCGACGGCTTTGCGCCGAGTGCCGATTGGCAAAACTGGGCGCATACCCAAGCCGACAAAAAGCGCCATCTCGCGCCATGGAAAAACCCCGCATTAGATAAAACATGATCGACATAGAAGACACCCTGCGCCGCATGGCCGAATCCGACATCCAACAGGTGCGCCTGTCATGGTGCGACCTGCATGGCGATTTGCGCAGCAAAACCCTCATGCCACTGGCTGTGCAAGACGCGCTCACCCACGGCATAGGCATGGTGGGCACGCTGGCACTCAAAGACACATCCGACCGCACTGCGTTCAAAATCTTTGAAGCAGGCCACGCGCCGCAAGGCTTTGCCAATGCCAGCAACTTGTGCTTAAAACCCGATGTTTCAAGCTACCAAGAGCTGCCATGGGCACCGGGCACAGCGTGGATGCGCGGCCAGCTACACCACAGCGACGGCAGCGCAGTGGCTTTTGACACCCGCCATGTGCTGCAAACTGCGCTGGCCAAGCTAGAAGCGCAAGGCTTTGGCCTGCGCTGCGGGCTAGAGCTGGAGTTTCATATCTACAAAATTGAGAGCAGCCGCCCACAGCTCGACCCTGATTTGGCAGGCTGGCCCGGCCTGCCGCCCGCTGTGTCGCTGATTCACCCCGGCCACCGCTTGCTGAGCGAGCAATGGGTCGATATGGCCGACGAGCCGCTTTCAATAGTGCGCCAAACCGCGCGGGCGCTGGGTTTGCCATTAACCTCGCTAGAGATTGAGTTTGGCCCATCGCAGGTGGAGGCTGTGTTTGAAGCCACCGATGCGCTCACCGCCGCCGACAATATGGTGCTTTTTAAAAGCGCCGTCACACAAGCTCTGCGACGCGCGGACTACCACGCCACTTTCATGTGCCGCCCGCCCTTTCCACACATCATGAGTAGCGGCTGGCATTTGCACCAATCATTGGTGCAGCTCGATGGCGGCGCTAATGCATTCGCCCTGCCCGCCAACCCGCTCTTGGAAGACTGGTACAAACGCGCCATGGCAGCGCCCCTGCCAACGCCTGCGCAGCTGCGCCCCTTGGATGCGGCCAGCTACCTCAGCGATACCGGACAGCACTACCTAGCAGGCCTTTTGGCAAACGCCAGCGCTTGCACCGCGCTCACTAACCCAACCATCAATGCCTACGCCCGATTCCAGCCCAACGCCCTCGCCCCGCAGTCGATCATTTGGGGCGCAGACAACCGCGGTGCCATGCTGCGCGTGGTAGCCCCGCTCAGCCAGCCCAGCGCCACCCGCATAGAAAACCGCGTGGGCGAGCCACTGGCCAATCCGTATCTGTACATGGCCTCGCAAATCTACAGCGGCTTAGACGGCATGCAGCGCCAACTGCCAGCGCCGCCAGCCACAGAATCACCCTATGCCCAATCGCCCTCCAGCCCTGCGGCCAAGCTGCCCACCAGTTTGGCGCAGGCGCTGGCAGGGCTGCAAGCAAGCCGCGTTTTAAACGAAGGCTTGGGTGCTGATTTTGTGGCGTATTTTTGCCAAATAAAAGCCCAAGAAACCGCCCGTTTTGATGCCGCTACAGACAAAGAAGACTTCATGCGGCGCGAGTATTTCAGTCGGTATTGATAGCGCTGAGCCTGCTACCGCAGCAGTGTGCTGATCGCGCCTTGCCAAGCGCCTGATATAACAGCCACTGCCTTCTTACCCATAGGCAAAGAGCGCTCAAGGCAGCTTGTGGGCTTGATTATTGAAACAGCGCGGGCGCATCATCGAAGTAGTACGATACCTCGCGCAGTGACTGCGCATACCCGCGCTAATACGCCCGCATGGCAGTCGCATCCATCGCAAACGTGTCGCCGCAGCGCTTGAGCACAAAAAAACCTTGCGCATGCGCTTGCTGCGTGACTTCATCTGACACATGAAAGCCAGCCACGCCGCCATAAAGCTTCATGCCCGCATGCTCTGGAAAATGCTGCTTGAATAAACCCATTTGCTGCGTCAATTGCGCGAGGCTGCTGGGGTGAACCTTGTATTTCACCTCCACAATGGCAGCGCTGTCGCCATTGTGCAGCACCAAGTCGTATTCCTGCTGCGCACCCATCTTGCCGCCAAACACTTTGGGCAGCACTTGGTCAAAATGCAAAGGCCCAATGGCCTTGGAATCATCCAAAGAATTAAAAAAATACTCCTGGGCCGCAGAACCCATATTGTCAGAAACACCGCCATACATGGTGGCAAGCCTATCGAGCTTGGCATCGGTTTTGGCAAGCTGCGCATCGGTCTTGGCCAGCTGCGCATCGGTTTTGGCCAGCTGCGCATCGGTCTTGGCCAGCTGCGCGTCAGTCTTCTCTTGCGAAGCCCTAAGCGCAGCAAAGCCAGCGGCGTTTTCGGCAGCGATATTGGCTAAGAAATTTTTCAGATCTTGGTCTGTCATTGGAATGCTTCAAGCAGAAACAGTGCTACTGATAGTATTACCAGCCGATGCAGTGCGTGCTGACAATGTAGCAGAGAGGGTTTGTATTATGCTAACGGGCATAGAATGTAATTGCGCAGCATATAGTAAGATCAAAAAATTACTGAATACTAGCCACCACTTATCGCCAACCACCACATGCCAACCATAAGCAGCTTTTACGGAATATTGATTCAAATGTTTTGGAGAGAGCACGCCCCACCGCATTTTCATGCGTTGTATGCCGAAAATGAAATTTTGGTTGACATAAGGACGCTAGTGTCTCATCACACATAAATTGTCGCATAAATAGTTGCTAAATATGAGCATTAAAGTGACAATAAGCGATGGAAAAATACATCGTCACACTAGAA
>JAYTMT010000036.1:0-5059 GCA_043728315.1 Polaromonas sp. | reverse complement strand
CAAATGGGGGGAGTGTTCATAACTCGCCCTGCGGGCTCAGACAGATGAACACTCTGATCCCCCATTTGCTCAAAAAAACCAGCCCAGCGCCCTGATTGTTTGCGCATTGGCGCAGCACTCGCTTAGCCGCAGGGCGAGGTGGTTGCTTGGGTTGGCGGGAAAACTGCTCTGCCTCCGGGTCAACAGCATGCTGGCGCGCTGTTTCACGCTCAGATTTGCATTTTTCATGAAAAATAATGGCGATGTCAGCGTCATATAGTCATAGTGTGCTACGTTTTATATAGTTCGTAGCATTCTAAGAGTGACGTGCCTGCGGTATTAAAACCTCACAGCGAGCATAGCCCGAGCAGCGTGTTGGCTATCCCGACCGACCGATTTCGGGTACTCCCGTATGAGGGCGCGTCGAGATAGCCAACACGCTGCTCGGGCGCGTAAAACGCAGAGGTAGCCAAAACGCTGATCAGGCGCGCAAGGCTGGCCGTGTGCAAGATAGGCCCACCATGCGCACCGACACCTTCGCAGGCACGGTTTGGTAACCAGTTCGTAACTAGCCACTTGGCGGATTTGGGCTATTCATAGTACCATTGCATGTAATTAAATTACTAATTTTAAAGAGTGCTGTAACCATGCCCCATCCGCTACACCCCATAGTGGCGCAAGTCACTCAACGCATTGCCAGGCGCAGTGCCAGCAGCCGCAGCGCGTATTTGGCGCAGATTGAAGCCATGGCGGCGCGCCCGCCCGGCGCAGCGCGCTTGGGCTGCGCCAATGTGGCGCACGCCTTTGCGGGCATGCCTGAGGGCGACAAAGCGGTGGCCAACTCGCGGGCTGTCAGCATACCCATTCACGCCCCCAAAGCGCCCAACATCGGCATCATCAACGCCTACAACGACATGCTGTCTGCGCACGCGCCTTACCAGCATTACCCTGATGTGATCAAACATGAAGCGCGCCTGCACGGCGCTACGGCGCAAGTGGCAGGCGGCGTGCCCGCCATGTGCGACGGCGTGACGCAGGGAACTGCCGGCATGGAGCTGAGCCTATTTAGCCGCGACGCGATTGCCATGGCAACCGCGGTTAGCCTGAGCCACGATGTGTTTGACGCGGCGCTGATGCTGGGTGTGTGCGACAAAATCGTGCCTGGGCTTTTGATTGGCGCGCTGCATTTTGGGCATTTGCCCGTGGTGTTTGTACCCGCTGGCCCCATGGGCAGCGGGCTACCCAACAAAGACAAAGCTGCCGTGCGCGAGCGCGCCGCGCAAGGCTTGGTGGGGCGCGCCGAGCTCTTGGCCGCCGAATCCGCCGCTTACCACGGGCAGGGTACCTGCACTTTTTATGGCACGGCCAACAGCAACCAAATGCTATTAGAAGCCATGGGCTTGCATGTGCCCGGCGCGGCCTTTGTGCACCCGCACGATGGTCTGCGCGAAGGCCTCACGCGCGAGGCGGTGCGCACCCTGCTGGGCATCACGGGGGCGGCATCGCCCGCTTTCACGCCCATTGGCCGCTTGGTGGACGAGCGCTGCATCGTCAACGCCATGGTAGCGCTGTTGGCCACAGGCGGCTCCACCAACCATTTGATCCACTGGGTGGCGGTGGCGCGTGCAGCGGGACTGGTGATTGATTGGGATGATTTTTCGGCGTTGTCTGATGTTGTCCCGCTGCTGGCGCGCGTCTACCCCAATGGCAGCGCCGATGTGAACCAATTCCAAGCGGCAGGCGGGCCGGGCTACATCATCCGCGAATGCATGGATGCTGGTTTCATGCATGCCGATGTGCATACCGTGCGCAGCGAAGGCTTGGCTGCATTCACGCAAATTCCGTATGCGGCAGATGCGGCCATTGCATGGAAGCCCACAGGCGTGAGTGGCGACGACACGGTGTTGCGCCCTGCGTCTCATCCGTTCTCGGCCACCGGAGGCCTCAAGCTTTTGCAAGGCAATTTGGGGCGCGGTGTGATCAAGGTGTCGGCCGTGCCCGCCGAGCAGCACTGCGTGCAAGCGCCTGCTCTAGTGTTTGACTCGCAAGAGGCGCTGTTGGCTGCCTTTGCGCAGGGGGATTTGGAGCGTGCCTGCCAAGCGCATGGCGGCGTGGTGTGTGTGGTGCGTTTTCAAGGGCCCAAGGCCAATGGCATGCCCGAGCTGCACAAGCTCACCCCGCCGCTGGCGGTGTTGCAAAACAAAGGCTACAAAGTGGCGCTGGTGACCGACGGCCGCATGAGCGGTGCATCGGGCAAAGTGCCAGCTGCCATTCACCTGTCGCCCGAGGCCAGTGCGGGCGGCGCATTGGCTAAAGTGCGTGATGGCGATGTGCTGCGCCTTGATGCCACGGCTGGTAGTTTAAGCGCATTGGTGGATGGCGCACTATGGACGAGCCGCAGTGCCGAGCCCATGCCGCAACCAGCGCTTGCGGCCAATGGCCAAGGCATGGGGCGCGAGCTGTTTGCCAGCATGCGGCGCAATGCGCTCAGCGCAGAAGAAGGCGCATGCAGTTGGCTTTGATGCGTCTTTGCATGCTCACATTTACCGAATGATTTTTATTTTCTAACCCACTATGAATACCAACACTACGCCCTTCACTGCCTTGCAAGTCATGCAAGACGCAGCCGTCATACCCGTTATCGTGCTACACCATGTGGAGCACGCTGCGCCTATGGCGCGTGCCTTGGTGGCTGGTGGTATCCGTATGCTAGAGATCACCCTGCGCACTCCCGTGGCGCTCGAATGCATGCGCCGCATCCGCGCTGAAGTGCCGCAAGCCGTGGTGGGCGCTGGCACGGTGCGCAGCCCTGCTGACGCACTGGCAGCAGCGCAAGCAGGGGCGCAGTTCGCCGTGAGCCCCGGCTACACCCGCGCCGTGGGGCAGGCCTGTAGCGACCACGGCATGGCCTTGCTGCCGGGCGTGGCCACGGGCAGTGAGATCATGATGGCCGCTGAAGATGGCTATACCCAACTCAAGTTTTTCCCCGCCATGCAAGCAGGAGGTTCTGCCATGCTCAAGGCATGGGGCGGGCCGTTTTTTGATGTAAAGTTTTGTCCCACAGGCGGCGTGAGCGTGGCCAATGCCACAGAGTTTTTGGCGCTGCCTAACGTAGTCTGCGTAGGCGGCTCGTGGCTCACGCCCCTTGATGCCATGGCGTCTGGCGATTGGGCACGGATTACTGCTTTAGCAGCGCAAGCGAAGACGCTGCACACGAAGTAAAGCTTGCTGTTTTTCTACGTCGTACTTTGCTCACTCAAGTGCATAGTGGTGCGAAGCGTTGTGGGACTTTTAGCGCTTTGTCTGCCGCTCAATCAACTCAATCTTGTACCCATCAGGATCAGTCACAAACGCAATCACGGTATTGCCGCCCTTCACAGGCCCTGCCTCGCGCGTCACCGCACCACCAGCGGCACGGATTTTCTCGCAGGCGGCATAGGCATCTGGCACGCCGAGCGCCAAGTGTCCAAAGGCTGTGCCCAGTTCGTAGGTATCCACACCGTAGTTGTAGGTCAGCTCAATTTCGGCATGCTCGGGGTTGTTGCCATAGCCCACAAAGGCCAGCGAATATTTTTGCTCAGGCCTGTCGGTGGTGCGCAGCAAGGTCATGCCCAGCACCTTGGTATAAAAATCAATCGAGCGCTGCAAATTGCCAACGCGCAGCATGGTGTGAAGAAATTGCATGGATACTCCTTAAGGCAATATACTATTAAAAAAATAGCGAACTATGACCATATCACGCTGACATTGGCCATAATTTTATTAAAAAATACGGTTTCATCGCAAATACAAGGCAGGTGGTGGTGGCGTGGGCATACAGTTTTCCTTGCGCATTCCATTGGTCTAAAGTATCGTCAAGCATGAAAAGAGTTTTTGTCCAAATAATTCAAGTAAGTATTGCATAGTTTGGGTAAAATCTGTTGTATCAAGGGCTAAACAAGGGTCTTCGGTGTGACAAAAAACACGCGTACTCGAATAAACAGCCTCAAAACGAATTTTTAAGCCTGACAACAGCATAAAGTGCACCCATGCTCCGCGATTCTCAGACTTTTCTGCCCTCTCACAGCCCCGGCCAAACCAGTGTGCGCGGCAATGTGCTTGCGCGCTGGAGCCAGCCCACACAGCAGTTGGATATTGAAACATCTAAGCTGCGCATCCTCTCTCAGCGCCTCACGCAACTGCACGCCAGCGAACGCCAACGGGCAATCGCTATCCACGATTATGTGCAGCGCATGCCTTTTGGCTGTGTGGCCGATTTTCGCAATCTGGCTGCTTCTGATGTGATTGGCATAGGCCATGGCGATTGCCACACCAAAGGCATCTTGTTTGTGGCGCTCTTGCGCGCCGCAGGCTTGGCGGCAAGGCTGCGCTTTGTCACCCTGCCCACCCGCTTTTTAAATGGCTTGATCGATACAGGCAGCGCCACCATGACCCATGCGATTGGCGAGGTCTACATTGCCAACCAATGGCTGCAAGTAGACACCTATGTGGTGGACACCGAATTTGGCAATGCCGCACGCGCCAAGTTGCGTGCGCAAGGCTTGCAGCTGGGCTACGGCGTGCATTTGCAGGGTGATACCCACTGGGATGCCACCGACGATGCACGCGGTCAATGCACCCCCGCCGACCCAGACAGCCTGCCCGTGGTGGACTGGGGCGTGGACGATGATGTGCAAAGCTTCTACGCCGACGAAGAACACGCAGCGCTGCGCCACACCTTTGGCGTGCGTGTCAAATGGATGCTAGGGGCGCAGCTGGTGAATCGCAAAGTGGCGCAGATTCGCAAGGGCGGCTAGGTGTAATCACGCCTGTGCGCTGGGCTCTACACTGTGTAATTTAGCGCCATGCGCCCACCGTCCACGGTGATGATCTCGCCCGTGATGTAGCTGGCCGCATCGGAGGCTAAAAACGCCACCACATCAGCCACCTCAGCAGGTGTGCCCAGTCGCCGCATAGGCGTGCGGCTCATGATGCGGGCTTTGGCCTCTTCGCTGGTGAGCACCGCTTTTGCTGCTAATTCTGTAGCTATCGTACCCGGCGCTACGGCATTCACACGTATGCCTTTGTCCACCAAGGCCAG
>JAYTMT010000035.1:0-13948 GCA_043728315.1 Polaromonas sp. | reverse complement strand
GAGCCCGCTTTGATGCCCACCGTCAGCCCCTTGTCGATGATCACTTTGCGCGCATACGGGTCCGCCGCGTCATACAGCACCTGCGCCGCTTGCGAAGGGGCGTTGATGCGCTCGCGCAGGGCCAATAGCTGGCGCAGCCGGGTGTTCTCCAGCGACAGTTGCTCCACTTGGTTAGCGCGTTGCGACAATAAGCCCATCTTTTGCTGCGCCAGGGCCTCGTTGGACTGCGCGGTCTGCAGGGATTCAAGATACTGCCCGCCGCCTTGCGCCCAGAGAATCGGCTGCATCACCACCCATTGCACGGGCCGCAAGGCACTGGCCACCACCACGCGCACAGGCTGGGTGACCTTGAACCGCGTATCTGCCACCATCAGGAACAGTGCCATGGCGCTGAAAAGCGTCAGCTTGGACATGGCCGACGGTCCCTGCCGAAAGAAGGGCGGCGGCGTTCGATCCAGAGTGCCTAATGGCATAGTGGGGCAGCTTGGACAAATGAATCAGTGACGACGGTCATTCGCCAAAATGATTCAGCAGCCGTTAAGTTTCATCCAACACCGATCATTCGGAGGTGAAGATCGACCCCATGCGATCCATGCGCTCCAGTGCGATGCCACAGCCGCGCACAACGCAGGTCAAGGGGTCTTCGGCCACCAGCACGGGCAGGCCGGTTTCTTCGGCCAGCAAGCGGTCTAGGTCACGCAAAAGCGCGCCGCCGCCAGTGAGCATCATGCCGCGCTCGGCAATGTCTGCGCCCAGCTCTGGCGGGGTTTGCTCCAGCGCGTTTTTCACAGCGCTCACAATGTTGTTGAGCGGGTCGGTCAGGGCTTCTAAAATTTCGTTGCTCGAAATGGTGAAGCTGCGCGGCACGCCTTCTGACAAATTGCGGCCCTTGACTTCCATTTCCTTGACTTCTGAGCCGGGAAACGCGCTGCCGATTTTTTTCTTAATCGCCTCGGCCGTGGGCTCGCCAATGAGCATGCCGTAGTTGCGGCGAATGTAGTTGATGATGGCTTCGTCGAATTTGTCGCCACCCACGCGCACACTGCCTTTGTAGACCATGCCGCCCAACGAGATCACACCCACCTCGGTGGTGCCCCCGCCAATATCCACCACCATGGAGCCACTGGCCTCGCTCACGGGCAGGCCTGCGCCAATGGCCGCTGCCATCGGCTCTTCAATCAAATACACCTCGCTAGCGCCTGCGCCCAAAGCGCTCTCGCGGATGGCGCGGCGCTCAACTTGGGTAGACCCACAGGGCACGCAAATGATGATGCGCGGGCTGGGGCGCATCATGGAGCGGGGGTGCACCATTTTGATGAACTGCTTGAGCATTTGCTCAGTGACGGTAAAGTCGGCAATCACGCCGTCCTTCATGGGGCGAATGGCTTCGATATTGCCTGGCACTTTGCCCAGCATGGCCTTGGCTTCTTTGCCCACCGCTTGGATGGTTTTTTTGCCCTGTGGCCCGCCCTCGTGGCGAATCGCCACCACCGAGGGCTCGTCCAGCACAATGCCTTTGTCGCGCACAAAGATCAGGGTATTGGCTGTACCCAAGTCAATCGCCAAATCGGTAGAAAAATACCGACGAAAAGCTGCAAACATCTGAAATATCCTCTCGGGCTCCGCCAGCGCATCGGCTAGGCGGTCGCCGCAAATCAACAAAATACTAGGTAAACCGTGTTTTTTAGGTGCAAAACACAGCAAATTGACAGGGTTTACACCAAAGACACGATAATAACGTATCCCCGTGCTTCGCAGAAGCAAAAACACCTAGAACGCCCCTATTTGGCGCGTTTTTTTGCTATCGAAACTTTGACATTCACCTGTCTTTAACGAAATCTAGCCCCTATGTCCACCACCGCGTCCACCACCGCGCCATTAGCCCGCACCGACATCGACCGCATCGCCAACCTCGCGCGGTTAGAGCTTTCAGAGCCAGAATCGGCCAAAATGCTGGGGCAACTCAATGGTTTTTTTGCCATTGTGCAGCAAATGCGCGCCGTGGACACCACGGGCATTGAGCCGCTTTCCCACCCTGTGGGCGTGATTGCCGACATAGCCCTGCGCCTGCGCCCCGACGTGGTGAGCGAGACCAACCGCCGCACCGCCCACCAGCAAAGCGCGCCGCTGGTGGATGCCGAGTCTGGGCTGTTTTTAGTGCCCAAAGTAATCGAGTAAGCAGTCCAGCACCACACAAAAGCAAAGTTTGAGTAAAAAGAGCAAAAGATGTTACAAATTCAGCAAAATGTGCACGCAATCGGCGTAGCAGGCTTAGCCAAGGCCATTGCCGCCAAAGAAATCTCCAGCCTAGAGGCCACGCAGCATTACCTGGCCCGCATGCAGGCGCATGAAAATTTAGGTGCTTTTTTGGCCACCAATGAAGAAACCAGCCTGGCCCAAGCCCGCGCGGCCGACGCGCGGCTGGCCGCTGGCGAGCGCCTACCGCTCCTTGGCGTGCCGCTGGCGCACAAAGACATATTCGTCACCACCGATTTTCCAGCCACCGCAGGCTCGAAAATGCTGGACGGCTACCGCTCATCATTTGATAGCACAGTCACACGCAATCTCGCTGACAATGGCGCAATTAGCCTTGGAAAACTCAATTGCGACGAGTTTGCCATGGGTTCGAGCAACGAAAACTCGGCGTATAAAAATGTGCGCAACCCGTGGGACACCGCACGCATCCCCGGCGGCTCATCGGGCGGCAGCGCCGCAGCCGTGGCCGCTGGCCTGTGCGCAGGCGCTACCGGCACTGACACGGGTGGCTCGATTCGCCAGCCCGCTGCGTTTTGTGGCATCACCGGCATCAAGCCCACCTATGGCCGTGCTTCGCGCTACGGCATGGTGGCCTTTGCCTCCAGCCTAGACCAAGCAGGCCCCATGGCGCGCAGCGCAGAGGATTGCGCCTTGCTGCTGACCGCCATGTGCGGGCCCGATCTGGACCGCGACTCCACCTCAATCGACATGCCCGCTGAAGACTACTCGCGCTCTTTGAACGACAGCGTCTCAGGCCTGCGCATCGGCATTCCCCAAGAGTTTTTTGGTGAAGGCTTGAGCGCTGATGTGCGCGCAGCGGTAGACGGTGCACTGAAGGAATACGAAAAGCTGGGCGCAAAGCTCGTGCCGATTAGCCTGCCGCGCACCGAGCTGTCGATTCCCGTGTACTACATCATTGCACCGGCCGAGGCCAGCTCCAATTTGAGCCGTTTTGACGGCGTGAAATTTGGCCACCGCGCCGCGCAGCACGGCGACTTGACCGACATGTATAAAAAAACCCGTTCCGAAGGCTTTGGCGACGAGGTCAAACGCCGCATCATGATTGGGGCCTATGTGCTCAGCCATGGCTACTACGACGCTTACTACCTCCAAGCCCAAAAAATCCGCCGCATGATTGCCGATGATTTTCAACAAGCCTTCAAACTCTGCGACGTGATAGCAGGCCCCGTAGCTCCCACGGTAGCATGGAAAATCGGCGAAAAATCAGACGACCCACTGGCGAACTATTTGGCCGATATCTTCACCCTGCCCGCCTCGCTGGCAGGCCTGCCCGGCATGAGCTTGCCAGCAGGATTGGGCGCAGACGGTATGCCCGTGGGCTTGCAGCTGATTGGCAATTATTTCCAAGAAGCCAAGCTACTCAATGTCGCGCACCAGCTCCAGCTGGCAACTGATTTCCATTTGCGTTGGCCGCACTTGAACTAAAGGAGTCTATGAATGGCCTACAACGATACAGAGCTGATTAACCTCATCCACGAACCAGAATCTCATTGGATAGAGCGTAAAGAATCGTTTTCTGCCAAAGACAAAATCTACCAAACAGTTTGCGCGTTCGCAAATGACCTGTGCGCCGCAGGAAAAGATGGCATCATCTGGATCGGCGTAGACGATAAAGGCATGGTGACCGGTCTTGACTTCCCGGATGAGCTGTTGCTCAAGATAGATCAAATACGCTCCGAAGGAAAAATACAACCTCTACCTAGTTTGACTGTTCGCTCACTCAAAATTCAAGACAAGCATGTTGTTGCCATTGTTGTGTCACCATCAAGCCTGCCACCAGTGCGCTACGACGGAAGAATATGGGTTCGCTTGGGCGCATCAACGCAGCAAGGCAATGCGGAAGATGAGCGGCAACTCAACGAGCGAAGACGCACAAAGGCAGGTAGATCATTCGACAGTGAGGCAATTCCAGTTGCGTCGACAGATGACCTTAATTTAAGGTATTTCGAGGAATCATATTTGCCATCCGTGCTTGCTCGCGAAGTGCTTGAGGCCAATGGCAGAACTACAGACGAAAAACTCGTCACGAGCAGAATGGCTATCGGGCTAGCCCCCTGTTTCCCAACGGTGGCGGGTATTTTGGCTCTGGCTTATTCCCCTCAAGATTGGTTGGCTGGCGCATACGTTCAGTATGTGCGATACGCTGGGAATGAGCATGGCGGAGGGGTTTCGGATCAAGCAGCTATGGCTGGCAATTTGGAAACTGTCATTAGGCAAACGGAAGAGAAGTTAAAAGCAACTATTCAAACGCCAACCTCGATCAATGGACAAGACTTAGAGCAGCGGTATCCAGATTACCCACTCGACGCCTTAAAACAATTATTTCGAAACGCCATACTGCATCGAAACTATGAGGGCACAAACGCCCCTACCAGAGTGTATTGGTTTGATGACCGAATCGAAATCGCCAATCCAGGCGGGCCATTCGGTGTGGTGACAGCGGCCAACTTTGGTCAGCCACATATTGCAGACTATCGCAACCCCACGATTGCAGAGGTATTGTCGAATCTTAAGTTTGTTCAAAAATTTGGCTTTGGGATTCAAAATGCACGTAGCCTACTCAAGGCCAACGGTAACCCACCGCCAGAATTCGCTTTGTCTGCAAATATGGTGGTGGTGACCATCAAAAAAAGGATGCTGTGACAGTTCCAACATTGACATTTTTTAATAACAAAGGCGGAGTTGGTAAGACCACCTTGGTTTACCATTTATCGTCGATGTTTTCTGAGTTAGGCGTGAAAACGCTGGTGGTAGATTGCGACCCACAGGCTAATCTAACTGCAGCATTCCTGGACGAACCGGAGTTGCTAGAACTTTGGGGTGAGGAAGACAACAGCACCCCCAGAACTCTCTACGAAGCCGTGCACCCACTCACCAGGGTAGGCGACATTGCGTCACCGGAACTCAAAAAAATAAATAGCAATTTATATTTGCTCCCCGGCGACCTTGGGCTGTCGGCTTTCGAAGACCTGCTGTCCGAACAATGGTCAAAAGCAAACGGTGACGATACCAAAGAGAGGGCAATGCTTGTGCTCAGCGCTTTTTGGCGTATTGCACAACAAAAAGCCGATGACATCAAGGCCAAGCTGATTGTTTTTGATGTGGGGCCAAATCTTGGGGCAATCAATCGATCCGTACTGATTGGCACTGATTATGTGGCAGTGCCGCTGGCGGCCGATTTGTTCTCTATTCAAGGACTACGAAATCTAGGACCAACACTGAATAAGTGGCGCTCGGGCTGGCAGGAGCGTACAACTCGCATTGGGAATATGGTTAAGCAATTACCGCGTGGGCTAGCACAACCCGTCGGATACATTGCATTACAACACCAAGAGCGGCTCTCTAGACCCATACAGGCCTATGTTTCTTGGCTGGAGCGTATTCCGAATGCATATCGACAATACTTACTGACTGACTCGACCGATGAAACAGCATCGTCTATTCGCGATGACATCCATTGCCTAGCGCTTCTGCGCCATTACAAAAGTCTCATACCATTGGCGCAAGAGGCAAGAAAACCAGTGTTTAAACTTGCTTCAGCCGATGGCGCAATCGGCAGCCATGCAAGCGCTGTTGCCCGCGCATATGACGACTTTCGTGCTTTAGCAGAAAAAATTCTTGATCAAATAGACATTAACTATCAGTACAAGCAACACACCATCTTATGACCAGCACACTCATTGCAGGCTACGAAGTCGTTATCGGCTTTGAAACGCACACCCAGTTGACCACCAACAGCAAAATTTTCAGCCGTGCCAGCGTAGCTTTTGGCGCCGCGCCTAATACGCAGGCCTGCGCGGTGGATTTGGCGCTGCCGGGCACACTGCCGGTGATGAATAAAGGCGCGGTGCAGCGGGCCATTGAATTTGGCTTAGCGGTGGGCGCGCACATTGCCGAGAAAAGCATTTTTGCCCGCAAAAATTATTTTTACCCCGATTTGCCCAAGGGCTACCAGATCAGCCAATTTGAGATTCCGGTGGTGCAGGGCGGAGCGGTGGATTTTTATTTGGGCGACACCCTCAAAACTGTGCGCTTGGTGCGCGCGCATTTAGAGGAAGACGCTGGCAAGTCGGTGCACGAAAACTTTGTGGGGCATTCGGGCATTGACCTGAACCGCGCTGGCACGCCGCTGCTTGAAATTGTGACCGAGCCCGACATGCGCAGCACCGAGGAAGCGGTGGCCTATGCCAAGGAACTGCACAAAATAGTGACATGGATTGGCATATGCGACGGCAATATGCAAGAGGGCAGCTTTCGGTGCGATGCCAATGTGTCGGTGCGCAAACCGGGCGCGCCGCTGGGCACGCGCCGCGAAATCAAAAATTTAAACAGCTTCAAATTCATGCAGCAGGCCATGGACTACGAGGTGCGCTGGCAAATTGAGCAGCTAGAAGACGGCAAGGCCATCCAACAAGCCACGGTATTGTTCAACCCCGACACGGGCGAAACCCGCGCCATGCGCACCAAGGAAGACGCAGCCGATTACCGCTATTTCCCCGACCCCGATCTGCCGCCACTGGTGATTGGCCGCGACTGGGTGGAGCGCACCCGCGCCGACATGGCCGAGCTGCCGCGCGTGATGGCGGCGCGCTTTGTGGCCGACTACGGCCTGCCCGCATACGACGCGGCCACGCTCACCCAAAGCAAGGCCATGGCTGCCTACTTTGAGGCAACGGCCAAGGCCAGCGGACAGGCCAAATTGGCCAGCAACTGGGTCATGGGCGAAGTATCGCGCCGCTTGAATGTGGATGGACGCTCTATTGACCGCTGCCCTGTGCCGCCCCAGAAATTGGGGAATTTAGTTGCGCGCATAGCAGACGGCACGATCTCCAACAACGCTGGCAAACAAGTCTTTGAAGACCTGTGGAACGCGCCAAGCGATGGACAAGGCGGTCATTTATTACAAGAAGTGGACGAAATCATCGCCGCCAAAGGCCTCAAGCAAATGAACGACACGGGTGCATTAGAGGCCATCATTGACACCGTGCTAGCCGCCAACCCTGACAATGTGGCGCAGTTCAAAGCGGGCAAAGACAAAGCGTTTAACGCGCTGGTTGGGCAAATTATGAAGGCCAGCCTTGGCAAAGCCAATCCCGCGCAGGTAAATCTTGCGCTAAAAGCAAAACTACAAAATTAATAGCGCACTATGACCATATGACGCTGACATTGGTCAATTTTTTTGGCTATTTTAGGGCTTAGACCCCTCAGAATCGCCTGCGCCTTTGCTGGCAGAAAGCGGCGCAGCGGCGCTTGGCGCACGTGCAATGCTGGGCGGTGCGGCAGCTGGCACGCCGCTTTGCAGTGCCCACAGCTGTCTCAGGCGCACCAACTCTGCGTCAAAGCGCTGGTTGATGCGTTTTTTCTCTAGGTCTTGCGTGCCAATGAACTGCTTTTGCGTGGCCACACTGAGCTCGTAATCTTCGATTTGGCGCTTAAGTGATGCCGGGACTTTGCTCGGGTCTTTTTTGTAAAATTCTAACTCTTGGTCGATGGTTTTGCGCTGTGCACCCAACTCGGTGATGCGCTTAGCGGCTGCTTTGATCACATCGTCCACCGAACCCAGCGCTATGTTGCGCTCAATGTCGTGGACAGGCGGGTTGGGGTAGCGCGAGAGCATGGCGCGGTCTTTGCGCTTTTCTTCGGCCTGGCGCAGGCGCTCCTCGCTTTCTTCGCGGGCTATCTTGTCGGCTGCAGCCTGCTCCTGCGCTGTCATCACGGGCTTGACCACACGGCGCAGGGTGCCGCTGGTGTTGAGCTCCTTTTGCTCACGCTCGGCGCATTCGGGCACGGGGCGGTCGGCGGTGATTTTGCGGCCATTGGGCAGCACGCAGGTGTAAATGCCTTGGGCATGCACCTGCGCTTGAAAAGCCATACTGAACAGCACAGCCGCACAGGCAAGCGCATGCGCACTGGCTGCATGCGGCCTGCGAATGGCCAGTAGACCTGTAAATTGCTGTTTTGACACCATAAACGTGATTTTGCCCGAATTTCCGTCGCTTTACCCAACCCAATTTGTATCACTTACCACTTACAAATCGACACCGTAGCGCTGCCGGTAGGCCAGCACTTTGTCGTAGTACGCGGCGTGGCTTGCACTGGATGCGCCGTTTTGCGACAACAGATATTGCAGCAAATCACCCAGCCGCGCAATGGCACAAACCTCTAAACCCAGCACATGGGTCACGTATTGCACCGCGCTGTGTGGCACATCCACACCGTTTTCCAAGGCTTTTTCTTGGCGGTCTAGCGCAATGGCCACCGCATGCGCCGTGGCACCTGCGGCGCGGATGATGGCAATCGACTCTTTGGCCGCCGTGCCCGCGCTCATCACGTCGTCAATAATCAATACCCTCCCGCGCACGGGCGCGCCCACCAAAGAGCCGCCTTCGCCGTGGTCTTTGGCCTCTTTGCGGTTGTAGGCAAAGGGCACATTGCGGCCCATGCGCGCCAGCTCAATGGCCACCGCCGCCGCCAGCGGAATGCCTTTGTACGCGGGGCCAAAAATCATGTCAAATTCGATGCCACTGGCGACAATGCGCTGGGCATAAAACTCGGCCAACTTGGACAGCTTCGCGCCGTCGTCAAACAGACCCGCATTGAAAAAATAGGGCGACAAACGCCCCGCCTTGGTCTTAAACTCACCGAATGTGAGCACGCCGGATTCGACCGCGAATTGCACGAATTGAACGGCCAGCTTGTCTTGTTGTGGTGAAAGATTTTGAGTCATGAAACAATCGTTGTGTAGCGTTACCAGCCTAAACTTTAACGGCATCCGCTCGGCGGCCAGCAAGGGCATGCAGGCCTGGGTGGAGAAAACCGCCCCCCATTTTATGTGCGTCCAAGAAATCAAGGCGCAAGCCGCTGACATGGCCGCTGGCGGGTTTGAAAGCATTGCGGGCATGCAGGGCTATTTTCAGTTTGCGCAAAAAAAGGGCTACTCCGGCGTGGGCGTGTACAGCCGCCACGAGCCCAGCGAGGTAATCATTGGCTTTGACGAAAAACAAGGCGGCGAGTTTGACTTTGAAGGCCGCTATGTGGAGCTGCGCTTTGACACGCCACTGCGCAAGCTGTCGGTGATCAGCAGCTACTTCCCCAGCGGCTCGGCCGGCCCTGAGCGGCAAGAGGCCAAATTCCGGTTTTTAGCCCTCATGCGACCCCATTTGGCGGCCTTGGCCAAAAAGCGCGATTTCATTTTGTGTGGCGATTTGAACATTGCCCACCAAGAGGCCGATTTAAAAAACTGGAAAAGCAACCAAAAAAACAGCGGCTTCACCCCCGAGGAGCGCGCTTGGATGACGGGCATCTTGGCCGCCGGCGAAAAAGGCAGCCCCGGCTTGGTAGATGTCTACCGCCGCCTGCAACCCAACACCACCGACACCTGCTACACCTGGTGGAGCCAGCGCGGCGCAGCCTATGAGAAAAACGTAGGCTGGCGGTTGGACTACCACTTGGCTACGCCTGCGATTGCAGCGCTGGCGAGAACCGAGGCGATCTACAAAACCGAGAAATTTTCTGACCATGCGCCGATTACTATTGGCTATGAGTTGGGATTTTGAGGGGTTGAATGCGGGGGAGAACTTCCGGCCGCGAAGGGCGCGAAAGTTACGCTAAAGACGCGAAAAAATACCAAAATTAATATCGAAAATGCATGTTTGGTGACTGGTTATTGAACGTTTGTGTGACTATTCTTTTTTATTTAATATATTTTTCATAGCACAATATGACCATATGACGCTGACGTTTGGCATATTTTCTTTAAAAATACCCTATCAACCTCTTTTTGGTATTCCTTTCGCGTCTTTAGCGTAACTTTCGCGCCCTTCGCGGCCGGATGTCCGTATTAATCCGCAACCAACCAACTATGCCATGAAAACCAACAACCTCCTGCCTCAAGATGCCCACCAATCCACATTGATAGGCCGTATTTGGTGGCCACAAATAGCCGCCCCATGCCTAGTATTAGCCCGCACAGACGGCGTATACGACGCAACTCCAATAGCCGCCACCAGCGCTGACCTGATGGCGCAAGACGCGCCAGCCGAGGCCATCGACGCCGCTTTTGCCGCTGGCAAGTTGCCCAGAATAGCCGACTTATCAGCCGTACAAGGCCATGCAGAATGCGAAGGCTTAGCGGGCGGTGCGGCGGCGCATCTGCATTGGCTAGCCCCTTGCGATTTGCAGCCCATCAAAGCCGCAGGCGTGACTTTTGTGGCCAGCATGCTCGAGCGGGTGATTGAGGAGCAGGCGCGCGGCGACGCGGCGCGGGCGGCGGGCGTGCGCGAGGCCATCACGCAGGTGATTGGTGAGAATTTGCGTGCGCTCAAGCCCGGCTCGGCGCAGGCCATGCAGGTCAAAGCGCTGCTGATAGAGCGCGGCATGTGGTCGCAATACCTAGAGGTGGGCATTGGCAAAGATGCCGAAATTTTCACCAAATCACAGCCCATGAGCGCCGTGGGCACGGGCGCGCAGGTAGGCATTCACCCCGAAAGCCAGTGGAACAACCCCGAGCCCGAGATTGTGCTGTGCGTGAGCCCCAGCGGCCAAGTGCAGGGCGCGGCATTGGGCAATGACGTGAACCTGCGCGACGTGGAAGGCCGCAGCGCCCTGCTCTTGGGCAAAGCCAAAGACAACAACGCGTCCTGCGCCATTGGCCCCTTTATTCGATTATTCGACGCGCATTTCAGCATAGACGATGTGCGCCAATGCGACTTGGCCATGCAAGTGACTGGCAACGACGGCTTTGAGATGCAAGGCGCAAGCTCGCTCAAGATGATTAGCCGCGACCCGCTGGACTTGGTCGCCCAAACATTGCATGCCAGCCACCAATACCCCGACGGCTTCATGCTTTTCCTAGGCACCATGTTCGCCCCCACCCAAGACCGCCACGGCCCGGGCTCAGGCTTCACCCACGCCGTGGGCGACGTGGTGCGCATCAGCACCCCGCTGTTGGGCTGCTTGACCAATGCGGTGAACACGTCCGACAAGGTCGCGCCTTGGACATTTGGCGTGCGGGATTTGATGCGGTCGTTGGCTAGGCGTGGGGTGCTTTAAGGCTGTTTGTACCCGTTCGCCTTTGGCTTGTCGAAGGGTTCACACCAAGTTTTTGTATCCTCCGGTAGCCTGCGCCCGCCCCACTGCGCAGCGCACTTGGCAGCCTTCAGTGCCGGCCCGCTGCGCGGGAAGCTGTCCGATGCTCAAAATGTGGGGGTCTGTCATAACTCGCCCTGCGGGCTCAAACAGATGACAGCCCTGATCCCACATTTTTGCGCTTCTCCAGCCCGTCCCTCAATGGATGCCCAGTGCGCTGCGCAGTGGGGCGGGCGCAGGCTGGGGGCGGTTGTGCCGAATTGCGTGACTTCCTGCCGCATAACGATGTAGCGCAAAGCCGAAGTGTTTGTGGCACTCCACAGCCCATTACACACTTACCACAAGCGGATAGTCGAATGAGGCACCCGCCATCAAAGTTCGCCCAACCGTGAACTCCTCTGCTTGCGACTCGATTAAACGCTTGGCTACATCCCGCGCTATTTCTAAAGTGCTTTGCAAGGTATTTCCTTGCGCTATCAAGCCTTGCACATCATCGCTGGTTGCCAAATACACCCCTTCAGGCAAGTGCTCAATGTGGAGTTGAATCATGCGTTCCATTTCAGTTTCCCGTGGTGACAAATTGAGTTTGATTCTAAACCTTAGAGTAATATTCGTTGCGAAACCTGTGACATGGCGTTTGTGCTGCGCGGCTACTTGAGCCAGCTAGAGCGAGTGGTTCGTCCGCATTTGGCGTGACCTCTTGAATTTGGTGGTGTAGACAGTCGGCGATGAGTGGATGCCAACGGCATACACCGCTCCGAAAAATGGCGAAAACGGTACCCGCCGTGGGAGGTCCACTCGATCAACGGGTTAGCCCACATATCGCGCCACGACAATTCCAACGACATACCCGACCGCACTTGCCGCTACGAAAACTAGCAACATAGGCGCTTGCATTGAGCCCCGACGTTTGGTGTGCACGACGCACCAGCATGCAAGGGCTGTAGCGGCAACTCCCGCACCGAAAAGCACGGACCCCAATTCGGTACTGCTTACAGCTCCCCAAGCCCCAAACCCAATTAGAGCTGCTGCTACCGCTGTAGTAGGTGCGGTTAGCTCATGGGGCGGCGTTTTTATGCTCGACTTCTTGCTTGGGTCCCAAGACTCCTCCCAAGCAAGGCCGAGTGCAACGCCAAGACTCACGAAAACGATAAGCTGTAGCACGGAAACCCAGGGTAAGGCTGCCAGCTTTGAGGCAGCGAAAAGCGATATTCCAAGGCATGCAAGAACTCGCCAGCGCAACGCGAAGTAAATTGCCCGAAGAAGAGGCTCGATGTCCATCAATGTGGGCTAACGTTGGCGCTACCCGACGGGCAACATTTGCTGCGAGCGGCCTTCTGCGATTTCTCTTCCGTGCCGAGCAACCAGTTAAAACGGCTCATACGAAAAATCCTACGACGGAGCCAACGCCGCACGCTAGTGCAAGGATGATCCAGAGCCAAACTGTCTGACTTAGATCTCCTAGGCCGTAGCGGGAATTCCAATTCTTTCGCCTTTCTTGCTCTTGCAAGGGTATCCCGTCGACGCTTTGTCCCAAGCCTTTTGCTATGACTGAATAAGGCACGTTTGCTGTAGGGACTGCGATTTTCCACGCGTCGAAGGCAAGCCATGCGAAGACTATGGCACCAGAAAGGAGAAGCCAATTCATATTAGCTTCTGATGTTACGCAGCCCGCAGCGCCTGAAGCTCTGCAAACGCGATTTGCTGGGCTTTCATAAACATTTTGGCGCGCAGCGCAAAGTGATTCAGATGCAGCTTGAGTTTGAGGCACTCCAGTTTGAAGACCGCATAGATTGACATGAATACATGGTTGTTTTGTGTTTTAACCGTGCGTGTTGGAGATTTAGCCAACGCCGCATTGGATTTGAGTGATTTGTGAAAAACTTCCACGCTCCAGCGTTTTTTATAGAGTGTGGTCATTTGCTCGCCATCAAGCGCCGTATCACTGCTTACCAAGTTCAATACACCCGTACTGCCATCTTTGTTTGTAAAGATCTGCCGACCAATGAGCACCTCGTTTTCAAAGCCCTTGAGCCAGCCGCGCACGGTCTGTTTGTCCTGTAATTGCAATGCATCTACACGCGTGTAGCGTCCCCGCGCCTTGTCTAGCGCTGACAGGGCGATCAATCGGTTGTCTTTTAATGCTGCGATAAAGTGCCTTTCTTTTTTGATGATGAATGCAAAATTCTCTTGTGCGGCAAACCAACTGTCCATCAGCACGTAGCGAAACTTGAGCTTTTGCGACACGCAGGTCTCGATGATGGAGCGCATTTGTTCATTTTTGGTGACCTCACTGGCGCGTTTGAGTTTGCGGGTGGCTAGGTCGCAAAACTGCAAGGGCTTTTTGACCAGCTCAAAGGCCACGGGAATGGATACGTCGGCGCAGTGGTACAGCGCGTTGAGCAAATTGATTCCTTTGACGCTACGTCCTGAGCAATGGTCAAAATGCCAGCAAATGAGCTCGCTCTCATCTGTCCACGCTTTCTCTTGTATGGTGTCATCAAAGATCAATACGGCATCGTCCGCCTCTATCTGGCGCACAGTGGGCTTTACTAATTGCCATAAATCTTGTGAGGTAAAGAGG
>JAYTMT010000034.1:0-3959 GCA_043728315.1 Polaromonas sp. | reverse complement strand
GTGCGCAACACTTGCGAGGATATTTTGAGCGAAGGCGCGCAATACCATTTGGCCTGGCTCAACATTAACTACGCCCCCTCAGTGCTCAATAAATGGAAGGCCGATGGTTGCTTTGAGCAAGTCTCTAGGTCAATGGGCTATCGCCTGCAGCTAGACGCAGTCAGCCACCCCCCGCAGGCCACAGCAGGCGATGCCGTGGCCGTGACGGTGGATTTACGCAACGTGGGCTGGGCCCGCATCTTTAGCGCCCGTAAACTGGTAGCCACCTTTAAACACGCCACCAGCGGGGCCACTATCACCGCCAATGCAGGCAACCTGCAAACCCTGCCGCCCCAAGCCACCAGCACCACCCGCCAAGTCATCAACGTCACCCTGCCAGCCGGTGCAGTCAAAGGCGACTACACCCTGCACCTAAGCGCCCCCGACATCTTCAGCGCCACAGCCGCAGACGCCCGCTTTGCCGTGCGCTTTGCCAATGCCGATGACAGTGCTAAAGCGCAAGGCTGGGACGCTGTCAGCGCAAGCTTTAAGGCGGGTACGCGGCTCACGGTCAAGTAACACATTGTTAGGGAGCGGAAGATCTGCTGGGCATAGACAGCAAGACTCGGGTATGCTTTCGCTGACCATCAGTTACAGCGGAGCTTCAATTGAATACCCATCATGTGCGCGCTAACAAAAATAGATTCATAAAACTCTGTACAAGTGCAGTGGCCTTGCCGCTAGCACTGCTGATACAAACCAGCAGTTTTGCACAGTCTTCCATCGTCACCCCATTGCCAGCGAATGTGCAGCTGGTGCAAACCGTAGAGGGCGTTACGGAATACAAGCTGACGAACGGACTGCGCATTTTGCTAGCGCCGGATGTATCTGATCAGCGAGTGACTATCAACGTTACCTACATGGTGGGCTCGCGGCACGAGGGATATGGCGAGACAGGTATGGCGCATCTGCTGGAGCATTTGATTTTCAAAGGCTCACCCAAAACACCTGATCCCAAAGCTGAATTTGCTAAACGTGGATTTACTTTTAACGGCACCACAACGCACGACAGAACCAACTATTTTGCCAATTTTCAGTCAGATCAATCATCAATTGATTGGTACCTGAGATGGCAAGCTGATGCAATGGTCAACAGCTTTATATCGCGCAAAGACCTTGACAGTGAAATGACCGTAGTGCGCAACGAACTTGAGCGCGCAGAAAGCAATCCTTTCGTTGCTTTGGGTGATCGTGTCAGGGCTAGTGCCTATACATGGCATAACTACGGCAAGTCAGTGCTCGGTGCCAAATCAGACTTAGAAAACGTCGACATAACGAATTTGCAAAGTTTTTATCGTCGTTACTACAGGCCTGATAACGCGTTGGTTTTAGTAGCGGGAAACTTTACCCCATTGCCTACTCTTGCTGCATTAGTGCAGGCCTTTGGTGTCCTTAAAGTAGCTGGCTCTGCGCCTGCTCAGACTTACACATTAGATCCTGCCCAGGATGGCGAGCGAAGTGTGGTTTTGCGAAGGCCTTCAACATCACAAGCCTATGTAATGTCATATCACCTACCACCATCACTGCACCCTGACACGGAGCCGCTTGTGATTCTGAACCAGGCTCTTACTGCGTCAAATACAGGTCGGCTCTCAGAAAAAATGCGCGGTAGTGTCAACGCTATTTTTGGTATCCCAGTTTTGAGGCGCGAGGCCAGCACGTTAATGATCGTTGCAGATTTTGCCTTGAGTATGGACTCAGCAAATATTCAAAAACCGTTTTTGGATATTGTGGAGGGGGTTGCCAATGTCCCTATTACCAAAGATGAGTTTGAGCGAGCTAAAGCCGCTATTAACAAAAATGCAGATTCAATTTTTGCTAACGCAAATTCAACTGCCGCTTACGCGGTTGAGGCAGCTGTTGCAGGCGATTGGCGCAGCTTGTATGTATCTCGTGATCGGTTTACAAAAGTTACGCTTGAGGATGTGAACCGTGTTGCTAAAAAGTACTTACTTGCCAGTAACCGTACCAGTGGGTTTTTAGTGCCCACAGAGGTGCCCGTGCGCGCGCCCGAGCCGCAATTAGCGGACATTACCGCGTATATGCAAGGATTTGCGTTGAGTGCGGTAGGCGAAGTTACAGAAAATTTTGACTATTCGATTGCAAATATTCGGCAATCAGTAGTGAGCAGCGAACTAGAGCAGGGCATCAAGCTGAGTGTTTTGAAAAAATCCGCGCGGGGTGATTTGGTTAAGTTAAAAATGAGGCTGCGGTTTGGGTCTTTGGACACATTGACAGACCGCGCAGCGGCATCCAGGATGGTCAATCAACTATTAATGAGTGGTACGCCAAAATACAATCGTGAACAAATACAGGATGAACTCGTCAAGCTAGGGGCCACCCTCAATATCCAACTTTATGCAGGCGGCGGCTTGGTCAACTTGACAGCCAAAAAAGATCAGTTTTCACAAGCATTTGATTTCACTATTCATTTGCTTAGAGAGTCTGACTTTCCAGTGAAAAATTTTTATACGGCAAAAAATAATTGGGTCAAATCTGCAGAGGGCGAGCTCAAAGATAAAACAGCGTTAGGCAATAACGCTTTTAACCGTTACGGAAATCCCTATGACAGCAGAGATCCTAGGTATGTATCTTCTACACAAGAATGGTTGGACAAAGCCAAGACACTAACGTACGAAGAAGTGCAAAAATTTCATGCTGATTTTTATGGTGCGCAGTCTGCAATAGTTACGGTGGTGGGTCCAGTTGATCCATCGGCTGTCAAATCTCATGCGCAGCGTTTACTCGAAAGTTGGCGCGCACCTATGCCTTGGCAGCGTGTTTCTTATCCGTTCGTTCAGCTCCCGCCAGCCAGGCTTGTTTACGATACCCCTGACAAAGCCAATTCAACCTTGCGAGCCTCCATCAGACTACCACTTGAAGAACTAGAAGCAGAAAATTGGCAGCTAAGATTGGCCACACGTATTTTTGGCGGTGGGCCCGGGTCTCGCTTGTGGACACGTTTACGCGAAGAAAAGGGCCTTAGTTACGACGTATCTGCTAGCATGCAGTTAAACAGTTATGACAAAAACACTGGCTGGTCACTATTTTGCGATGTAGCACCTACTAACCTGAGTCTGGCTGAAAAAACTATACAAGATGAACTTGCGCTTTCACGTTTAAAAGGCTTTACGCCACAAGAGCTTGCACTGAGTAAAGCTCAGTGGCTTTCAGAACGACAAGCCATACGCAGTGGCGATGAACATGCGCTAAATTTGATCGGTGCAGTGCAAGAATTCAACCAAGATTGGGACCTTGCACTTAAAAATGACAAGTTAATTGCCGACTTCACCCTAGATGAAATCAATGCCGTTTGGCGTAAGTACATTGCAGTTGATCAACTCGTATGGGCTGTTTTTTCAGACCCAGCTAAAACTAAGTGAGCTAACAGAACTTTAGCAAGCTTAGCCTTCTCAGGCTATAATGGAGAGCTTCGCGGATTTCGGTCTACTAAGACAAGCACGGCGCCGGTAATTCCACTGGCGTACGCAAGTGTCCATTTTTCTATACAAAAATATAGCTAAGTGGTTGATTTTAAAGGAATTTATCTATGTTGACAGCAACAAAAGCTGAAGTCGTCAAGGGCAATGCCCGCAAAGCTGGTGACACCGGCAGCCCAGAAGTGCAAGTTGCGCTTTTAACCGCCCGTATCAACGAGCTGGCCCCCCACTTTAAATTGCATGCCAAAGACCACCACGGTCGTCGCGGCTTGCTGCGCATGGTCAACAGCCGTAAGAGCTTGTTGGCTTACTTGAAGAAAAAAGACGCTGACCGTTACACCGCGCTGATTGCCAAATTAGGCCTGCGTAAGTAATTGATTAGCAATGCATAAAACGCCTGAGTTAGTGACCTAGCTCAGGCGTTTTTTACTTCGGAGTTGACAAAAACAGAGCTGAAGCTGTGTCATTCCAAAGAAAGTG